>CACLSF010000006.1 GCA_902609535.1 uncultured Pelagibacteraceae bacterium | reverse complement strand
ATGGGCAACAGCAAAAGAGTGTCTTGAAAAAGGTGCGAAGGTATTCGTTTGTGATGTTGATAAAAAATCTATAAATAAATTAAAGAAAAATCCTTTGAATAATAAAAGGTTGTTTTCTTTTCATTGCGATGCCTCAAATGAAAACGATGTAATAAATTTTTTTAAAGAAATAAAAAAAAAAACACAAAAGATTGATGCACTAATTAATAATGTTGGAGTTGCAGGCCCAACAGGGACTATGGATAAACTTAAAACAGAAGATTGGGAACAAACTTTAAAGATAAATGTAATTAGTCATTTTATTTTTTCAAAATTAGCAATCCCAATGTTAAAAAAAAATAAAGGTGGCTCAATAGTTAATCTATCCTCTACAGCAGGTATATTTGGATTTCCATTAAGGTCTCCATACTCAGCAAGTAAGTGGGCAGTAGTTGGAATGACAAAAACTTTAGCAATGGAGTTAGGAAAGTTTAAAATTAGAGTAAACGCAATTTGCCCTGGAACTGTAAAAGGAGATAGAATGGGAAGAGTTATTAGAGACAAAGCTAAATTTTTAAAAATTTCAAAAAAAGCTGTGGAGAGTGAATTTGTTTCTATGACTTCTCTGAATACTTGGGTTTATGAGAAAGATATTGGTAAAATGTGTTGTTATTTAATATCCGATGAGTCTTCTAGAATTTCTGGACAAGTAGTTGGCGTTGATGGGAACACTTTAAGAATGCATTAGAGCTTTAAATATTTTCAATAAATTCTATTAGGTTATTTGCTATTTGTTCAGGAGCCTCTATCAAAAAAGAGTGTTTTACCTCTGGTATAATAACTAATTTAGAATCTTTTACCTCGTTTGACATTTTTTTGTTATGAGAAGGAGTACATCCACCATCATTTTCTCCTGTCATAAATAGACAAGGTTTCTTTATATCTTTTAACCAAGAGATCATCTCAGTTTCTGCATAAATTTTAAAAACATTTATAAACACATCTTTATCAGTATCTATTACCTGTTTTAATCTTCTGGATACTAGGTCCGGATTTTTTTCAATAAAATCGTCTGTAAACCATCTGTTGGTCAGATTATTTAATGTTTGTTCAACTCCCTTATTTTTTAGATCTGAAATGACATTCCACACTTTTTGTTTATCTTCATCAGATCTTCCTGCAACTGTTGATAATAAACCTACTGACAAAACTCTTTCAGGAAACTTTTTAGCATAAGCAGGGGCAATCATGCCCCCTAAAGAATGTCCCATAAAATGGGCTTTTTGGATGTTTGTCTTTTCTCTTACTCTTTCTAGATCTAATACAAGGTCATCTAAATTAAAATCTTTATTATCTACAGGTGATTTTCCATGCCCTCTTAAATCGTATGTTACTACTGTAAACATACTTTTAAGCTTTGGAGTTATAAATCTCCATGCATCTTCTGCACCTCCAACTCCATGAGTTAAAAATATTGCCGGTCCTGAACCTGTAACTGAGTAATTGCAATCTATGATGCTCATAGATATTTAAGCTACTTGTATATTAGATTTTTTAAAATATGGGATTACGTTTTCACCAATTCTATACATTGACTCTATTAGGTCTTCTTGTGATTGTCCGAAACTTGAACTAAGAATCACCTCATCAACTCCTGCTTCAGCATAAACGCTAAGTTTATCAATCATTTCATTTAAAGGGCAAATTAAAAGATTTTCTTTTAGTTCTTCTAAAGTTTGTTTTCTTGGTAAAGCTTCAATATTACCCTCTTTTACCTTGCCTGGTCCTGTAAACATATTATCAAATCTTTTGTAATATTCGTAAGCAAGTTTTGTTTTCTCTCTAGCTTCATTTTCATCTTTTGCTAAGTAAGCCATTCGTTGCATTGAAAGTTTGAGTAACTTACCTTTTTCACCCAGTTGAATGCAGCCTTCTTTAAATGCATTAACTCTACTTAATAAAAGATCTTTTGTACCTGATAATACTGTTGATTGAACATGAAATCCTCTTGAAGCTGCATCTTTTATACTTTCTAAATTCATTGCGGCAACCATCATTGGTATTGGATTACTTATGGGTCGAGGCATTACAGTTAATGGTTCGAAGTCATAGTATTTGCCTTTATACGAAACTTCTTTATTTTTTAATAATAATTGCAGAACCTCTAGAGACTCTACAAATTTTTCTTTCGATTGTTCTATTGGTGTGCCTAGCCTTTTCATTTCCCACGGAAATGCCCCTCTTCCTACACCTAAAATTAATCTTCCATCAGTTAAAATATCGGCAGTAGCTACTTCACCAGCATATGTTCTCATATCGTGTAGAGGCAAAACAACTATACCTGTTGTTATTTTAATATTTTTTGTAACTGATGCAATTTTTACAGCCATCTGCAATGGCGATGGCATCATTAGTAAGTTTATTAAATGATGCTCTGGTATTGACACAGTTGCATAACCAAGTTTTTCAGCAGTCACACATTCTTCAAGCATATTTTTAAAATGCTGCTTTGAACCAATGCTTGTATCTGGCATGTAACTTGTTAAAAAATGATTAAAATCCATGTAACTAAATTACCATTTTAAGTTTTCTTTAGATATCTATTTTCTAATTTTATTTTCATATTTTTTTCTAAGATTTTGAAGTTCAACTAAATACTCATCTCTTATATTTGACAATTGATTGATTGATTTTCCTTTTGCTTGCTTTTTTGTACCAGAAATCAATCTTTCTGAGAGCTTTTTTGATAATTTTGGTGCTTTAAGCTTAGTCCATGGGAGTTTTAATGCGGGCCCAAATTGTTCAAGCATATGTTTCATTCCGGCTTTTCCTCCTGCTAAATGAAAAGTTAAAAATGTTCCCATTAATGAGTATCTTAAGCCTGGGCCGTCCTCAATAGCTCTATCTAAATCCTCTGTTGAGGCATACCCTTCATTTATAATATGAAGCGCTTCTCTCCATAAAGCTTCTTGCAGTCTATCAGATAGATATCCTGGTAGCTCCTTTTTAAGGGTAATTGGGTTCATTGAGATCGAATTATAAAATTTATTTGCTGCATTTAATGATTTAGAACTTGTTTTTTTTCCTGGAACTATTTCAACTAAAGGTAGTAAATAAACAGGATTGAATGGATGCGCAATGATACCTCTTTTATTATTTTTACATTTTGAAAAAATTCTTGAGGGAAGTAATCCAGATGAGCTTGACGATATCAAAACCTCAGGTTTACAATAATTTGAAATTTGACTTATTAATTGAGTTTTAAGTTTATAGTTTTCAGGAGCACATTCTTGGATTAGATCTGCATCTTTAACAGTACTCTCTAAAGAAGAAAAAAACTTTAAATTATTTAAATTTATCTTTTTTTTATTAAATAGTTTTTTTACAAAAGGTACGGTTCTTTTTATTTCTTGGATTAAGCTATTCCTTTGAATTAAATTTTTATCGTATGCTAAAACTTTTATGTTGTGAGCCAAGAGTCTTATTGTCCACCCTACTCCAATTACTCCTGTGCCAATTACTGCAACTTTTTTAATTTCGGACATTACTTGTGTTTAACAAGCTTTAATTTTTTCCTTGTTTCTTCTGCAGTCATTATTGATGCACCAAGATCTGTTACAATTCTGATCGCTTTTTCAACTAACTGAGCATTGGTTGCAAGTTTACCTTTTGATATATACAAATTATCTTCTAAACCAACTCTTGGGTTTCCACCCATAACAACTGTTTGTGCTACAAAAGGCATTTCATTTTTTGATATTGCAAAGCCTGACCATACTCCTTGTTCTGGCATTATATCTTTCATTGCTTGCATTGCTAACGGAGTAGCTGGAGCTCCCCAAGGAATACCTAAACACATTTGAAACATTGGAGGATCATCTAACAAACCTTCTTTATATAATTGAGAGCCAAACCACATATTTCCTAAATCAAATGCCTCTATCTCTGGTTTAACTTTAATTTCCTGTAATTTTTTTGCAGCTTTTCTTAAATCATTAGGGGTATTAACTGTAATGACTGAACCATCACCAAAGTTTAATGTTCCAGCATCTAATGTGCAAATTTCTGGTAAAAATTGTTCTGCATTAGCTATTCTTTCCATAACATTTGCCATGTCTGTCATAGGGCCAAAATCTAGTGGGTTTTTCCCTTGTCCTATGTCCAAATCTCCTCCCATCCCAGTAGTTAAGTTTAAAATTACATCGGTTTCACTTGATCTAATTCTATCAACTACCTCTTTATATAATTCCAACCTTCTACTTGGTGTTCCATCCTCTTCTCTAACATGAATATGTGCAATTGCTGCTCCAGCTTTTGCTGCCTCTATTGCTGATTTAGCTATTTGTTCTGGAGTTTTTGGTAAGTCAGGGTGTTTGCTAGCAGTATCGCCTGACCCTGTTACAGCACATGATACAAAAACGTTGTTGTTCATAATTTATTTTTCAACTATATTTTAAAATCATGCAAATGGAAATATCAGAATTACAGAAGGATTTAGCTGCAACTTTTAGATGGACGGCTAGACTTAATATGCATGAGGGGGTTGCAAACCATTTTAGTGCATGCATACCTGGTACATCTGATTTTTACTGCAATAAAGCAGGTATTCATTTTAGTAGAATGAAGGCTAGTGATTTGATCTTAGTAAATAAAGAAAATAAAGATGAGTTGAAGAATAAGCCAGACGTTATTGATCCGACAGCTTTGTATATCCATGGTGCAATTCATGAAAAAGCTCCACACGCAAGATGTATTTTTCATGTCCATTCTAAATATGCAACTGCTCTTTCTACGCTAAAAGACCCAGTCTTGAAACCAATCGATCAAAATACGATGATGTTTTATAATAGGGTATCTACATACAATGAATTTGGAGGTTTAGGACTTGAGGACGAATCCATTAAAATGGCGAATTCTCTTGGGAATAAACAGCACATGTTACTCGCAAATCATGGAATTTTAACAACAGGAGAAACTGTTGCTGAAGGTTTTAATTCACTTTATTATTTTGAAAGAGCAGCACAAACATATCTTACAGCTCTTTCAACAAACCAAGAACTTAATGTAGTCAGCCATGAAGTTGCAGAGAAAACTGCAGAAGAACATGCAAACTTTCCAACTGATTTTGCAAATCTATTCCTATCTCAAATAAGATTAATTTTAGATAAAGAAGAACCTGATTACAAAAATTAAATGGACTTGAACAAATTAAAAGTAAGACGAAGTTTTATTTTTACACCTGGACTTCATCCAGAAATGTTTCCTAAAGCAATTGTATCAGGTGCAGACATGGTTTGTATTGAATTAGAGGATGGGATAGCAATCAATGATAAAGCAGAAGCTAGAAAAAATACTATAGAGGCTCTAAAGACTCTCGAAGTAAAAAATGATGTAGAGTTAGTTGTCAGATTAAATAATCAAAGAACAAAGTTTGGTCTTTTAGATTTAGAAGCTTTCATATCTAGCAAAATAAATCTAAAGGCTATCATGTTACCAAAGGTTAAAACTCCAGATGAAATAACGTTTATAGATGATCTTTTAACAGACTGTAATTTAGATACGGATCTTCATGTAATAATGGAAACAAATGAGGCTTTAGAAAATATTTATAATATTGCTCATGCCAGTAAAAGAATAGTTGCTTTATATTTTGGTGGAGTTGATATGGCAGCTGAGCTTAGAGTTGAAAATAAATGGGAAAATCTTGTCCATGCGAGATCTAAATTAGTTCATGCAGGTGCAAGTGTTGGTGTTGATGTAATTGATGTACCTTATTTAGACTTAGAGAATATGGAAGGAATGAGGAAAGAGGCTGAACAAGTAAGAAACTTAGGCTTTACTGGAAAAGGTTCCATTCATCCAAAACAAATTAAAATTTTAAATGAAGTATTTACACCACCTCAAGATGAAATTATCAAGGCTAAAAAAATTTTAGAAGAATTTAATAATTCAAATACAGGTCTAGTAGTCATAGACGGTAAACTTATAGAAAAGCCTGTCCTTCGAGAAATGAAAAGGAAAATATTGATAGCAGATAAAATAAATAAAGTTTAAATTAAATTATGTCATTTCATCTTGCCACTAGAAAAGTTATTAAGGAATGGACAGACTACAATGAACATATGAATATGGCATACTATGTTCTAATTTTTGATCAAGCATGGGAAACAATGCTTAATAAGTTTCACATGGGTGGCTCAAATGCACAAATTAATAAAAGAAGTACTATGGTTGTAGATACGAGAACTACCTATGACAATGAAGTGAAAGAAAATGATGAAGTAGATGTTTATTGCACCTTCTTTGATCATGATAAAAAAAGATTACATTTAAAATGCGAAATGTATGAAAAGAAGTCAAAAAAGCTTGCTGCAACTATTGAAAGCCTGTCGCTTTATATTGATCTGGATAAAAGAAAGGTCACAGAATTTGAACAAGATAAAATCCAAATAATGGATGACTTTATAAATAAAAATAAGGTTTCTTTTAACTCAGAAAATTTAGTGTTTTCTGGTAAGCTAAAAAAATAAGTTATGGAAATTAAACTTTTGTCAGGAGCACTAGGTGCAGAAATAACAGGGATAGATCTTAAAGATACCTCTGATCAAAACATCAAGGAAATTAATAATTTATTATTAGAACACAAAGTTATTTTCTTTAGGGACCAAAAAATTAATGCTGAACAACATATAGCCTTAGCTGAAAAATTTGGACCATTAGAAACACATGCATATGTAAAAGGATTAAGTAAACATCCCGAAATAGTAAGAATAATTAAAGCAGAAGATGAAAAAAACCAATGGGGTGAGAATTGGCATAGTGATGTTAGTTACAATGAAAAACCAACGAAAGCAGTAATATTAAAATCAATTAAAATTCCTCCTGTTGGTGGTGATACATGCTTTGCAAACATGGAGCTTGCATGGGAAACATTAGATGAAGATATAAAGGAAAAGATAAAAGATAAAAAAGCAATCCATAGTTCTCTTGGCGCAGAATTTTTTATTGAAAAATATAAAAAAATGGAGGGAAATGAAAAAAGAAATTTTGATGAATATTCTAATGAACATCCAATAGTAAGAACACATCCTGAGACTGGAAAAAAAATTCTATTTGTCAATTGGACATACACAAAAAAAATAATTGGACTTGAACAAGAAGAAAGTGACGAAATTTTAAAAAAAATATTTGAACACCAAGCACGACTTGAATTAACCTGTAGATTTAGCTGGACTGAAAATACAGTCTGTATATGGGATAATAGAAGTGTTATTCACTTTGCAATTGCAGATTTTTATCCAGGTAGAGGATTAGGATATGAAAGAGTAATGGATAGAATTGCTATAGAAGGTGACCACCCACAATAAATACCTTGAAATTTGATTATTTAATAATTGGAGCAGGTACAGCAGGATGCGTTCTCGCTAATAGACTAACTGAACAAAGTAAAAATAAGGTTGCAATTTTTGAAGCTGGTAAAGATAGTGATATATGGAAAGTAAACATGCCCCTTGCAATACTTTATGCAATGCATGACCCAAAATATAATTATAAATATTATTCTGAACCTGAGCCACACTTAAACAATAGAAAATTATTTTGTCCTAGGGGAAAGATGATTGGTGGTTGTTCCGCGCATAATGGAATGGTTTATGTCAGAGGAAATAAAAATGATTATGAGAGATGGGCTTCATTTGGGTTAAAAAATTGGTCTTACGAAAATGTTTTACCTTTTTTTAAAAAAATTGAGACATGGTCAGGTGGAGAAAATAATTATAGAGGTGGAAAAGGTATATTGCCTGTAAATCAATCAAATAACAAAAATCCCCTTTTTAAAGCTTTTTTGGACTCAGCGAAAGAGGCAGGACATAAAATAAATAGTGATATGAATGGAGAAGACCAAGAAGGCTTTGGAATGTACGATGTTACTATTCATAAAGGACAGAGAGCAAGTGCTTCAAAATACTATTTAAAACCAGCTAAAAGCAGGGAAAATTTAAAAGTATTTACTGAGTCATTTGTAGAAAAGATTATTTTTGATGGCAAAAAAGCTATTGGAATTCAAGTTAAAATAAAAAATGAAACGAAGACTATTTACGCAAATAAAGAAATTATTTTAAGTGGTGGATCAATTAATTCTCCACAATTACTAATGTTATCAGGTGTTGGTCCAAGCAATCATCTTAAAGAAAAAGGAATAGAGGTTATTCATGATTCAAAAGGAGTTGGAAAAAATTTACAAGATCATTTAGAAACCTATATTCAACAAGAATGTAAAACTCCAGATACATTATATTCATATGTAAATAAATTTAATATGGTAAAGGTGGGTATCCAGTGGTTCTTAAACAAAAGTGGGCCTTGCTCTACGTCTTTTTTAGAGGCTGGTGGATTCTGTAAATCATCTCCAGATAAAAAATATCCAAATATACAATTTCATTTTTTCCCAGCATTTGTAATAGACCATGGTTTAGTAGATCCTGATAGACACGGATACCAATTACATGCAAGTTTAAACCAACCTAAAAGTAGAGGGGAAATTACTTTGAACAGTTCAAACCCTTATGATTATCCAAAAATACAATTTAATTACTTGCAGGATGATTATGATCTTAAAGAAACAATAAAATGTGTTCGAGTAGCAAGAAAAATTTTATGTCAAAACTCTATGAAACCTTTTGCTGGTAAAGAAATTGGGCCAGGTGATAATGCAAATTCAGATGAGGAAATTGAAGAATATGTAAGATCAAAAGCAGAAACAGCATATCACCCATCATGTACTTTAAAGATGGGTATAGATGATATGGCAGTGGTAGATGAAAAATTAAAAATTCATGGTCTTCAGAATATAAGGGTAGCTGATGCATCTGTAATGCCAGAAATTACAAGTGGAAATCTAAATGCACCAACATTAATGATAGGTGAGAGAGCTGCTGACTTTATTTTGAATTAACTTATGGAAGCAAATAATAATACTAAAGGCATCCTATTTATCATGATAGGGATGGCTTTTTTTTCAATTCAAGACTCTCTTATAAAATATATATTTGAGGAGATTGCTTTGTTTGAGTTATATCTTGGTAGAACTATCGTTCAAGCTACAGTTCTTATATCTATATTCTTAATAACAAAGAAAAAATTTACATTAAAGACTCATTATCCTTTTTTAACTTTATTAAGAGTAATTTGTTTTTTCTTTGGTTTTAGTTTCTTTTACATTTCACTTACATTTATGTCTTTAGCTATGGTCAGCGCATTATTCTTTTCATGTCCTTTTTTCATGTCAATATTTGCTAAAGTATTTTTAAAAGAACAAATTGGAATTAGAAGATGGAGTGCAATAACCGTAGGATTTATTGGTGTTTTAGTTGTGCTAAATCCAACTTTAGAAGACTTTAACTTTTTTAAATTGGCACCAGTTGCATGCTCACTTTGTTATGCATGCTCTATGACAATTACAAAATATACATCTGAAAAAGATAATATTTATACTCAGTTAACTTTACTTTATATTTTTGCAGTAATTGCGAGTGTTATAATATTTTTAATAAGTGGTGATGGAAAGTTTAATAGTTTTTCAGATCCTACAATGCAGTTTATTTTTAGAGAATGGTTTGTAAATCCAGCTGTTTCTTGGCCTTACGTTTTTGTAATGGGTATTGTTGCATCAATATCTTTTTTTTGTGTTTTTACAGCATATAGTATTGCTTCTCCGTCTGTGGTGTCTCTGTTTGAATATTCGTACATAGTTTTTGCAATGATAGCTGGTTACATATTATTTGAAACTATACCAGTACCTAGAACTTTTCTTGGAGCCGCAATAATTATTGGTGCAGGTGCATATATTTATTTTAGAGAAAAAATTCGAGGCCAAATGATTGCATCAGATACACCTAATAGATGATAAAAAAAAACTATATTCCAACAATAAATATTTCTTCTATTCTTGAAAAAGGTTTTGATACAAGACCTACCCTTAAAATAGTTAAAGAAATTCAGAAAGCTTGTTTAGATGTTGGTTTTTTTCAAATTACAGGTCATGGTATAAAATTAAAAAATATAAATAAAATTTGCAAGGTTGGGGAAAATTTTTTCAAACTAAATAAAAAAAATAAACTTAAATTAGCTCCAAAAAAATGGAATAAAAAAAATAAAAATGTTTATAGAGGTTACTTTCCTAATGACGTAAATGGTAAAGAAGGACTAGATTTGGGAGATTTAAAAGTAACTAAGAAATATTCAAAAAGAGTAAAAAATCAGTACATAGAATATTTAAATATTAAGCAATCATTTACTGCAAATAATATTTCTAAGTTATCTGATTATTATGATGATATATTTAATTTAAGTGAAATTCTTTTTAAAAGTATTATTAAAATCTATAATAAGGATACTGATATATCAAAAAAAGCATTTTCAAGATTAAAAACTCTCAGCACATTACGTTTTAATTATTACCCTAATCAAACAAAGCCTGTTGAAATTTCTAAACAAGATGGGGTTGCTCTTGGATGTGAAACACATGTAGATAGTGGTATTTTCACAGTACTTTACCAAAACAAAAAGGGTGGTTTACAAGTACAAAACCGTAAAACAAAAAAATGGTACGATGTTCCCTTTAATAAAAATGCTTTAGTTGTAAATACTGGAAGAGCGCTTGAATATTTAAGTAAGGGAAGGTTTAAAGCAACTAATCATAGGGTATTATGGAACAAGCAAAAAAGGCTTTCAGTTCCTTTCTTTTTTGAACCCTCATATGACTTTAAAATGAATCTTTCATTTTTAAATAAGGAAAAACTAACTAATAGCGGTCTCAGATACGATAAATTTCTTAATAAATCCCTTAAAAAATTCGTTGAATATCAAAGGTAAGAATAATAATATGATCCTATAAAGCGATACATAACTCGTCGTAATTTCATATACGAAAGTGGGATCGGTCGTCTTTAAATTAATTTTTAAAGGAGGCTTTAATGAAGTTTGGTTATTTCTGTAATACTACAAATTGGACACACAAACCATATCACAAATTATTAGATGAAACTAAACAGATCACTGAATATTGTGATCAAAACTATTGGAATTCAATTTGGTTTACTGAACATCATTTTAACCATGAGGGAATGGAGTCATGTACTAATCCCTTAATGCTAGGAGCAGATGCTGCAGCAAGAACAAAAAATATAAGAATAGGACAAGCAGCAAATGTAATAACTTTTCATAACCCAATTAGATTAGCAGAAGATATTGCTACACTTGATCAACTTTCAAAGGGAAGAGTAGAAGTTGGTGTTGCAAGAGGAGTTTATGGGAGAGAGGCAATTAATTTAAACAAAGAAGCAGATTTAAAAGATCAGGCAAAAAATTTTAGATTATTTGCTGAAACATTAGAAATTTTAAAAAAAGCATGGTCAGAGAAATTTTTTAATCATGATGGAGAGTTTTATACTTACCCATCACCAAATTATGTTTGGCAACACGACATGAGCCCTCCAAGTGAAGAATTTATGAATATGGCAGATAGCACTATGAAAAAAATTAGTGTTCTTCCAAAGCCTTATCAAAATCCACATCCTCCAATACATCAAGTTGTTGATGGTATAAGATCTATAGAGTGGGCTGCAGAAAATAATATAAATGTAATTATGTGGATACCTACAGTCAAAGCATTGAAAATAAGATTTGAAGCATACAAAAATAAAAGATCTGAAGTTACTAAAAAAAATGTTCCTTTAGGTGAAGGCGTTACTCTCGTTAGAGATATGTTTGTCGCTGATACTATGGAAGAGGCCAAAGAGAAAGCTGGGCAACATATGGTGAATTATATGAAATGGGTTTGTCATTGGAGAGGTCTTGGTAATCATATGGATCCTGGTGAAGAGCTTCCAGAAACAAAGGGTAAATTAGATCTTCTTAATTACGAGTTTTTACATAAGCGAAATATGTTATTTGGTACTCCTGAATATGTAACAGATAAGATTAAAGAACTTCAATCAGAGCTTAATCTTCAAAATCTTCAAGTTTGGTCTAATTTTCCGGGTGTTAAACATGAAGATTGTATGAAAAGTATTAAATTATTCACTGAAAAAGTAATGCCTAATTTTAAAGATGATCTAGATACTGAAGTTAAAAAAGTATCGTGATTAAGTCCAAGAATACCTTGACCGGTGGTCAAGCGGCAGTGAAATCACTAAAAAAAGAAAAAGTTAAACACGTCTTTGGTTTAATTGGTTCAGCAACCATGGAAATGTTTGATGCGTTGTATCATGAAAAAAAAATTAAATTTATAGGTGTAAGAGACGAAAGAACTGGAACACATATGGCGGATGGATATGCAAGAGCTTCTAATCAACCAGGTGTAATAATTGCCGGTCAAAACGGTCCAGGAGCAACTAATCTCGTTACAGGCATAGCGCAAGCAAAAGCAGCATTTTCTCCTGTGGTATCTATTGCAGGTTTATATTCTACTAAAGATAAGATGGAGGACGCCTTTCAAGGACTTGATCAACAATCACTTTTTGATCCTATAACAAAAAAAACATGGACAGTAAAAAAGGCAAGTCATATACCAACGGCCTTTAGAGATGCTTTTAATCTTGCAATGTCACCACGCAGAGGACCAGTTTGTATTAACCTTCCAAGAAATGTTCTTTCTGATACTTCAAAGTTTAAGATTAATGAAAATAAAAAATCTTATAAAGCTGAAAGTGACTTAAAAAGTAAAAAGAATTTAATTGATAGAACTATAAAACTTATTCTCAACTCAAAAAAAACAGTAATTGTTGCTGGAGGAGGAATAAAATATAATTCGAAATATAAGTCTGTAACAAAGCTAGCTGAATTTTTAAATATTCCAATTGTAACTGCAGCAGGACATGGAGATGCAATTCCCTTCAGTCATAAGTTAAATGCTGGACAAATGGGACCTAGAGGAAATATTGTTGCATCAAGATTAGTCAAAGAGGCAGAGCTAATTATTGCAATTGGTACAAGACTTGGTTTCAATTCCACTTTCTATTCGTATGACAATATAAATAAAAAAGCTAAAATTGTACAAATTGAGTTAGAAAAAACAATGATAGGAAGATATTTTCCAGTTAATGTAGGTATTCATGGCGATGCTGCTCTTGTGACAAATCAAATTTTAGCTGAATTAAGAAGACAAAAGAAAATTTTAAATTACAAAGAATGGACAAAGAGCTTTTTAGTAGAGAGATCGAAATTTCTTAAAGATAGAGATAATATAAAGTCAAAAAATTTTCCAATCCAACCGAATGGTCTATTCAGAGAATTAAGAAAAGTACTACCGAAAAATACTGCAATAACACTTGATGCTGGAACACTTTGTCTTCAAGCAACAGATGCTTTAGAATATTACAATCCTCCTGCCCTTTTCACACCTCTTGATTTTGGTTTAGTAGGCTTCTCATTTGCATGTGGTTTGGGAATAAAGGTTGCAAAACCTAATAAAACAGTCGTTAGTTTGATGGGTGATGGCGGATTTGGAATGACTATTTCTGAATTAAGTACCGCTGTAGAGTATGGCATTAACACAATTACAATTGTAATGAATAATAAGAGTTGGGGAGCAGAAAAAGCTTATCAAAAAGATTTCTATGGTGAAAGATATTTAGGAGCTGATATTCAAAGTCCTCCTTTTGATGAAGTTGCGAAACTATACGGTGCTAAAGGAATTAAAGTTAAAAAATTATCAGAAGTTAATGAGGCAGTAAAAAGTGCATTAAAAGTAAATAAACCAGTTGTTATAGATGTTGATGTAGATCCAAAAGCGTTATACAGTTTTAGGAGAGATAGCTTTACACATAGAATAAGAAAATGAAATTAGAATTACGTAAATTCACTAAATTTGTAGATAAGACTTTTATTGAAGGTGGAAAAGAAGCTAAAGAACCTGTTTTGATGGTTTCTGTTGCTGCAGTTTTTAAAAATCCTTGGAATGGAAAAGGTTTTGTGGAAGACTTAAAACCTATTATTTTAGATCTAGCTCCTAAACTCGGAGATTTATTGGTTCCTGAACTTATAAAAGAAATAGGCTCTCCTGATAAAATATTAGCGTATGGAAAAGCAGGTGTGGTTGGACTGAATGGAGAAATAGAGCATGCATCAGCATTTATTCATACATTAAGATTTGGTAATAAATTTCGAGATGCTGTTGGAGGAACTTCTTATTTAAGTTTTACAAACACAAGAGGTCCAGCTGGATCAAAAATATCTATCCCAATGATGCACAAAACCGACTCTGGTTTAAGACCATATTATCTTACACATGAGTTTACAATTCATGACGCTCCATTTGATGATGAAATTGTTATTGCAATCGGTGGCGCCTCGACAGGTAGAGCTCATGCAAGAACAGGTGATAGGTACCAAGATATGAAGGAGATGGGCATTGATCCAAAATAATAATGATCAATGCAATAGACTCTAAAGGTACATTCTATAAACTAAATCAAAAAGAAGGAATTCCAATAGTATTTATTCATGGTGTGGGTCTTGATCATAATATTTGGGATCCACAAATTGATGAATTTGATAATACAGTTTTAATTTATGATATTCTTGGACATGGTAGAACACCTTTAAATAAAGAAAAAATAAGTTTTGATGATTTTTCAGATCAAATTATTGATCTAATTGATGAATTAAAATTTGATAAAATTCACCTTGTTGGATTTTCAATAGGCTCATTGATTGCAAGAAACTTTGGAACGAAATTTAGTGATAGATTGAAATCCCTAACATTGTTGTGCTCAATATTTAATAGATCTAATGATGAACAAAAAATAGTAAATGAAAGGTTTGAGCAGACAAAAAAAGATCAAAAACTTACAAAAGACGCGCTCAAAAGATGGTTTAATAAGGATTTTATTGAAAAAAATCCTCTAATTTCAGATAAAATCATCACAACTCTTAATAATAATAATATGGATAACTTTATTAAAGTTTACTCATTGTTTGTAAATCACAAAGATAACGAAAAATTTGAAAATATTAATGTTAAAACACTTGTGATGACTGGAGAAGGTGATATCGGCTCAACTCCAGAAATGACGGACAATCTGAGTAAAAAAATTAAAAATTCTGATGCAAAAATAATACCTGTAGGTAAACATCTGTGTAGTATTGAATGCTCTTATGATGTAAATAAAGCAATTAAAGATCATATAAAAAATGCCTGAATTGAAAAAATACAAAATGTTCATAGGAGGAGAATGGGTTGACTCCGACACTAAAAAAACTTTTGAAACTTTAAATCCAGAGGATAATAAACCATGGGCTATTGTTCCTGAGGCAAGTGCTTCTGATGTAGATAAAGCAGTTCAAGCAGCTCAAAAAGCCTTTGAAGGAGATTGGCCTAAAATATTACCGCGTGAAAGAGCAAAGTTTCTAAGAGCTATTGGAAATAAGCTTAGAGATAACGCAGAATTACTTGGAAAAATTGAAACTATAGACACTGGAAAACTTTATAGAGAAACAAATAAACAAGCAAATTATATTGCTGAGTATTATGATTATTATGCAGGTATGGCAGACAAGGTCGAAGGTACAGTTCTACCAATAGATAAACCAAATATTCAAGCTATAACTTCAAGAATACCTATTGGTGTTATTGCTGCGATTGTTCCATGGAATTCTCAAATGTTTTTAACAGCAACAAAACTTGCACCTGCTTTAGCAATGGGAAATACTGTGGTTATTAAATCCTCTGAACTTGCACCAGCAGTAATGTTTGAATTTGCAAAATTGATAGAGGAAACTGGTATTCCTAAAGGAGTAGTAAATGTTATTACAGGTTTTGGAGATCCGTGTGGGAAAGCTTTAACTACACATAATTTAGTTGAAAAAGTTGCTTTTACAGGAGGGCCCGAAACTGCAAGACATATAATTAGAAATTCAGCAGAAAATTTATCAGAAGTAAGCTTAGAACTTGGAGGAAAAAGTCCTGTTGCAGTGTTTAATGATGCTCATCAAGAAAATGCTATTAATGGAATTACTGCAGGAATATTTGGAGCTAGCGGACAGAGTTGTATTGCTGGTTCAAGGTTATATCTACAAAAAGGAATTTACGATGAGTTCCTTGATAAACTCACAAAAAGAGCTGAAAAAATAAAAATTGGTTCTCCTATGGATCCAGATACAGAAATGGGACCTTTAAGTAATTATAAACAATTAGAAATTATTGAAAAAAACATAAAAAAAACCACAGAACAGGGTGGAAAAATAAAATGTGGTGGTGAAAGGCATCCATTTTCAAATGAGGGATACTACTTTCCTCCTACAATAATTGAATGTGATAATCATAATCTTCCAACAGCAGAAAACGAGCTTTTTGGGCCAGTTTTATCAGTTATGAAATTTGATACAGAAAAAGAGGTAATAGAGAAAATGAACGATAATCAATATGGATTATCTTCTGGAGTTTATACTAGTGACTTCTCTAGAGGTCTAAGAGTTTCTAATGCAATAAGAGCAGGTATAACATTTGTAAATACTTATCGATTGATTTCTCCATCAGCACCTTTTGGTGGTATTAAAGATAGTGGATATGGAAAGGAAGCGGGAATGGACTCAATTAAAGATTATACTAGAGTTAAGACAACTTGGTATTACACATCTGATGAACCAACTTTAGATCCTTTCTCTATAAGATAATTTTTGTCTGCAAAACATACTTTACTTATTTTATTTGTTGTATTTTTATTAGGTAGCGCATATCCAACTGGCAAGCTTGGGTTAAACGACACTATTCCACCAATTCTTTTTGGTTCATTAAGAATGGCTATTGTTTTTATTTGTTTAATTCCATTTTTTAAAATTCAAAGTATAGATAACAAATATATTATTCCTTTGATTGGGTTTTCATTATGTTTTGGTGTTGCAGTAAATATGTTTTTATATTTGTCTATAAATGCATCAAGTATACTTGCACCAATTACAATAGGGGCTCAACTTTCAATTCCCTTTGGGATTATATTAAGCTCAATATTTTTAAATGAAAAAATAAGTTATAAAAAATGGATGTTAATTATGATATCTTTTTTTGGCATTGTGATACTTGCTTTTGATCCAAAAGTAATTGAGGAAATAATAGGGTCAATTCTTATTTGTGGTATGGCTTTTTTCTACGGACTATCCCAAGTATTTTCAAGATATTTAAAAGAATTAGATGTTAAATTTACTAATACTATAATGAGCTTTACTGGATTTATAATTTTAATAATATTATCTGCAATATTTGAGGGAAATACATTTCAAACAATAAAAAATATAAGTTTAGGAAGTTGGTTCACAGTTTTATACGCTGGAGCAATTATTTCTTTGCTTGGACATTTAATGATGTTCTATCTTTATAAATTTTATCCTCTTGATATGGTATTGCCATTCTACGCTTTGTTCCCTGTATTTGGTTTAATCCTTACTTTTTTTATTTTTGGTGAGATTCCATCTCTAATAACAGTAATTGGGGGAATAATTGTCATTACTTCAGTGTTTTTTGCTCAAAAAATGAGATAATTTTCTCATTGAAAATTAAAATCAATAGGATTTAATTTTGTTTATATAAATTGTTAACAATTAGAGGGAATATATGAAAAAACTAGTATTAGCGATGTTTGTATTTGTTTCTTGCTTTGCAACTAAAGCATATTCAGATGGACATGGCATTAAAATGGGAATTATTTTAGGATTTACAGGTCCTATTGAATCCCTAACTCCAGCAATGGCTGCATCTGCAGAGCTTGCATTTAAAGAAGCTTCAGATTCAGGTTCATTACTTGGAGGAAAGAAGATTTCTGTTGAGAGAGCAGATTCAACTTGTGTTGACTCAGCTGCTGCAACAGCTGCTGCAGAAGGTTTAATATCTGGCGGTGTAGTAGCAATTATGGGTGCTTATTGTTCTGGTGTAACTGGAGCTATTGCAACTAACGTTGCTGTTCCAAATGGTGTAGTTATGATTTCACCATCAGCTACTTCTCCAGGATTAACTGATCTTAATGATAATGGATATTTCTTTAGAACTGCTCCATCTGACGCAAGAGGTGGTCAAGTATTAGCAGATATTACAAAAGATAGAAAAGTTAAAAGTATTGCAGTTACACACACTAACAACGACTACGGTAAAGGTTTAGCAGATGTATATGTTGCAGCTGTTAAAGCTCATGGAATAAACGTAACAGTTGTTACAGCTCATGAAGAAGGTAAAGGAGACTACGGTGCTGAAGTTGCGACATTGGCAGCAGCAGGTGGCGATGCTTTGGCTGTGTTAGGTTACTTAGACCAAGCTGGTGGAAGTATCATTGATGGTTCATTAGACTCAGGTGCGTTTGACGTATTTGTTTTATCTGATGGAATGATCGGTGACTCTTTAACTGACAGATTCGGAAATGATCTAAACAAATCATTTGGATCTTTGCCAGGATCAATGGGTAAAGGTGCTACAATATTTAAAGGTGTAGCTGGTGGAGCAGGAATTGATTCATCTGGACCTTATACTTCAGAGTCTTACGATGCAGCAGCATTAATAGTTTTAGCTATGCAAGCAGGTGGTAAAGCTGATCGAGCTACTGTTCAAGCAAATGTAATGTCAGTTGCAAATGCTCCAGGAGAAAAAATATATCCAGGAGAATTAAAAAAAGCATTAGACTTACTTGCTAGCGGTAAAGCAGTTAACTACGAAGGTGCATCTAGTGTTGAATTTACTGATGTTGGAGAAGCATCAGGTGCCTTTATTGAAAAAGAAATTAAAGGTGGAAAATTCAAAGACAAAAAACAAAGATAATATTTGTTAAATTTAACTCCAGCGGCGAAAGCTGCTGGAGTTTTTTTTATTTTAGAATACTCATAAAAACATAAACTGATAGTAAGGACATGAAGAGGACTATAGAATAATTAATTGTTTTCCATAGTCTTTCGCTACTTATATAATTAGATAAGAATTTTGAGAGATATCCTAGTATAAAAAAGAAAAGAAATGATGAAATTGATGCTCCAATACCAAAAAGGTATTTTTGAGTTATTAAAAAATCTTTAGAAAAGTTACCTAAAAAAAATACCGTATCTGAATACACATGTGGATTTAAGTAAGTAAAACTAAGTGTTTTAAGAACTGTAGAGATAAAAGTATTTCTATCAGAATTTTTATTAATCGAAATTTGATTATTAATCGACTTTAATTTCCTCCAGATAAAATTTATTAAAAACAAAAGAAGGAGAATATTTAATATGAGTTCTATTAATGGTGAAAAAAAACTCTGGAAATGATGAAATAGAAATATTCCTAAAAAAATAAGTATAAAATCAGATAATGAACAAATTGAGCAAACAATAAATACATGTTTCTTTTTAAGACCTTGTTCAATTACAAATATATTTTGTGCTCCAATTGCTAGGATTAAACTAAGACCTGTAAGAAAACCAAAAATTAAATAGCTCACTTTTCAAGATTATTGTTTAATAATCTTTTCAGGAATTATGCCCTGAGGTCTAAATCTCATTATTAAAAGAAGACCTATTCCAACTAATAAAAATCTAAAATACGGTGCACTATTTATTAAATGAATTTTTATCTCATTTGTTTCTGGAAGATGTGCAGTAAAGAGATTTATAAAAAATAATGCAATTGGTGCAGCTTCTACCCATAAAAACCAAACTACAAAACCACCAAGAATTGCTCCAAAATTATTACCTGTTCCACCTACAATTACCATCACCCATATAACAAATGTATATCTCATAGGTCGGTAACTTCCTGGTGTAAATAATCCATCATTAGTTACCATCATTGCTCCCGCTATTCCAACAATTGCTGAACCTAAGATAAATATAAATAAATGCTGTTTAACAACATTCTTACCCATTGCACTTGCCGCCTCTTCATTGTCTCTTATAGCTCTCATCATTCTTCCCCAGGGTGAATAAAGTGCTTTTTGTGTAACTAACAATAAAATAATAACTACTACTAAAAATAACCCAGCAAAACAAAGTTTTACATAAATTGAAGACGCGTCTATCACCAATTGGTTTAAAAGGTCTTGTCTTTCTGAAAGTGAGTTGGTTAATGACAATTTTGTAGTATGAAACTTTTCAACTAGGTCTATAAACCATGGGGACGTTTGTAAATCTATTTCATATGGAGCAGGTCTTTTTAATCCTATAACATTTTTTACACCCCTCGCTAACCAATCCTCATGTTTAATAATTGAAACAACTATTTCTGCTATTAATAAAGTTGCTATGGCTAGATAATCTGCTCTTAAACCTAGCGCAACTTTTCCAACTATAAATGCTAAACCAGCTGCAAAAAAACCGCCAACAATCCAGGAGAATAAAACTGGCATACCTAATCCACCTAAAAAACCAGTTTTAGCTGGCTCAACAGCCTCTATTAATTCTATTGCTGGACCTGAAATCATTTTGATAAGAAAAAGTCCAACTATTATTATTCCTGCAACTAAGTAGTTTCTTTTCTTTGATTTTTCTATGTTTTTAAGAACATATCTTATCGAAAATATCATTAGAACTATAAGCAGAAGACTCATTAGCATATTTAATCCTCCAACATTCCATGCTTCAGACACTGGAGCAACAGACACAAGTACTACTGCCAACCCTCCTAAAGCTGTGTAGCCCATTATCCCAAAGTTAATAAGACCTGCGTATCCCCATTGAATATTTGCACCCATGGTCATTACTGCTGAAATCATACAATAATTAAAAATTGTTAATGCAATAGACCACGACTGGAAAATACCTACTAAAATTATTAGTCCCAACATAATTGAGTAAGCAATTATAATATTTAAGTAATTCTTCATATTTTCTTTCCTTCAAAAATTCCTGATGGCCTAAATACCAAAACAATGACCAAAATTGAGAATGATATTGCAAACTTGTAGTCTGTAGATAAAAGTTGCATCAAAGAGTTTGGTTCCAGCTGTTCTGGTAAAATATAAATGAAAAATCTTTTATATGCATAAGTGAGAAATATTTCTGCGAATGCAATTAAATACCCACCAAGAAAAGCACCATAAGGGTTACCAATACCTCCAGCTATAGCCGCAGCAAATATAGGAAGCATATTATTAAAATAAACAAAAGGTCTGTAGCTTTTATCTAAGCCATATAATACTCCTCCAATAGTAGCTAAAATTCCTGCAATTATCCAAGTTATAAGAACTACTTTTTTTGGATCTATTCCTGAGAGCAATGCTAAATCCTCATTATCTGAATAAGCTCTCATGCTTGTTCCTGTTTTTGTTTTATTTAAAAACCAAAATAAGATCGCAACTAATATAATAGTTACTACAATAGTAATGATTTGTGTTGATTTGATAGTTAACCCTTCAGCTAGTCCTGTCATATCTTTAAATTCTGACGCTTTTAAGATAAATTTTTCCCCATCCATAAATCTTCTATCAGTGGGACCAATAATTATTCTGATTATTGCTTGAGTTACGAACATTACACCAATACTAACCATTGCTAATTGCACTGGAGGACTTTTATTTATTCTATAATAACTAAAAACTGTTTTATCTATGATGAGCATATAGAATATCATCATTGCAACGGCAAAAGGTATAGTAAGTAAAGCTGTCGGTAAAAAACCAAAACTTATTCCTTTTGATTGCAGATAATAAGTAAATAAAACTGCGAACATAGTGCCAAAAGACATCATGTCTCCTGTTGCAAAATTAGCAAATCTCAAAATTCCATAAATAAGGGTAACAAATATTGCTCCTAAAGCTAATTGAGACCCATAGGTTAACGCAGGTAATATTGTGTAATTCAATAATACAATTATTGCATTGATAAAATCCATAATTAAGCTCCTAAAAATGACCTTCTTACTTCTGGATCATTTAACAATTCCTTTCCAGAACCTTCAAATTTATTTTCACCAGTCACTAAAACATAACCACGGTCTGATATGCTAAGTGCTTGTTTTGCATTCTGCTCTACCATAATTATTGCCACTCCAGCTTTTTTAACTTTAACTATATGTTCGAACAGTTCATCCATCACAATAGGTGAAACACCAGCAGTTGGTTCATCTAACATTAAAACTGATGGCTGTATCATTAAAGCTCTCCCTAAGGCTACTTGTTGTCTTTGACCACCAGATAATTGTCCAACAACTTGGTCTCTTTTTTCTGCTAAAATTGGAAATAATTCGTAGATTTGATTGATGACTATATCGATATCATCTTTTCTAAGAAATCCACCTATTTCAAGATTTTCTCTTACTGTCAATTCTGAAAAAACATTTTTTGTCTGTGGCACAAAAGAGATTCCTCTTTGAACTCTCTCTTGTGGGGAAAATTTGGATATGTCTTGATCTTCTATAACTACACTTCCAGATTTTAAATTTAATAAACCTAACATTGCTTTCATGGCAGTAGATTTTCCAGCACCATTTGGACCTAGGATTGCAACAATTTCCCCTTTGTCGACATTAATAGAACAAGAATTAATAATATCTGGACCATCACCGTAACCACCTGTCATATTATTTCCCTCAAAAAATGCCATCAGCTAGTTTCTCCATTAATTTTTTTTCCTCTACCGAGATAGCTTTCTATAACTTGCTCATTTTTTTTTACTTCATCAGATGTTCCTTCAAATAGAACTACACCCTCTGACATTACAATTACTGGGTCGCACATCCTACTAATGAAATCCATATCGTGTTCAATCATACAAAATGTATAATTTTTTTCCTTATTAAGTCTTAAAATTGCAGTTCCCAATTCTTTTAATAATGTTCTATTAACACCCGCTCCTACTTCATCTAATAAAACTAATTTGGCATCTACCATCATAGTTCTTCCTAATTCTAGTAATTTTTTTTGACCTCCAGACAAATTTCCTGCTCTTTCATTAGCTAAGTGCTTTAAATTTAAAAATTCTGCTACATCATAGGCTTTAAGTCTAATTTGTTCTTCCTCTTCTTTAATAAGTTTAGGCTTTATAAATGCATTTAATAGTGTTTCCCCAGTTTGATTTCCTGGAACCATCATTAAATTTTCTAAGACGGTAAGATTAGAGAATTCATGTGCAATTTGAAAAGTTCTTAGAAGTCCTTTTGAAAATAATTCGTGAGATGGTATATCCGTTATATTTTCATTATTAAAAAAAACATTTCCTTTTGAGGATTTTAAATTACCTGCAATAAGATTAAATAGAGTTGTTTTTCCTGATCCGTTTGGGCCAATAATTCCTGTAATTGTTCCTCTTTTAATGGTTAATGAACAATTAGATACGGCAGCAAGTCCTCCAAAATATTTTGTGATATTTTCTATTTTCAGAATATTTAAATCTGATGACATAGAGAATTATACTTTGTTAAGTCTTTTAAGAATACTATTTAATGTTTTCTCTGTAGACTTATAAAAACCTGCTTTTCTTAGTTCTTGTACTCCTTGTTCATTTAATCCTTTGGGAGTTTGAGACTCTTTAACTAAAAATTTTAAATCCTTATCAGAGTTTCTTAGTGCGTCTTCAGACAATGCAACAAACAGTGAAGTTATATATTTTTGAGCTTTATCTTTTTTAACACCTCGTTGTACAAGCCAATTAGACATAGTATTTAATAATTCATAAAATGGAGCCATCATACCTGATGTCGACCAAAAGTTTTTGGATAACTTTTCATTATTGATTTCAACTGTTGTTCCAAGTTTGTTGAAAAAGTTTTTTAATGTTTTATTTGGAGGAAAAACTGGAACTGGTCCCTTTCTAAATGATATTGGTGGAAGAGGTATAGCTCTAAAAATTTTTGCCTTAACATTAATTAATTTCTTTAGTCTTGTTAAAGTAATTGTTGAGATAAAACTTATTATTGTTTGGTTAGACTTAAATTTAAGCGTTTTGATTATTTCCTCTCCAACTGTAGGGGTAACTGCAAGAAAAATCCAATCACAACTATTAATAATTTCTTGATTTGACTTACCAATACTTACTTTTTTATTATTTTTTGATAATTTTTTTGCGACAGAAAGATTCCTAGGTGAAACTAAAATCTTGGAATATTTAATTTTTGACGAAGAAATACCTATAACAACTGATTCAGTTATTTTTCCAGTTCCTATAAAACCAAGTTTCATAGAAGTAATTACTATACTTAATTAATAAAAAAGGAACCTCTAATTCTAAGCAATTCCCTTGATAATTTTTTATTTTCTTTGAATGGTTTTCTGCCATGTAGCCAAAAGTAATTATTTGCAACTATAGCACTACCTACTGGTAGAGAGGTTATAATTTTATTTTGACTTCCCTCTAATGAATCTGATAATTTTTGAAGAAATAAACCCTGTTTCATATTTTTTGGTTCTGGAAATTGGTCTATATAAGAAATTGTAGGCTCTCCATTTTGATCTTTTGAAAAAACTGGATGTTCAACTTTATAACCCACATTTTTACTCTTAGGTGAACCCCAAATAAAATCTTGCTTACCAACTTCATCATTTACTAAATCTGATAAATGTTCCCAATCATCTAGATGTAATAAAGCAGTTTCTCCACCATCTACATTTTCTTCCTCTAATTTTGACATCAATATCCAATCGGTAGTCTCTTTTACATAAGTGCCATCAGTATGAAGATCCATATTTATATATGCTTTTCTTAGATAAGAATCGCTATTATCTTCATGCTTTACATGAAATCTTGCATAATATTTTCCAGCCATTGAGTCATGATTAGGATTACCAATTAAATGTGTAATTGCTGTAGATAGTTTAATTAAAAATGTTTGATCAATTTTAGATGAAATATTTTTAGGTCCTATTATGAAACAACCTGTATTTCTATTTTTTAATATATGGTTTAAAAGTTTACTTAGTTCATGAGATGTAGTCTCATCTAGACTTTTTGCAATTGTGAAACGTGTAAAGGGTTTATATTCGAGTGCCGTTATATCAAATTTTTTAAAAGGAAATATAAGTCTTTCAATTATTTCATCTTCAATTTTAATATTTATAATTCTTTTTGATTTTTCATGAAAGGATATATCAAATCCATCTATTTGTTTTAAATCTTGCATTAATTTATTTTATTGCAAATTCCTATTGAATCTGGTCCACAAATTTCACCATTAGTCCAGATTGCACCTATTAGGTTGGCTCCATCAAAATTTGCATTTAAAATATTTGAAGATGTAAAATTTGCTTCCATTAAGTTTGAATTTTGGAAATTTGTGTCTATCAATGTAGATCCCATGAAGTCTACTCTTGTTAAATTAGCACTTGAGAAATTTGAAAGTTCAAGATTCGCACCTGTTAAAATTGACTCATATAAATTCGCTCTAATAAATGATGATTCTGAAAATGTGCCAAATGAAAGATTTGAATTCATCATTATACTCTTATCAAAATTTACTTGGATAAAACTTGCAAAAGACAGATTTGAATTAGGAAGGTAACTACCTTGTAAATCTTGACCATCTGAAAATTTACATTTTGTGTAATCTACACCATCAGTTATAGGATCATCACAACCAGCGTTTACATTACTGCTAAAAATTAAAAAAAATATAATAAAAATAAGTTTTTTCATACCACAAAACTATTTAATGTAGCCAAAATTATAGCAGATAATACTGTTGGATAAACTAAATTTCTTTTTGTGACATAAAAAATTAATATTGATAATAAAATTACAATTATCCTTGAAATATAGTTGACTTCGGAAAGATCTCCTGACGGAAATATGAGTATTCTTGAAATTAAGGCAGCTAAAGTTGAATATGCTATACAATTAAACCATCTATAAATTTTAGACTTTTCACTAATTTTTTCTGAGGTAAATGCTCCAAGAAATCTCGATAAATAAGTTGCTAAAGAAGTTACTATTATTGCTAAAACTATATTAACTGCCATATTTTTCTCCAATAAAATAAGAAATTGTTCCAGCAACCAACCCACCGATAAGCACACTCCACTCGGGAGAAATAAAATAAAAAATAGGTCCTAATAATGCACCAAGTAAAATTGCAGATGTAAGTTGTACTGTCTTCATTACACCTATCATTGCACACATAAAATAAATTGGGTTTATTATCGCTAGAGCAATAATCATATCTCTATTTAAAAAATCAGAAGCATAATAACCAATAATGGTTGAAAAAATTGCAACTAACCATGTAGCTGTTCCTATACCAATCCAAAAATCTATTCGGTATTTCCTTTCTATTTCTTCATAGTTACTTTTTAAAATTAACCACGATGAAACAGCAACAAAATGACATGATAAGTAATATTTCCATCTTGGTTGGCTTTCATGTTTTAATAATGGCATAATTGAAACTGTCATTGGATAAAGTCTTGAGTTAACTAACCATACTGCAAGAAAAATATTTACAAGCGAGGCACCAATTAACATAGACTCTGCCATGACTAAAGATCCTGGAAGAGCGTAAGTTAACAAAGTTGAAAATATACTTTCTTGAATAGTAAAACCTAAATTTTTAAGTAAAGCGCCAATTGCAACAAAACTCGCACCCAAGGCAATGGCTGGACTATCAAACTTTTTTGATGCAAGTATTCCTTGAAAAAAATATTTGGAGTTGATCATCAACCGCCTAAAAATAGACGACCCACATCTGGATTATTTAGAAGTTCATCTCCTTTTCCTGCAATAGCAGTTTGTCCGGAAACTAAAACATATCCAATGTCGGCAAACTCCAAACCCTTTTTGGCATTTTGTTCAACCAATATAATAGTTTTTTTCTCATTTTTTTGAAGATCATCTAAGATTTCAAATACCATTTGAATATATCTTGGTTCTAATCCAATTGAAGGTTCATCAACTAATAAAATAGATGGTTTCATTACTAAAGCTCTAGATATTTCTAACAATCTTCTCTCACCACCAGACAAAACTTTAGCTGGTTGGTTTCTTCTATTTCTTAATCTCTCATATTTCTGAAGAACTCTCTCTGCTTCTTCAAATGACTCTTCAGTTTTATCTTTTATATATCCACCCATTAAAAGGTTTTCTTCTACAGTCATGTCTGGAAAAACAGAATTATCTTGAAGAATATAAGCTATTCCTTGAGATTTTAGTTTCTCTGCCGGCGTAAGGTTTGTTATTTCTTTGCCATCAACTTCGATTTTACCAGAAAAAATATTCGTAAAACCATATATTGAATGAAGAATTGTCGATTTCCCTGCTCCATTAGGGCCTATCAAGCATAATGATTGTGCCTTGCTGACAAACAAATCTAAATTATGTAAAATTTCCATTTTACCATAGCCAGCTGACAAACCTTTAATTGTTAAGTGAATATTGTCCTCTGAGAGCTTTTTTAGATCGTCAGCGCCAGGTGCTTTACCTAATACTTCATATTGATTAGCCATTATTGTGCTCCTAAATAAGCATCTATAACTCGCTTATCATTTTTAATTTCATCCGGTGTTCCATTGGCAAGCATTTTTCCATGTGCTAAGCAAAAAATATTTTCTGCCAATTGCATAATTACTCTCATATTATGCTCAATGACTAATAAAGTAATTCCAAAATCTTGATTTACTTTTATTAATCTATCTATAATTCCATTTATCAATGTTGGATTAATACCTGCAGTTGGTTCATCTAAAAGTAACATTTCTGGTTCATTCATCAATGCCATTGCAAGTTCTAAAAGTTTTTGTTGACCAAATGATAAGTCACCCGCTCTTAAATTTCTCTTCTGGTAAAGTCCAACAAAGTTAAGCAAATTTTCAGCCTTATCTGTTAAGTCTTTAGGAATTTTTGAGAAAATGGAAACTAAACTTTCATCACTAGCTTTATGACTTATTAACATGTTATCGACACAGTTAAGTTTTCCATAGATTCTTGTTTGTTGGAATGTTCTTAAAAGACCAAGTTTTGCAATAATTGGAACTGGCAATTCTGAAACTTCTTTACCATTAAATTTTATTGAACCTTGATCTATGGGATAAGTTCCTACTATAGAATTAAATAACGTAGTTTTTCCAGATCCATTTGGACCAATAAGTCCAACAATTTTTCCTTTTTCGACTGCCATAGAAATATCAACATTGGCCTTTACACCTCCAAAAGATTTACTCACATTATTTACTTCTAGTATACTCATTTAAGTTCAACCTGCGCCTTACGATCAGCCTCATCGACCACTTCTCCGAATCTCTCAGGATATTTTTCTCTTAACCACCCCATAATTCCCTCAGGGAAATAGATAACAATGACAACTATTAGTACTCCAAGGGCTACATACTGCCATCCAAGGAAGAATGTCCAAAAACCCTCTTTAAATATATGAAAAACGGTAGCTCCAATAACGGGTCCCCACAAAGTTCCTTTACCACCTAATATTGCCATTAATACCATAAACACTCCCATTTCTCTTCCATCAAAAGCAACATCAGTTGAATCTATATAACCAACAAGTCCACCCATGATACCTCCAGCTAGACCACAGAAAAAAGCAGATATCATCCAACCAATAATTTTATACTTCATAGTTTGGATACCCATGGCTTCTGCCTTATCTTCATTATCTCTTATTGCATTCAGAACTAATTTAAATCTGGTTGAGTAAATTGCTTTAACAGCAAGAAATGTTAAAATTAAAACTGCAAAGCTACAAAAATAAAAAAATTCTCCTCTTGCTTCTAAACTTCCAACTTTTGGAAAAGGAGGAGTGGTAAATCCTTGACCCGCTCCAATAATTTCTATTCCTCCTGAAATTTCTCCAGCAGCAACACCTAAACCTAATGTGCAAATCGCAAAATAATGTCCTCTAAGTCCTAAAATTGAGTAGCCAATTAAACCTGCTACTATTGAAGGAACAATTGCAGCTACAGCAAGTCCTACTGCAAATCCTTGAAAAAATTGTGCAGGAGTATGGACAAATGTTTTTTCTCCGCCACCTTCTGTCCATTCAGCTAAAGGAAAGAACATCCCAACCTGAACCGAGGCACAGAGATACATTCCAAGTCCATAAAAAAGAATATTTCCAAAAGTATTATATCCCATTTCTCCACCTTGAACATTCCATGTAATTGCTAAGATGATTAAGATACAAAGAATAGACAATTGAACTTTAAATGCTGGGAAAACAAATGGTGCCGCGACACCAAATATTAAAATAGCAGCATATAAAATTATATTTTTATTCATTATTTTAAGTATTCTCTTTTTTTAGAAAGTTTAAATCTTCTATAAACTAAAATTAAAACTAATAATAAAAATACAGAGCCTATTCTAAACTCTGTTCCTAAAATATAATCTGCAAATTCCTCAAAAACTCCTAGGCCCATACCTGACATAGCTACTCCAGGTAAATTTCCTAATCCTGCAACAATTACAATCATGAAAGATCTAATTGTGTAAGGTAATCCCATATACGGATGAATTGTAAATGTAATCGAAATTAGTGCTCCAGCAACTCCACACAATGCTGCGTTAATACCAAAAGTTGCTGCATAAACTTTTTCTGTATCTACACCTAATATCTTTGCTGCTCTTGCATTTTGAGCAGTTGCCCTAATAGCTCGTCCTAGCTTAGATTTTTTCATATAAATCACTAATCCAATAGCAAATACTATACTTATAAATGCTGAGAAAATCTTAGAGTTTGGCAATGTTACAGAATTATCAAATAACATAGTTGTCCCATAACCAGAATTTGCAAGAACAACATCTGCACCAAAAGCAAAGTTCATTAACTGCATAAATAAAATACTAATGCCAAACGTTGCAAGAATTGAGATGAACAAATCTCTATCAACAACCTTATTAATAACCAATTTGTAAATGATAACCCCAACAAAATACATTATGATTGGCGAGACTATAACTCCCCACGCTGGGTGAATTCCATAAAGATACATAAAGTATGCGATATATCCACCTAATATAACTAGATCACCTTGAGCAATATTAATTATATTCATAACTCCCCATTGAAGAGCCATTCCATATGCAATAAGTGCAAATAATATTCCAAGTAACAATCCGTCTAAGACAGCTTGAACGGTTAACATTGGAACTTGAAATATTAAAAAATCCATAAATTTTTAAATGCTTATAAAAAAAAGCCCCCTAGCATTAGGGGGCTTTTATTCTTTTTATATTATCTGTCTGACCACTTAGGAATTGGGTGAATTAATTCTGCTGAAGCCCATTTTAATGGAGCTACAACTTTATTTTCACATTTTCCTGCATCATCACACATAACTTGAAATAATACCATTGGCTTATCAACGTTTTGACCACCTTCAGCAAATTTTATGTTTCCATAAAAAGTTTGCATGTTAGTAGCAGCAAGAGCATCTCTAACTTTCTTTTGATCAAAAGATCCTGCTCTTTCAAAAGCATCTTTAAACACTAACAAAGCCGCAGAAGACTCAGCTGCTTGGTATGGAGGTGCATAACCAAACTCTTTTGTAAAGTCTGCATCATAAGTCATACCATCAGTAAAGAAATCATCTTTATATGTTAATGTTTTATGCCATTGGGAAGCACACAAAGCGTATTGTGAATTTGCACCATGTTGCTTAGACAATTTAGCAGCATCACAGTGTGTCATTGCTAACATTGGAACATCAACCTTCATTTCAGCAATTTGTCTAATGGCTGTTAAAGCACCTTTTGTGTGTCCTGAAACGACAAGAACATCTGGTTTAGTTGCTTTAACTTTTGCTAAAGTTGCTGCCATATCATTAAGCTCTTTTGGAAGTTTGTCGTCGATTATAATTTTTGATCCTGTTTCTTTTGCAGCATCTAAAATACCCAATCTAACATCCTGTGAGAATGCATCTTGCTCAAAAGCTTGTGCAATTCTTACACCTTTTCCACCATTAAGCTCAACTGCTGTTCTGATTGCAACATCCAAATATAAGTTTGCTGGCGCTAGCACCGCAAATAAATATTTGTAACCTTTTGTAAACAAAGATCTTGACGCTCCATTAGCTTCTACCATTGGAACACCATATTTCTCAGTTACAGGTGCAATTGCTTTGGTTAAACCTGAACTGTAAGGTCCAAGCATAAACTCAACACCATCTTGTGAAATCAATCTTTCTGCAAGTTGCGCTGCTCTTTTTGGGTTTGATTCATCATCATAGTAAATAATATCAAACATATAAGTTTTTCCTCCAACTTTAACACCACCCATGCTGTTAATTCTGTCGACGGCCATGTTGTAACCGTTTTGAGTATGAACACCATTAGATGAATATTTTCCTGTCAAAGAAATTGCAGCACCTAGTATAATTTTATCACCAACAACCTTTGCTAAAGAAACAACTGATGTTGAGAATAAAATTGCTATTGCAGAAACAAATGTAATTATAATGTTTTTAATTTTCATTTATCTCCTCTTTTATTATTAATTAATTAATTTAAATCTTATTTAACTAAGAAATTAATTTTTTTGCAAGTAACAGTAGTATCGCATTAACGCCTAATATTGTTGCATAAATGCAATTATTGCTGCTATTACAATTAAAACGCACGCAGAAATTGTGTTTATAACTTTTGCGTTGGCTTTAACCCAAGTAATCATTTTATTTGCTAGAATTGCATAACTGACTAAAGATAAAAAATCTAAAATTACATATGTTGTTATTAGAATAATAAATTGAACAACATAATTAGAACTAAAATCAATAAATTGTGGAAAAATAAACGGAAAAAACATCCAAGCCTTAGGACTTGTTCCGGCAACTAAAAAGCCATCTTTATAAAAAGATAAAAAACTTTTTTCAGATTTTTCATCAGAATTTATACTTTTTGGTTGGGATTTATAAATATCATAAGCAAGATATAGAATATAAACTATTCCAACCCATTTAAATGTATTAAGCAGCTTAGGATTATCTGAAATAAATGAACCAATAACAAATATAACAAGAGTTGCTTGAATAATATTTGCAGTTACATCTCCTAATGCTGTCCATACGCATTTCTTAACTCCATAACTCATTGAATATGAAATTATTACTATCCTAGGTGTTCCAGGGGTAATAAACATGAAAAGAATTATTTGGAGAAAAAGGAAATAATTTAGAGGAAGCATCTTAGGATAGTCCTAAAAAACCGGGAGCTAAAGATGGCTAGATAGGACTATCTAAAAGTGATATTATCATAAGCATTAAAATTTGCATTAAAATTTATTTAGAGTTTTACTGAAAAATCTATGAAAAAAAGTCACAGGCCTACAACTAAAGTCAAAAACCCTGAGCCAAAACAAGGAAGTCCAGACTGGGTTATCTGGGCAGCATGGGCTGACAGAATTACATTTGAGGAAATAGAAAAAAAAACAGGAAAAACTGAAGCTGACGTTATTAAGATAATGAGAGGAAATCTTAAACCCTCATCTTTTAGGTTATGGAGAAAAAGAGTAAATTCACAAAGTATTAAACATAGAAAAAAATTTGAATATTCAAGAAAACAAATAAGAGTAAAAATTAAGAAAAATGAAATTCTTAACTGGTAAATTAGCAAAATATAATTATATCTAAAGTATGAAAAATATAACTATGTATTCAGGCCCAATGTGCGCCTTTTGTGATGCTGCAAAAAGATTACTGAATAGAAATAATCTTGAATACAAAGTGATTGATGTATCAACTGGTCCAGATTTAAGAGATGAAATGATTAAAAAAGCAAATGGAAAACGTACAATTCCACAAATCTTTTTTAACGATGAGCATATTGGTGGTTATCAAGAACTTAGAGACCTAGAAAAAAATGGTACTTTAGAAGCATCTTTAAAGTAAATTAATTCCAATCTATTAAACCTAATTGTTTTTTTGCTAATTCACTTAAATCATTAATTTTAATTCTTCCTTTATAATTAATTTCGTAATCCTCAGCAGCAAAATCTGGTGGACTTTTACCTTCAATAAATTTTTTCGATTGTTTTTTTATGTAATCAATATTTTTTTTACAGTATGGAGTTGCTCCTACATAAATAACATTTGAAAAGGTTTTACCCATATGTTTTTCCTCAACAGCATGCACAACGTCGGGGTGCCACCAAATAGTATCTCCAGGATACATTTTTGGAATTGAAATTAAACCTTCTAACAATAAGCTATGATATTTTTCATTTATTGATAAAGCTTTCCCAGCTTTTGAACCACATAACTCGTTTTCAGGCACATCATCTAGTAAAGCTCTTGTTAAAACATATGCCATTCCTTTAGCGATAGGAATTAATTGTAAAGTTCCATCATTTGGACCTTGTTCTGTTAAGGCTGTCCATCCTTGGAATGTTCTAAATACATGCGCTACCGCAGCTGACTCAAATTCAATTGTTTCATCTCTATATTTTGCATCAAACGGATTATAATTTTCGAAATTATCTGAAAAAATATCATTATAAATTTTTTGATATGCATTATCAGTCCATCTTTCAATCGATCCAGCATCGCAATGTGGTGATAACCCCAATGTATCGTCTCCTGGTTCTCTTCTTCTTACTCGATCCGCGTATACAAGTTCTTTATTTGGATCAAAAATACTTTTATCCTTATACTTATAATTCCAAAGATTATTTAGCCATTTTTTAACCTTTTCCATTTCTTGAGAGTGTCTAATTTCTGATTGTGCTTTAGACCAATACAATCCAAAAATTTGAGGTTTTCCTGATTTGAGATCACTGAAATATTTATCTATACCTATTTTTTTTTTTTGATCTTCAAAATAATTATTTTCTAAAACATATTGATCTAGATTTTTATTAAGATCTTTCATTTTTTTTTCATCAAAAACATTTCTAATTATTACACAACCACGTTTCAGAACCTTCTCATTAATTGTCCTTTCATTTTCAATTAAAATATTTTTAAATTCTATTTCTGGGATAATCGAATTTTCAAAACGTTTAATTAACTCAACTTCTTTTTTGATATATTTCTCAATATTTTTAAAATTACTTAAATAATTTTTCGACTTATTTTTTAACTTGGTTTTTTCAGAGATGATCTTATTTTGTATTTCAATTATATTCATAATTTGAAATCAATTATTTAGGTTTAAAAACTAAGCAAACTCCATTATTACAGTATCTCTTTCCTGTTGGTTGTGGACCATCATCAAATATATGGCCATGATGTCCTCCACAATTCTTGCAATGATACTCGGTTCTGGCATAACCGATATGATAATCTGTTGTAGTTTCAAATGCATCAGGTAAAGACTCGTAAAATGATGGCCAACCAGAGCCACTTTCATACTTAGTATTAGAGTCAAATAATTTCACTCCGCAGTTTGCACAATGATAACTACCCTCTCTCTTTTCAAAATTAAGTTCGCTTGAACCTGGTGGCTCTGTTGCTTCTTCAAATAATACTTTATTTTGTTGATGAGTTAAATTTGGATTATTTTTTGTCATTTAAATATTTAGCACAATTTTTATGCAAACTTGCATGTAATTCAATAAGTTTTTTAAAGTCTTTATTGTAACCACCACCTAAAACTCCACAAATAGGAACTCTTCTTGTAAAAAAGTTTCTAATAACCATCTCGTCTCTTTTATTAATTCCTTTGTCAGTAATGCACAACTTACCTAATCTATCATCTAAGTGAATGTCAACACCTGCGATATAAAAAACAAAATCAAAATTAAAATCGTTTAGAAAAATTAAATTTTTTTTTAAAATATCTAAATACTCATCATCTTCCATGTTTTGTTCAAGCTCAATGTCCAGATCACTTTTTGATTTAATTGGTGGATAATTGACTTTTGTGTGCATACTAAATGTAAAAACGTTATTTTCATTTTTGAATATTTCTGAATTTCCATTACCTTGATGAACATCTAAATCAACTATTAGGATTTTGTTAGCCAACCCTCTATTCAAAAGATATTTTGCAGCAACAGCCACATCATTAAAAACACAAAAACCAGCTCCCTCGTCATAAATAGCATGATGACTTCCACCAGCTGTATTACAAGCTATTCCATAATTAATTGCTAATTTAGAGGCCAATACGGTTCCGCCTGTTGCAACCAAAGATCTTCTGACCACACTATCAACTAAAGGGAAACCTATTTTTTTAACCAATCTTTGCTCTAATGTTTTATTTTTAATTTTTAAAATATACTCCTCCGAGTGAACTTCTTTTAGTGTATCTACTGAGCATGGATCAGGTTTATAAAACTTCTTAACTACCTTTTCTTTTTTTAGAAAACTTGCTAATTCACCAAACTTTTTAATTGGAAATTTATTATCATCACCAATTTTTGCTTCATAATCAGGGTGGTTTACAACTGGTAATTCCACTTTACTTTATTTCTCGAATAGGCTTACCAGCAACACAGGCTTCTAAATTCTCAATCATTTGTGTATAGAAAATAGAATAATTTTCAGCTGTGACATAGCCTACGTGTGGAAGCAAAAGTGCGTTAGGCACAAATCTCAATTTATGACCACTGGGCAGAGGTTCTTTATCATAAACATCGATACCAGCTCCAGCAATTACATTAGTTGAAAGAGCTATAATTAAATCATCTTCGTTAACAATTGGACCTCTTGAAGTATTAATTAGAAATGCAGATTTTTTCATTTTATCAAATTCAGCAAGCTTTATACAATCCTTGTATCTTGTACCTCCCTGAACATGAATTGAAATAAAGTCAGAGTTTTGAATAAGATCCTCTTTGCTAGAGGGCAAAACATCAAGTTCTTTACACTTATCTAGACTTAAATTTTCACTCCATGCCATAACTTGCATGCCAAAAGCTTTTGCTATTTTAGCAACTTGAGATCCAACTTTTCCTAAACCAATAACTCCTAAAATTTTACCTTTTAATTCTATGCCAACCGTTGTCTGCCAATAACCTTGATACATATTATCAACTTCAACTTTAATATTCCTTGCAAGGCCTAAGATTAAAGCCCATGTTAACTCGCATGTTGGATTTGAATTAATTTCAGTTCCAGTAACAATAATTTTTGCTTTCTTTGCTGCCTCTAGATTTATTGCTTTATTTCTCATTCCGCTTGTTGAAATATATTTTAGTTTTTTTAAATTTTTAATGAGATTTGAACTTATTATAGTTCTCTCCCTCATGATAAGAAGGGCTTCAAATTCTTTTAATTTTTCAATAGCATCATCTTCATTTTCAAAAGGTTCGCTAAAAATCTCTATATCAAACTTTAATGAAAGATTTTTCAAATCTATAAATTCTTGAGCAACGTTCTGATAATCGTCTAAAATGGCTACCTTAAACATTTTGAGTTTTTTTGTTCGAGATTGTAATACCAGCAATTATAAAAATTGCACCTAAGAAATGATAAAATAAAATTTTTTCATTGAAAATTATCATAGCCATTATTGCACCGAGAATTGGCATCAAATGAAGAAAAACTCCAGATCTATTAGCCCCAATAAGCTTTACACCTTTTATCCAAAACAGAAATGAAATTAGACCAGGGAAAAAAACAACATAGAATAAAACTAAATAAAAAGAGGATTGTAATTTAATTACACTGCCTAAACTATAATCAATAAAATACATAGGAATTAGAAAAATAACTCCAAAAGTTATAACGATCTGTAATAGAGAAATTGGAGACAGATTGAATTCCTTTTTTTTCAAAAGAGCTGAATAAAGAGACCATGCAAACATTGCAATTAATGCAAAAATATCTCCTTTGTTAAAAGACAAATTTAATAAATTATTTAAATTTGCTTTTGTTATTATAAACAAAACACCTGTAAGTGAGAGAAATACTCCTATTATTTGAAATGAATTTGTTTTCTCAATTCTAAGTAAAGATGAAAATAATATAATCATAACTGGTACTGTTGAAATCATAAGTACTCCAGTAATAACTTGGGTATGTCTGAGTGAGTAAAAAAGAGCTGAATTAAAAACTGTCACAGCTAAAATTCCCAACAATGAAAATAAAAAAATATTATTTATTATAATTTTTTTGTTATTTAATAATTCTTTATAAGTGAACGGAAGTAAAACTAACCAAGCCAAAAACCATCTATAAAAATTTAAAGATATCGGAGGAATATCAATTATGCTTGCAGCTTTTCCTACTATAAAGTTGCCTGCCCAAAATAAACAAGCTAAAACCAAATAAAGAGAGGCTAAATATAAAGGGCTAAGTGTTTTCATGAAAAGAATTTAGTAAATCTGTTCTATAGTTTATAGCTTCTTTTATATTCTTTTCCTTTACATGTCCAAAACCTCTGATTTGATCAGGCACTGATGCTATTTTAACTGCTGTTTCATAGTTTGATTTGTTTATTTTTATTCCTATGTCAGTAATTGTTTGCTTGTAATCTCTTATCAATTCTCTCTCTTTTTTTCTTTCATTTAAATAACCAAATGGATCAAGCTTTGTACCTCTTAAAAATTTAAATTTAGAGAGTAGTTTAAACACATTAAATAACCATCCTCCAAATTTAACTTTTAGCAATTTCCCATCAACTTTGCTTTTTTTACTTAAAATTGGAGGAGCTAAATAAAAGTTATAATTAAAGTTACCTTCAAAGTTTTTATTTACATCGTCTACGAATTTTTTATTTGTCATTAATCGCGATACTTCATATTCATCTTTGTATGCCATTAATTTGAAATAATTTTTTAAGACTGCAGTTGAGAATTGACCACCGTTTCCTATATTTTTATCAATCTTTCTTGCATAGCTTACAAGATCTCCAAATTTTTCAGCATATTTTATATTTTGATAATCTTCCAAAAACTTAAATCTATTCTTATATTTTTCATCAAAACCCTCTAGTACTTCTGGCTCATCTTTAATTATATCTACTACTTCCTCTTTTAAATTTTCATAGTGTCTTCCAAATCTGAAGGCATCAATATTATCTTTTACACTTGCACCATTTAACTCAATTGCTTTTTCAATTGATAAAGCTGAAATTGGTATTAAGCCTGATTGATATGCTACTCCAACATTAAACATATTTGATAAAATTGAATTTCCTAAAATCTTTGATGTAATTTTATTTGATGATATAAACTTTATATTTTCTTGACCTGCTATATTAATTAAATTGTTTCTCATTTCATCAAATGGTAAATAAAAATTTTTGTCCCTTGTAAAATCTCCAGGCATAACTTCATCTGTATTAACTATTAACTTTGAAATTTTTTTATCTAAGGTTTTTATTATTTCTAAATCATTTGATACAAGTAAATCAAATCCAAGAAGTAAGTTTGTATCACCGTAAGATAATCTTATTGCTCCTACATCCTCTGGTTTTTCAAAAATTCTTAAGAAACTTTTAACAGCTCCACCTTTTTGAGCTAACCCAGTCATATCTAAAACCCCTGATCCTTTTCCATCTATTTGGGCAGCGGTTGCAAGCACAGCTCCAATTGTAACAACGCCTGTACCACCAATTCCAGCAATCATTATTCCAAAAGATTTATCAATTTGAGGTAATATTGGATCATCTATCTTTGAATTTATTTTATTAATTAAATTATCGTCATAATTTTTCTTAAGTCTTATATCTCCCTCAAGACTTACAAAACTTGGACAAAACCCATCTACACATGTGTAATCTTTGTTACAAGAAGATTGGTCAATTTGTCTTTTTCTTCCATACTCAGTTTCGACAGGTGCAATAGAAACACAATTAGATTGAATTCCACAATCTCCACAACCTTCACATAAGTCTTTATTAATAAAAATTTTTTTCTTGGGTTCCTCTAAGATACCTTTTTTTCTTCTCCTTCTTTTCTCAGCTGCACAGGTTTGATCATAAATTATTACAGTTGTTCCATTAATTTTGCTCAGTTCAATTTGAACATGTATAATATTTTTTCTATCATAAACTTTAGAATTTCTCGCAAAACCTCCTCTGTCATTATATTTTTCAATTTCATCTGTGATTATTGCAATTTCTTCGACACCTTCTGCTTCAAGTTGTTTAGACATTTGAGCAACTGTAGGTAATCCATCTAATGCTTGACCTCCAGTTAAAGCAACGGCATCATTATACAAAATCTTAAATGTCATTTTAGTTTTTGCAGCAACTGCATGTCTTATGGAAAGAATTCCTGAATGGATGTAAGTCCCATCTCCCATATTTTGAAAAACATGGTCTGTATTACTAAATACAGACTCACCAACCCAAGTTGCACCTTCTGATCCCATCTGTGAAAAGCCTTCATTATCTCTCTCCATATGTTCTACAAGATAAGCACAACTAATACCTGTAATTGCTCTACTACCCTCAGGTATTCTAGTTGAAGTATTATGAGGGCACCCAGAACAGAAATGTGGGACTCTTTTTAAAGAAATATTTGAATTAGTTTTTTCTTTCAAAGACTCTAATTTTTTTGAAAGATTATTTACTTCATCTGGTAGTTTAAGGTAATTAATTATTTCAAAGATCTTTAAACCTATTTCTCCTGGGTCTAAAGCTCCAGAAGAAACAAATAAATCATTATTGTTTTCGTCTTTTTTTCCAACTACTTTTATATTTAAATTTTTATTAAATAATATTTCTTTGACCTGTGTTTCAATGATTGATCTTTTTTCTTCAACAACAATAATTTTTTCTAAATTTTCTGAAAATTTTTCAATTATTGTTTCCTCTAATGGCCATGGCATAGCAATTTTCAGAAGTTTAATTCCTATTTGATTGGCAACATCTTCGTTTATTCCAATTTTTTCTAGCCCTAATTTTGTATCTAAAAAAGACTTTCCAGTGCTAATTATTCCAACTTTTGCATTTTCTGAGTCAAAAATTAATTTATTTAAACTATTTAGTTTACAAAATTCTTTTACATATTTTATTTTATGATGATGCAAACGATATTCTTTTTCTTGAGCGGTATCTTTGAGTCTTATATTTAAACCTTCAGATGGATAGGTTTCACTTGAAACATCTAAAAGATTTAACCTATTTTCATCTAAGTCAACTGTTGCTCCTGAACTTACGTTATCATGAACACATTTTATTCCTACCCAACATCCACTTTTTCTTGATAATTCTATTCCTATTATTCCATAATCTAGTATTTCTTGAACACCACTTGGATTAAAAAAAGGTATCATCGCATCAATCATTGCAAATTCACTTTGATGAGAGGTTGTTGAAGATTCACATATATGGTCATCTCCCATTAAAGCAATGACGCCTCCAAACTTTGAGGTACCAGCTAAGTTTACATGTTTTAAAGCATCTCCTGCTCTATCTACTCCTGGCCCTTTACCATACCATATGCCAAAAACACCATCGTATTTATCTTGTTTTCTAAGATTTACTTGCTGTGTTCCCCATAAAGAAGTTGCAGCAAGTTCCTCATTTATTCCTGGTTGAAAATAAATATTGTTTTCATTTAAATATTTTTTATTTTTTAAAATTTGCTGATCGTAGCCACCTAGAGGAGATCCTCTATACCCGGAGATATAACATGCAGTATTTAAGTTTTTTTGTTTATCTCTTCTTGCTTGAACAATTGGAACTCGAACAAGGGCTTGGGCACCAGTTAAAAATCTAGTGCCTTTACTTAATTTATATTTGTCTTCAAGTTTAATTTCCACACTATTTAACTTTTTAAGCAAATCTAACTGAACTGTAAGGCTTTAAATCCATATTAGTATTTTCATTTGCAATCATACCAGACACTATTTTTCCAGAAATTGCACCTAAAGTCCATCCTAAATGATGATGACCAAATGAGTAAAACACATTTTTATAATTTTTTGATGGTCCAATAATTGGTAAAAAATCTGGCAGTGTAGGTCTAAACCCTAACCACTCATCCTTATGCTCAGGTAAGCCGTCAAGCATATCTTTTGCATTTAAAATTAAGTTTTTAATCCTAGATTTTGATAAATCATTTTCTAAACCACCAAACTCGACAGTGCCAACCACTCTCAATCCTTGATCCATCGGTGACATTCCAAACCCTCTGTTAGAATAAACTACTGGTCTAGAGATTAAATGATCAAAACCTTTAAAATGAACATGATACCCTCTCTCAGTATCTAGTGGAATATTTTCATGAAGTTTGTCAGTTAGTTTTTTTGAAAAAGCACCGCATGCTATAACTAATTTATCAAAAACAAATCTTTGGGTTTCTGATCTTATAACAGGTTTTTCTTCATCAAAATTCAAATCTTGGATATTAAGTTTTAAAAACTTTCCTCCTTTATTAATGAAATTTTGAAATAATTTAATTAGTATTTTTTTTGGATTTCTTGCATGTCTTGCATAATCATAGAAAACACCTCCATGATAAAATGGTTTTAAATTTGGCTCTAAATCATGTATTTCTTTTTTATTTACTACTTGTTGTTTAACGCCTAGATCGTCTCTAATTTTTATTTCTAATTCTCTACTTTTTAAATTTTTTTCATTCCAGACATATAAAATTCCATTATTTTCAACTAAACCCTCTAGATCTATTTCTTCGAATAGTTCATCATAAGCCAGTAATGATTGATCTAAAATTTGATGCATATTTTTTGCGGTATGCATCATTTTATCATTAGTACAATTCATTAAAAATTTTGAAAACCAAGGGATCATTTTTGGAACATAATTCCATTTAAGTGCCAAAGGTCCTCTTGAGCTCATAAGCATAGATGGCACATCGCTTACAATGTCTGGTCTGTTTAAAGGAACAGACGCATAAGGAGAAAAATGACCTGCATTACCATAAGAGGCTGCATTTCCGGGTTCATCTCTATCGAACAAAATTACTTGATAGCCTTTTTTTTGAAGAAAAAGAGCATTACAGACTCCTTGAATTCCTGCTCCTATTATACCAACTTTTAAAATCTTTTCTGACACAAGAAAAAATATAGTTGGTAAGAGAAATTATAATAGATGCTATTTGATCGCGGCAGATAAATGTTTACAATATTTTAACTGCCGATCGAATCTCGGCTGTAAATTTTGCAGCTCATTACGATACTTAAACCTAGCATTATTGATAACATTGATGATCCTCCATATGACATAATAGGAAGTGGTGCTCCAACAATTGGCAACAACCCAACTACCATAGCTATATTTACAAAAATATATAAAAATAATGCAGACGCAAAACCAAAACAGTATAGTTTAGCAAAAAATGATCTACTAGAAGAACCAATCCTTATTATTCTGTAAATTAATAAAGCGTATAATAAAATTAATACCATTGAACCAACAAAGCCAAATTCTTCGGAGAAAAGAGTAAAAATAAAGTCAGTGTGTTTTTCAGGCAAGAATTCAAGATAACTTTGTGTACCTTGCAAGAAACCTTTTCCTAACAATCCTCCTGAACCAATTGCTATTTTGGATTGAATTATTTGATAACCAGCACCTAAAGGGTCTCTTTCTGGATTAAAAAAAGTTAATATTCTAGATTTTTGATATGGTTTTAAAATTGAAATTATAAAAGGTAATGAGACTAATAATATTAATCCTGAATATATAAAATATTTTAAATTAAGTCCTGCTAACCAAATAATAGCCAACCCACTTCCTGCTATTAAAATTGCTGTTCCTAAATCAGGTTGAGTTATAACTAAATAGCAAGGTATCAACAAAAGTATAATTGGTTGTAATAAATATTTATAACTTTGAATGTCTGAGCTATGAATACGATGGTAATATCTTGCAAAACAGACTATTATTGCAATTTTCATTAGTTCTGAAGGCTGAAGGTTCATTATAAAAAGATTTATCCATCGTTTAGATCCTGATGCTGAAATTCCAAAAAAAATTACTAATAATAAAAGTACAATTCCTAAAATATAAAAAATGTAGGCCTGTTTATACCATGCTGAGACTCTTACAAATGACAATACTAAAAACATAGAAAAGAATACCAGAAATCTAATTAGATGATTTTTGGTATAAAAAGAAAAGTTCCCACTCTCAGTAGAGTAAATTGAAAAAATACTTATCAAACCTATCGTTGCAACAATTATTATTAAAAAATAATCAACAGCCTTCAGCTTATCAATAAATGAATAGCTATTGGAATTTAATGAAGTTGAAAGTATCATACAATATTTTTTAAATCTTTTCTGATTTTTTCTCTTAATTCATGCCTATCTAAAATTTTTTTTATTAATTTACTTGCTAGTGGAGCAGCCGCTTTGCTACCTGAACCTCCATGTTCAATCAAAACACTAAGGGAATATCTTGGTTTATCATAAGGCGCAAATGCAATAAATAAAGCATGATCTCTACTTTTGTATTCTATCTCTTCGAGGTCTAAATCAAGCTCTCTATCTTGATCAGTTATTCTTTTAACTTGGGAAGTTCCTGTTTTTCCAGCAAACTTATACTTATTTTCTTTGTGTCTAGATCTGAATGAGGTTCCAAATTGTTCATTGGTTGACCCATACATTGCATCCAGGACTACCTTTAAATTATTTGGATTTCTGTAAAGTCTTTCATAGTGTTTAAATTCTTGATCTTTTAAAATATTTTGACTTACAGATTTATTTTTTTCACTTTCAATTTTAGATTTAATTTTGTCTAAATCTATTTCTTTATCATAAATTAAATTTGGCTTAATCTTATAGCCTCCATTAGCCAATTGCGCTGTCATCAAACATAATTGAAGTGGAGTAGTCTGAATGTAACCCTGTCCTATTCCAGTAATTACAGTTTCACCAAGGTACCAAGACTGTTCTAAAACTTGTTTTTTCCATTTCGTTGAGGGGACAATTCCTTTTTTTTCTTCTGAAAAAAAATCTTCTAAAACTTTTGAACCTAGACCATATCTTTTTGCAATTAGTGAAAGCTTATCTACACCTAAAAGTCTTGCGACTTCATAAAAATAAATATCGCATGACTGTTTAATGGCATTTCTCATACTCATTAATCCATGACCATTTTTTTTCCAACAATGATATCTTTCTCCATATAATTCATATGGATGATCATGACCTTTACAGTTTACTTTAAATTTTGTATCAATTATTCCATATTCTAGAGCAGCAAGTGCAACTAAGGGTTTTATAGTTGATCCTGGAGAATATAAACCAGCTAATGATTTATTTATCAAAGGTCTTAACTTATTATTTTTAATTTCATTCCAATCTTTAGTGCTTATTCCATGTGTAAACTTATTTGGATCGTAGGTCGGGGATGATGCCATTGCAATTACTTCCCCTGTATATATATCCATAACACATATTGACCCTGCTTGGTTTTTTAATAACTCTTGAGCTAATTGCTGAATTTCTAAGTCTATGGTCGTTCTTAAATTTTTGCCTTGGGTTTCTTTGTTATAACTAATTTCACTTATTTTTTTTCCTGATGCATTTACTTCATATCTTTTGGTTCCATGATCTCCTATTAGATCAGTATCTTTTGAATTTTCAATACCAATTTTTCCAACTTTTAAACCTGGTACAAAATTCTCTTCTATTTTTTTCTTATTTTGAATATCTTTAGTTGTTGCATCACCAACATAACCAACAACATGTACTAAATCATTGGAATAAGGATAATATCTTGAAGTAGACAAAACTGGCTTTGCACCTTCCAATTCATGCAAGTATAAATTTAATTTAGAAAATTCTTGCCATGATAAATTTTCAGAAATTATTAAAGTATCCCAGGGCTTAGACTTTTCTTTATTCTCATATATTTTTTTTATTTCATCCTCTTTAAGACTTATGATATTTTTAATTTTAAAAATTGAATTATTAAAATTGGAAACTTCTTCAAGAGATAAATGAACTTGATAAACTCTTTGATTATCTGCAATAACGTTGTTGAAATAATCAGTTATTATTCCTCTTTGAGGTGGAGTTTTCCATTCTCTAATTCTGTTTTTGTCTGATAAAACTTCATATTTTTTCTTTTCAGAAATTTGAAGATTATATAATCTTGTACTAATAATCCCAAGTAACCCAATCTTTGCAGCAACTAAAACAAAAAGTCTTCTACTTATAACCTTATTTTTATTTAAATTACCTGTTTTTTTTATCATTCTGTTTAATTAGCACCATATTATCTATCCAAAAAAATATTTTGAAAAATATAGGGTAAATTAAAAAAGTAACGAATAAACCCAATATTAAACTTTCATAGATAATTGGAATTTTAAATATTCCTATTAATATAATGTAATTTATTGATCCTACAATTAAAATTGCTATGAAAAATGATATCCAATCATAAATTAAATTGTATATGATCGTTCTATTTCTTATAAATGCTCCAATCACAGATAATAATAAATATTCTAGAGAAGATATTCCAATTGGCAAACTTTGAACTACATCATTTATAATACCTGCAAAAAAAATTAATCCATAACCTAGATGCTCAGGTTTTTTTAAACCCCAGAAGAATACAATTATGTAGCTAAAGTTTATGATAAAATCATAATTTTTATAAATAATATTTATATTTAAATCTAAAATTACAACTAATAATAAAATTAAAGTGGGTAAACTCGTAATTGTCTTAGAATAAATTCTGTTAGCAAATAAACTCACTTTTTAAAATAAACCTTAACATATTTAATTTGATCAAAATCTGCAAAAAATTTCACAATTTTTTTACTATTTATAATAGTTATTTTGCCTATAGGTATTCCAGAGGAAATTATTCCATCAATTCCTGAAGTATAAACAATATGACCTTCTTCAACTTGATTTTTTTCAGGCAGATACTCAATATCACCATTAAATTTACTTCCATTCCCTGAAACTATCGCACTGATCCCATTAGGTTCAATTATTACTGGTATCTTACTATTAAGATCATTTATTAATAAAACTCTGGAGGTTAGATAATTAACTCCAACTACTTTTCCTATAAAATACGATCCACTTCTAACAGCTGACCCTATTTTAATATCATGTTTAAAGCCCTTATTAATCACAATTGATCGTAAATATGGGCTCTCCTGATCTAATAAAATATTTGTTACATGATAATTATCTAAGAAGAGGGTTTTTTCTTCAATCAGTGCATTAAGCCTTATATTTTCTTCTTTTAAAAACTGATTTTCAAATTTTAACTCTTCAATATTTAAATCAATAATCTTAAGTTGTTTATTTTCTTCATGTATTTTTAAAAAATCACTAATACCATAATAAGCATTTTTTAATTTTAAAAATGGTAACGATATAAAATATGAAGTTTTAAAAACAACATCTTTGGTTACTGACCTAAATTGATTAATGGGTCCTGTTTTAAAATATTCTAATGATAAAACAATTATGGATACTATTATTAAAGTTAAAAGTGAAAATTTTTGTCTATTACCTTTATTCAAAAAAATTGAACGAGCAGATATAACTAGATCATCTCTGCCCATTTCTTTAGACATTTTAATTAATACTCAGATAAGACTGATGAAAAAGTTTCCTCTTGATCTAAAGCTTTACCAGTTCCAATTGCAACGCAAGATAAAGGATCATCAGCAACATTTACTGGAAGACCTGTCTCTTTTGAAAATCTTTTATCTATATTATTTAAAAGAGAACCACCACCGGTCAAGGTTAAGCCCATATCAACTAAATCAGCAGATAACTCTGGTGGAGTATTCTCTAAAGCTTTTTTTATTGAAGATACTATATCTTTTAAAATTGGGTTTAGTGCCTCGGCAGTATCTTCTTCTGAAATATTTACCTCTTTCGGAGTTCCTGATCTCAAATCTCTACCTTTTACTGCATAAGTATTATTATTTGTTGGGATAGCTGTGCCAATATCTTTTTTGATTTTTTCTGCAGTACTATCACCAATCATTAAATTATACTCTTCTCTCATATATTCTTTTAAAGCATTATCCATTGCATCTCCTGCTACTCTTAATGATTCAGAATAAACAACACCACCTAATGATAATACTGCAATTTCAGTTGTACCACCACCTATATCAACAACCATTGATCCTGTTGCCTCTGATATTGGTAATCCAGCTCCAACTGCTGCAGCTATTGGCTCTTCAATTAAATTAACTTTACGAGCTCCTGCTGCAAGGGCGCTATCTTGAATTGCTTTTCTTTCAACTGGTGTTGAACCAGTTGGCACACAAATTAAAATTCTTGGATTTGCTAATGTTTTTTTGTGAACTTTTTTAATAAAGTGTTTAATCATCTCTTCAGTGACAACGAAGTCTGCAATAACACCGTCTCTCAAAGGCCTGATTGCCTGTATATTTCCTGGTGTTCTTCCAAGCATAGTCTTTGCTTCATCTCCAACAGCTAAAACTGATTTTTTTCCTTTGTTGTCAACAACTGCAACTACAGATGGTTCATTGAGAACTACACCTTTGCCCTTTAACACTACAAGTGTGTTTGCTGTACCAAGATCTATTGCCATATCTTGACTCCATAATTTCTTTAAGTTGCTGAACATTGTCATTTTTATATGCCTTTCATCTTTTGATTTTCAAAATTTTGATTTTCTATATTTGTCCCTGGCGCTGTTTTATCTCTTTTTATAATCATTTTATTTAGCGAATTTATATAAGCATTTGCTGATGCAACTAAAGTGTCAGTATCTGCAGCTTGTCCTACAGTTGTTTTTCCATTTTCCTCAATTTTAACACTTACTGTGGCTTGAGCGTCTGTTCCCTCTGTAACAGCATGTACTTGGTAAAGTTGTAAATTCACCTCATGTGGATAAAGTTTTTTTATACATTTAAAAATTGCATCAACTGGTCCATCGCCTGTTTCTGATGCTTTTTTAATTTCACCAAAAACATCTAATGTCATTTCTGCTCTTTGAGGTTCACCAGTACCAGCAAATACTTTCAAAGATTTCAAATTGATAGCACTTACTTTATTGTCTGTTATTAAACTATCATCTATTAAAGCGATTATATCTTCATCGTAAACATGTTTTTTTTTATCTGCTAAGATTTTAAATTTTGCAAATGCATTATCGACAACATCATCAGTTAGATCTGGATATCCTAAGCTGGTTAATTTATCTTTAAATGCGTGTCTACCTGAGTGTTTACCCATAACGAGAGACGTTTGCTTAACACCTACACTCTCTGGTGTCATAATTTCATATGTTTGCCTATTTTTTAACATTCCATCTTGGTGAATACCTGCTTCATGAGCAAAAGCATTTTTTCCAACAATAGCTTTATTATATTGGACAGGAAAGCCTGTGGCATTTGATACTATCTTGGATGCTTTGCTTAGAAGAGTAGTTTCAATTCGAGTTTCGTATGGCATTAAATCAGGTCTTGTTTTCATGGCCATCACAACTTCTTCAAGAGCTGCATTTCCAGCCCTTTCTCCTAGACCATTTATAGTACATTCAATTTGTCTAGCTCCTGCCTGGACGCCTGCTAAAGAATTGGCAACTGCCAAACCTAAATCATTATGACAATGCGTTGAAAGAATTGCTTTATCTATGTTTGGAACTTTATTTAATAGAGTTTCAATAATTTTTGTAAATTCAGATGGTATAGTATAGCCAACAGTATCAGGAATATTAATAGTTCTAGCACCACATTTAATCGCTAGTTCAACTGTCTTACACATGTAATCCATATCTGTTCTGGTACCATCTTCACAAGACCATTCCACATCATCAGTAAAATTTCTTGCATAAGTTACATTTTGTTTTATCGCTTCATAAACTTCATCTGGTGATTTATTAAGCTTATGCTTCATATGTAAAGGACTCGTAGAAATAAAAGTATGAATTCTGAATCTTGGAGCATGTTTAAGAGCCTCATAGCATCTATCAATGTCTTTTTTTGAATGTCTCGCTAAACCTGCTGGTATTGATTTTTTTAATATTTTACTGACTTCGGTTACAGCTTCAAAATCCCCTGGAGATGCAATTGGAAATCCAGCTTCAATAATATCTATTCCAAGTTCGTCAAATACTCTAGCTATTTGTATTTTTTCTTCCAAACTCATTGATGCGCCAGGAGACTGCTCTCCATCACGCATTGTAGTATCAAAAATGTATACTCTGTTATTATCAGTCATTTAATTGTAACTTACGCATCATACATGCTCACGCTCAGATTGCAAAATAAAATGGCTATTTTACTCAAAATAAAACAATAATTTATCTACTTCTTATCGCTATCAACAAGTTTCTTTTTTGAAATCCATGGCATCATAGCTCGAAGTTCAGCGCCTACTTTTTCAACCGAGTGTTCTGCTAATTTAGCTCTAGTTGCAAGAAAGTTTTTTTGTCCATTCTTACACTCATCCATCCAATCTCTAGTAAACTTTCCAGACTGTATTTCTGCCAAAACTTCTTTCATTCTTTGTTTTGTTTCTTCCTTTTTGATTATTCTTGGACCTGACTGATACTCGCCATACTCAGCAGTATTTGAAATTGAATAATTCATATTAGCAATTCCACCTTCATATATTAAATCCACAATCAGTTTTACTTCGTGGACAGTTTCAAAATAAGCCATTTCTGGCTCATATCCAGCTTCAACTAAAGTTTCATATCCATTTTTAATCAACTCAACAAGTCCACCACATAATACTGTTTGCTCTCCAAATAGATCAGTTTCTACTTCATCTTTAAATGTAGTTTCAATTATTCCAGATCTACCTCCACCAACAGCTGATGCATATGACATTGCCAAATCTCTTGCTTTTCCAGAACCATCTTGGTGAATAGCAAATAAACAAGGAACACCACCACCCTTTTCATACTCACTTCTTACTAAATGCCCAGGTCCCTTTGGTGCAACCATAAATACATCTAAATCTTTTCTAGCTTTTATAAGATCATAGTGAACATTTAAACCATGAGCAAACGCAATCGATGTTCCTTCTTTAACACGTTGCTCTATATGGTTTTTATATATTGACGCTTGTAATTCGTCTGGAGTTAGAATCATAACTACATCTGCCCATTCTGCAGCATCAGACAAATTCATAACTTTTAAACCTTTAGACTCAGCTTTTTCAATACTTGATGAGCCTTCTCTTAAAGCTACCACAACTTCTTTAACACCACTATCCCTTAGATTGAGTGCATGTGCATGTCCTTGGCTTCCATAACCAAAAATTGCTACTTTCTTATCTTTGATTAAATTTACATTAGTATCTTTTTCATAAAACATTTTCATAATTTCTCTCCTTTAATTTTATTTATTTAAATATTTCTGACCCTCTAGTCATAGCAACTGCACCAGTTCTTGAAACACTCACTAAACCAAATTTTTTTAAATTTTTTGACATATTATCTATTTCTCTTCTTAAAGCTGTAATTTGAATAACATTTGACTTTGTTGTCTTATCTAACAAAACTGGATTAAATTTTTTACAAGCTTCAAATGCTCTATTTAATTTAACATTATTTGCCACAAACTTGAATAATGCCATTTCTTTAAAAATAACATTTTTATCTTCTCTTTTAAAATCTGCCACTTTATGAACTGGAACTAATTTTTTTAATTGAAGTTTAATCTGATCTACAACTTGTGGTGTCCCTGTAGTAACAATTGTTATTCTTGAAATATTTTCTTTCTGATCAACTTCAGCAACTGCAAGAGATTCAATATTGTAACCCCTTCCAGAAAATAACCCAACTACACGAGCTAAAACTCCAGCTTCATTATCTACCCATACAACTATGATATGAGTATCAAGTTTCTGTTTTTTTCCTGCGAAACTATATGCTGATTTTGAATTTGCCATTAAACTAGCGTTCTACCCTTTCCAGTGATCTTTTTATCTTTTTGATCTTTAGGACCAAGTAACATTTGATTATGAGGTTTTCCAGAGGGTATCATTGGATAACAATTTTCTTGTTTGTCTACAAGACAATCAAATATTACCGGTCGGTCTGTATTTAGCATTTCAATAATCTTATCATCTAATTCTTCGGGTGTTTTGGCTCTTATACCAACACAACCATAGGCTTCGGCCATTTTAACAAAATCTGGCAATGCAGCAGTGTAACTCTCAGAATAATTTTTATCATGAAGTAACTCCTGCCACTGTCTTACCATCCCCATGTATTCATTATTTAAAATAAATATTTTTATAGGTAAATTGTATTGCACTGCTGTAGACATTTCTTGCATAGTCATTAAAACTGAAGCTTCACCAGCGATATCAACAACTAATTTCTTAGGATGTGCAATCTGAACTCCAACAGCTGCGGGTAAGCCATATCCCATGGTGCCGAGACCGCCAGAAGTCATCCATCTATTTGGTTTATTGAACTTGTAGTGTTGTGCGGCCCACATTTGATGTTGACCAACCTCAGTTGTAATATATGTATCTTTATCTTTAGTTAGTTCATACAATCTTTCGATTGCGTACTGAGGCTTAATTGTCTCTTCATTACCAATATAGTCTAAAGATCTTTTAGATCTCCATTTTTGAATTTGTTCCCACCAATTAGATGTTTGATGTTTGTTTGATTTAGAAAAATTATTTTTTGTTTTTTTAAATGTTTTAAGTGTTGACGTTAAAACTGATTTAATATCTCCAACAATTGCTAAATCTACTTTTACATTTTTATTTATAGATGATGGATCTATATCAATATGAACTTTTTTTGATTTAGGAGAGAACTCATCAATTTTACCAGTAATTCTATCATCAAATCTTGCACCAACATTTATCATTAAGTCACAACTATACATCGCATTGTTTGCTTCATAGGTACCGTGCATTCCTAGCATTCCTAAAAATTGATTATCATCAGCAGGAAAACAACCAAGACCTTGTAGAGTTGAGGTTATTGGAAAACCTGTTGCATACACAAGCTCTCTTAAAAGTTCACTTGCCTTTGGTCCTGAATTAATTACTCCACCTCCTGTATAAAAAATCGGTTTTTTTGCTTTGCTGATTAATTTAACTAATTCATCAATATTTTTTTGAGAAAAATTGTCATGAGATTTCCCATTTAACTTCTTAACTTTCTTAAAATTTTTATATTTACCTTTTTGAAATTGTATATCCTTTGGGATATCTACCAAAACGGGTCCTGGTCTACCTGTGGTTGCTACTTCAAAAGCTTTATGCATTACGCTAGCTAAATCATTAACATCTTTTACTAACCAGTTATGTTTAGTACAAGGTCTTGTAATTCCTGTTGTGTCACATTCTTGAAATGCATCTGTACCAATTAAGTGTGTTGGAACTTGTCCTGTTATGCAAACTAACGGCACAGAGTCCATGTAAGCATCTGTTAAGGCTGTAACAGCATTGGTTGCTCCGGGACCTGAAGTTACTAACAATACGCCTGGTTTTCCAGTTGATCTTGCATAGCCTTCTGCGGCGTGCCCTGCGCCCTGTTCATGTCTTACTAAAATATGTTTTATTGAATTAAAATTTTTTAATTCATCATATATTGGCAGGACTGCTCCTCCAGGGTAACCAAATATGTGACTAACATTTTGATCTTCTAAACATTTGAATACTATCTCAGCTCCTGAATATAATTTTGGCATTCAGACAATCTAGCTGAAGTTGTACTCGTTGGTCAAGTTATTGTGAGAATTATTTATAATTTTTTTATAAATTTTGAAAGAGCCTTAGTATCAAATTTTTGCCAATCACTCATTTGACCTCTAGACCAAGTTCTCTGTCTTTTGGCGTATTGTCTGGTTTTTATAACAATATTTAGTTTCAAATCATCCATAGAAGTTTTTTTATCAATAAATTCTTTAATCTCTCTTATTCCTATAACTTTATAAATGTTGCTATCAGTCTTTAAATTAAGCTTTAAAAAATCCTTAACTTCTTTAATAGCTCCATCCTTCATCATTCTGTCTACTCTTTTGGAAATTTTATTAATTAATTCATCTTTGGGATAATCAACATAAATTTTTATAAATTGATCCTTTTTAAAAGATGGTTTTGTTTTCTTATACCATTCAAAAATTGATTTCTTTGAAATCGAAATAACCTCATAAGCCCTGATTGATCTTTGAGCATCAGTTGGGTCAATCCTATTTTTTACTGATGGATCGATTTTTACGAGTTTTAAATAAAATTTTTTTTGACCTAAATTACATTGCATTCGTCTTATTCTATTACGAATAGAAATTGGTATTTTGGGAATTTTAACCAACCCATCAATCAAGGCTTTGAAATAAAGACCAGTACCACCAACTAAAATTGGTATTTTATTTTTGTCTCTAATTTTTTTAATATTCTTTTTTGCTAATTTTAACCACTCACCTGATGAAAACTCTTTTTTAACACTTCTAAAACCATATAAATGGTGATCAATTTTTTTCAAATCTATTTTTGAAGGTCTAGCAGTCAGTATATTTAATTCTTTATATACCTGCATGCTATCTGCATTAATAATTTCTCCTTTTAACTTTTTGGCAATTTTCAATGCAGCTCTAGACTTACCTGATGCAGTTGGACCAGAGATTAATATAATTTTGGACTTTAGGTCCATTTTTATTATTTTAATTTAACACCAATATATGTTCTTTGATTTTGGTTATTATAAATTGCAATTAGTAAGTTATTTTCATCACTTCTTAACTTCAATTTTACCACATTATCAAGATCACCTATTGTGTTAATTTTTTTTCTATTTGCCTCAACAATAACATTATTAATTTGTAAATAGTTTATAGGGCTTTCTTTATCTATTTTAGTGATGACCACCCCACTTGTTCCTTTTGGAAGATTTCTTGCCTCAATATCATCTTTGGTTAATAAACGAACATCTATTTTCAAACCTTCAATTCTTTTTACTTTTGGTTTTTCAATTGCTGGTTTTTGTGCTTTAAAATCTTCCGAAGTTTCTAATCTTCCTAGAATTATTTCTTTTGTAATTTCTCGTTTATTTCTCCAAACTTTAACAATTACTTTTTTTCCAACATCTGTTTCAGCAACTATTTTAGGTAGTTCCTTCATTTCATCAATAGGTTTTCCATCAAACTCTAAAATTATATCGCCAGGTTTAATTCCTCCTTTATCTGATGGACTGTTATCCGCAACGCTTGCAACTAGAGCACCTCTAGGTTTGTCTAGCTTTTCTGCGTCTGCTATTCCTTGATCTACTACTTGAATTCTAACACCAAGCCATCCTCTTTTTGTTTCGCCAAATTCAATTAATTGCCCGATTACTTTTTGAGCACTATTAGATGGTATTGCAAAACCTATTCCAATTGATCCAGACTGTCCGAGTATAGCTGTATTTATTCCAATGACATCTCCATTCATATTAAATAATGGTCCACCTGAATTTCCCTGGTTTATAGAAGCATCAGTCTGAATATAATCTTCATATCTTGAAAGTCCTATGCTTCTATTTCTAGCAGAAATTATTCCTGCTGTTACAGTGCCTCCGAGACCAAATGGATTACCTATTGCAATAACCCAATCTCCAATTCTAGATTTATCTGAGTTTCCAAATTTTACTGGCTTAAATTTTTTATCTGATTCAATTTTTAATACCGCAATATCCATGCCTGCATCAGCACCGAGCACTTCAGCTTTATAATCTTTATCTCCATTAACTCTAACAAATATATCTGACGCTCCTTGAATCACATGATTGTTTGTTATTACAATTCCATCTTCACCAATTATAAAACCTGATCCTAGTGCACTAGTCTGTCTTTGTTGAGGTGAACCAAACATATCTTCAAATGGTGAACCTGGAGGAAATTCAAATGGTAAAGGGTTTGATTTTGTTGTTACGGTTGTGGTCGTTGAAATATTTACAACCGATGGCATTAATCTTTCTGCCAAATCTGCGAATGACGATGGAATTTCCTGAGCTTTAGAAAATGTAAAATAATTTAAAGAAATTATTATTATTGAAAAAATTTTCATCAAATTGTTCATATTTTTAAATACCAAATAATTATAAATCCAATAAGTGCAAATATTAACCCACCTGTTCGTAGCTGTTTATCAGCAACTACATCAAGTTTTTTTAACATATTTTTCATTTTTGATGGAAATAAGGCATATAAGACACCTTCAATAAACAAGAATAGACCAAAAGCTATGATCAATTCTCTCATATTAATTAAAATTTTTTATTTTTGTTTATTTCCAAAAAATTTAAAGAATTCACTATCTGGAGATAAAATCATTGAAGTTTCTCCTCCGATTAAAGCTTTTTGGTATGCTTGCATTGCTCTATAAAATCCAAAAAATTCTGGATCTTGACCAAAAGCATCAGCAAAAATTTTATTTTTAAGACCATCTCCTTCACCCTTCATAATCTCAGATTTTTTTTCTGCCTCTGCTAAAATAACAGTAACTTCTTTATCTGCTGTAGATGTTATAGTTACTGCCATCTCTGCACCTTTTGCTCTAAATTCTTTAGCTTCTCTTTCCCTTTCAGTTTGCATTCTTCTAAAGATTGCATCACTGTTTGCTTGAGGTAAATCAGCTCTTTTTATTCTTACATCAACTATCTTAATACCAAAGTTTTCTGCTTCATTATTTACACCCTGTTGAATTAAAGCCATTTGTTTCGATCTATCTTCAGATAATAAAGTTTGTAATTTTTGTTGACCCAGCACGTTCCTTATTCTTGAATTAATGATCGTTGCTAGCCTTGATCTTGCAACTCTTTCATTTCCAACTGAAATATAAAATTTTAGTGGATCAATAATTTGAAATCTTGCAAAAGCATCAACAATTAAACGTTTTTGATCAGATGCAATAACTTCTTCAGGTGGAGTATCTAAGTTTAAAACTCTTTTATCCAAGAATACTACATTTTGAATAAATGGAAGCTTAAAATTTAATCCTGGCTTTAAAATAATTCTCTTAGGATCACCAAACTGAAGTACAATAGCTTGATTAACTTCTTTAACAATAAAGATTGAGAAGAATAAAGTTGCACCTATTAAGATTATTATCGGTAATATAAATTTTCCAGCTTTCATTAATTTGTTCCTGATTTTAACTCTTGTAATGGAAGATATGGCACAACGCCAGATCCAGAATCTTTATCAATTATAATTTTATTTATATCGGCAAGTACCTGCTCCATTGTCTCTAAATACATTCTTTCTTGAGTTACCTCTTTTGCTTTATCGTATTCAGTATATATTGAGAGAAATCTACTTGCTTCACCTTCTGCCTTTGCAACAACTTCTTTTTTGTAAGCTTCTGCAGCTTGTAGAATTTTTGCAGCTTCCCCTCGAGCTCTTGGTATTACATCATTAGCATAGGCTTCTGCTTCATTTTTTGATCTCTCCATGTCAGCTCTTGCAGCCTGTACATCTCTAAATGCATCAATTACCTGGTCTGGCGGGTCAGCCTTTTGAGTTTGAACTTGTGTAATTAGAACACCACTTTCATATTCATCAAGTATACCTTGAATAATATCTTGCGTGTCTCTTTCAATAACTGCCCTTCCCTCAGTAAGTATCGGTTGTATATCTGATCTTGCTATAACTTCTCTCATAGCAGTTTCTGCTGCTGCTTTTACTGTACCTTCTGGATCTTGAATTTTAAAAAGAAAGTTGCCAGCATCTTTTATTACCCAAAATACTGAAAAGTCTATGTTTACTATATTTTCATCACCTGTTAACATTAAACTTTCCTCAGGAACATCGGCAACACCTCCACCTTGACCAAAACCGCTATCTCTCTCTGATCTAAAGCCTATATCCATCCTGTTTACCTTGGTAACTTTTGGAGTTAAAACACTCTCAATAGGGAATGGTAGATGGTAATTTAAACCTGGTTGAGTAGTATTTATAAACTTACCAAATCTTAAGACCACACCCTGCTCATCAGGTAAAACTCTATATAAACCACTTAACGCCCAAATTATTAATAATATAATTAATCCAAATATAATTGGTTTTGATCCACCTTTTCCACTACCCGTAAATTTATTTATAGTATCTTGTAATTTTCTTATTGTCTCATCCAAATTGGGAGGTGTTGGGCCTCGTCTGAAACCTCCACCATTACCACTTCCTCCACCACTACCTGGGGGACTTCCCCATGGACTTTGATTTTTATAAATCGTCATTATGACACTCTATATAGTGTCTTTATAATCAAAAACAAGGTAAGTGTATTTTAATGAATGATAAAAAAGTAGGTCTAAGTGACACAATGAAGTCAAAAACTGAGCCAAAAACCTTCAAAAGAAACCCCATTCCAGGTACTAAATTTACAATTGCTATCTCAAGTGCAAAAGGTGGTGTTGGAAAATCTACTTTTGCCACAAATTTAGCTTTAGCCCTAAAAACAGTTGGATGCAAAGTCGGAATTTTAGATGCTGATATTTATGGACCATCTTTGCCAAAACTATTTTCTATAAATGATAAGCCGGATAGTGATGGTCAAACTTTAAAGCCAATCTTAAAGTATGACATTCAATGTATGTCTATTGGTTTTCTAACAGATGAACAAACACCTATGATTTGGAGAGGACCTATGGTTACTAGTGCCATTAAAACTTTCACTCAAAAAGTTGGTTGGAAAGACTTAGACTTTATTATTGTTGATATGCCGCCAGGTACTGGTGACACTCAACTTACATTTGCACAAGAAATTAGTGTAGATGGCGCGATCATAGTATCAACTCCTCAGGAAATAGCACTCCAAGACGTAAAAAGGGGAATTAGAATGTTTGAAAAATTAAAAGTAAATATAATTGGATTAATTGACAATATGAGTCACTTTATCGGAGATGACGGAAAAAAATATGCAATTTTTGGAGAGAATGGTGTTGAAAGAACTGCACAAGAATTTAAGAAGAAATTTTTAGGACAGATACCAATAAACCCTGATGTTGGAAAATATGGAGATATGGGAATTCCTATTGTTGAGAAAGATCCTGAACATGAAATTACAAAAATTTATTTAAAATTTGCTGAGGAAATTAAACAATCTTATCTGTGATTTCAAAAGCCTCCATAAGTTCATTCCACTCTCTTTTTGAAAGTCCAGATTGTTCTAAATTTATTTCCTCACCTTTTAATAATTTTTGAATAATAACTTTTCCTTTAGCGGAGACTTCTGTACCACCTACTCTATAATCCATGAATGCATCGTATGTAATAGGAACCCATTTTTTTAGTGTA
>CACLSF010000005.1 GCA_902609535.1 uncultured Pelagibacteraceae bacterium | reverse complement strand
CTAGAAAGCATCCAACCTTTTTCTTCTGCGGCAGTTGCTTCCTTCATTATTAGATTTTGAGTATCTGCATCTAGTTTGTTCCAAGATCCCCTATGAGCAACTACCATATTTTTTGGGAACCAAGCAGCTATATCATAGAAATATTTTACTCCGTTCTCCCAAATTTTACTATTTTTTCCAGTAGTTGGTGAAGTAATCATGCTCTCAACTGCTCCAGTTGAAAATGCTTGACTTATTTCTGCAGCTTCAATTTTAGTTGGAGCCATACCAGTAAGTTCAGCAATTCTAATTGTTGCTGAATTATATGCTCTAAATTTTAAACCTTGTAAATCTGAAACACTATTAATCTCATTTTTACTATACAAACCTTGTGCAGGCCATGGCACTGCATACAAAAATACCAATCCTTTTTGGCTCAAGCTTTCTATGATTGCTGGTTTCGATGCTTGATAAAGTTTCATAGCATCATCATAAGATGTTGCCAAGAATGGTTGTGAGTCAATCTCAAGAATAGGATCTACTTTTCCCAGAGCAGACATAAATCTCTCGCCCATTTGAGCTTGTCCAGTTCTGACAGCTCTAAAGATTTCTCCACCTTTAAATAATGATCCTCCAGGGTGAGTTACAATAGTTAATTTACCTCCACTTTTTTCTGAAACGTTTTTAGCAAATTCTGCAGCATTAGCTGAATGAAAATTGCTTGCACCATAAGCTAAAGCCATATCCCACTTCTCAGCAGCATTTACGTTAGCGGTTAACAAAACAGAAAATAAAATAGAAATTAAAGTTTTTAAATTTTTCATTAATCCTCCTTATTTTTAAAAAAATACATCTGATTATGTATTATTTATTAAATCAATAAAAATTTCATGTGTTTTATTGAAAATTTTTAAATAATTACTATTATATAATCATCTTGATAGAAGAATCCCTCATTTTACTACAAATTATCTTTATAGATATAATCTTAGCTGCTGATAATGCTATTATAATTGGTTTAATTGCAGCTAATTTTGTACCTAAAAATAGAAAAAAGATAATTTTTTGGGGAGTAGTTGGTGCTCTAGTTTTTAAAGTTCTTTTTGCAGTATTTGCAACATATTTATTCAAATTCTACTTTATAAAAATTTTGGGAGGGCTACTTTTAATTTGGATAGTCAATGATTTGAGAAAAGATCTTTTTCAAATTCAAAAAAAATCAAAATCACCCACAAAAAAATCATTAGAGCCCTCTTTTGCAAAGGGTATGTATAAAGTGCTTTTTGCGGATATCACAATTAGTTTCGATAATGTTATAGGTGTTGTTGGAGCTTCTAAGGGCAACTTTGGGTTTATGATTTTTGGTTTATTGTTATCAGTAGTCCTTACTGGTGCAATGGCAACATACTTGGCTAATTATATACAGAAACATTTATGGGTTGTGTATATTGGTCTAGCATTTATTCTTTTAGTTGCAATACAACTAATTATTGGGGGACTTGTAGATTTAGAAATTTTAAATATTAACGAAGGATTTAAAAAGTATTTTTAGTAGGAATATTTAGCTGAGGGGTATGACCCACTTTTAACATCTAATTTAAACCTTTTAACTGCATTTCTTACATTGCTTTTCAGATTAGTATATTTTTTTACAAATTTAATTTTCGTATCTGTTAAACCTAATAAATCATCTGTAACTAAGATCTGACCATCACAAAAATTTGATGAACCTATCCCTATTGTTGGAACGTTAATTGACTCTGTAATTTCTTTTGAAACTTTTTTTTCAATACATTCTAAAACAATTGCAAATACTCCAGCATCTTCCAAGGATTTAGAATCTTTTAACAAATTTTTTATTTCTAAATCTGTTTTACCTTTGTATCTAAATTTACCTCTTACAGTTTGTGGTGTTATACCTATATGGCCCATTACAGGAATTTTAAATTTAATTAAATATTTTACAATTTCTATAATTTTTCTGCCTCCTTCTAATTTTATTCCATCACATTTTGTTTCTTTCATTACTTTTTTACAATTTTTAAGTGCTTGAGATTTATTTTTGTATGTATTGTAAGGCATGTCTACAATCATTAAACTTTTTTTAACTCCTCTTCTTACACTCTTAGAGTGCTCAATCATCATTGATAAATTTACTTTTCTTGTAGTTTCAAAATTATATAAAACAGAACCCAATGAATCACCCACAAGTATTAAATCTGCGTAGTTATCAATCTCTTCAGCTATATTTTTTGAATAAGCAGTTAAACAAACAATTTTTGACTTATTTTTTTTTTTAAGAACAAGCCTACTTATTTTTGCAAGCATAAATACCTGCTTACCAAGTACCCGTATTTTCCATAGATTTCCAAGGTTCTATGGGTTCTAAGTTTCCATCTTGAAGAATTTCAACTGATATTTTATCTGGAGATCTAACAAAAGCCATGTGACCATCTCTAGGAGGTCTGTTTATTGTGTAACCCATATCTTTTAATCTCTGACAAGTCTCGTAAATATTATCAACTCTGTAAGCTAAATGTCCAAAATTTCTAGATCCTTTACCTAAATTGTCTCCATCCCAGTTATAAGTTAATTCAATTTCCGCATTTTCGTCATTTGGAGCTGCAAGAAAAACTAGTGTGTATCTTCCTTTTTCATTTTCCATTCTTTTTGTTTCTTTTAATCCTAAGCCATCACAAAAAAATTTAAGTGAATCTTCAATATTTGAGACTCTGATCATTGTATGTAAATATTTCATTTGATTTACTTATATAGTCTTATTACTCCAATTCAATAGTGCTTGGTGGCTTTGAAGTAATATCATAAACAACTCTATTAATACCTCTAATATTATTTACAATTTGATTAGATATTGACTGCATGAAGGATTTTTTAAATTGAAAGAAATCCGCTGTCATACCATCTTCTGAGGTTATTGCTCTTAACAGACAAAGATACTCATAAGTTCTATTGTCGCCCATTACACCGACGGTCTTAACAGGAAGTAAGGCTGCGTAAGCCTGCCAAATCTTATGATATAAATTATTGTCTTTTAAAGATTTGATAAAGTAATTATCTGCCTCTTTTAAAATTTTTATTTTTTCTTTAGTGATTATGCCAGGCATTCTAATTGCAAGACCTGGTCCAGGAAATGGGTGTCTAGATATTATTTCATTACTTAATCCAAGTTCTAATCCTAGTTTTCTAACTTCATCTTTAAAAAGATATTTAAGTGGTTCGACTAATTTAAGTTTCATTTTTTTTGGCAAACCACCCACATTATGATGAGATTTTATTTTTGAGGTTTGGCTTCCGGTTACAGACTTACTTTCAATTAGATCAGGGTACAAAGTTCCTTGGGCTAAGAATTTTACATTTTTAATTTTATTTGAATATTTTTCAAAAATTTTAATAAAAAGATTTCCTATTATTTTTCTTTTTTTTTCTGGATCAGAAATATTTTTTAATTTAGATAAAAATAAATTTTCTGCATTTACATAGATTAGATTAATTTTAAATCTCTTCTTAAATGTGTTGACAACTTGCTTTTCTTCATCTTTCCTAAGTAAACCAGTATTAACAAATATACATGTTAATTTTTTCCCTATTGCATTTGACAGTAATTTAGCAACTACACTGCTATCAACACCTCCAGATAGTGCACAAATAACCTTTGAATTTCCTACGCTATTTCTTACTTCATTTATTAATTTTTTTTTCTGATCTCTTGAAGACCAATTTTTAGTTAATTTACATATAGAAAATATAAAATTTTTAAGTATTAACTTTCCTTTGATAGTATGGCTTACTTCTGGGTGAAATTGAATACCAAACATTTTTTTTTCTACATTTTCAATAATACACATCTTAGAATTTATACTTTGTGCAATTATTTTAAAATTTTTTGGTAATTTTGTTACTTGATCTGCATGGCTCATCCATACATTATTTTTTCCCTTAGAAAAAAAATCTTTAGTTAACTTACTTTTTCTAGTTTCTTTTACTTCAGCAAGCCCAAATTCTCTATGTTTAGAGCTTCTTACACTTCCTCCCATTGCTTTTGAAATAATTTGATGACCAAAACATATGCCTAGTAAGGGTACTCCTAGTTTAAGAATTTTATTATTAAATTTTACTTTTTTACTCTCATAGACATTTAAAGGACCGCCAGATAAAACTATTCCTTTAATATTTTTTTCAAACTTTGTGAGTTTTTCTATTTTTTTGTGACTTACTATCTCACAATAAATACCCAGTTCTCTGATTTTTCTTGCAATTAATTGTGTAAATTGGGAACCGAAGTCTACAATTAGTATTTTATTGAGAGTGTCCTCAAGACGCATCTTTTCTTTCAAAATCTTTTAAACGACTTTCAATTGAACTAATTTTTTCACACATATCTACACAAATTTTCTTAAAATCTTTACTCAATTCGTCTGCTTTTGAAAAATTTGATCTTTCTAATTCCATATCAATTAAAAGGAACATTGCCTCTTCATTCTTAGGGTCTAAAAGTAAAGTAGTTTTTATATTCTTTTCTTCTTGTCTTTTATCTTCTTCAATTTTAAAAATTTTAGCTAAATAGAGGTAGGATGCTGAGTCTTTTGGGTTATAGACTATATTTTTATGAAATAAAAACTTTGAATCTTCATATTTTTCCTTGTCAAATAAATCCTTGGCTTCCTTAAAAAAATTATTTTCATTCGCCTTGGCAAAAAGGCTAAATGAAATAAATGTAAAAATTAAAATGAAGTATTTCATAGTTATTTTTTAACAACATCTATATTATGTACCATACTTTCATAAAAACCTGCTTTAGTAATTTTAAGAAATTTTGGTTTTTTTCTCAGATCAATTACTTTCTTAGCTCCCATGTAACCCATTGAAGATTTCAAACCTCCAACTAAGTTGTATATTATTTTATCGACTTTACCTTTGTATTTAATGTATCCCTCTACACCTTCCGCTACATATTTTGATGTATCTTTTTGTTTCGTTTGAAAATATCTGTCTGCTGAACCTTTATTCATTGCTCCTATAGATCCCATACCTCTAAAATATTTATATAATTTACCATTTTTCTTAATTTTTTTTCCAGGTGCTTCATCTGTACCTGCAAATAATGAACCTATCATAACTGCATCTGCTCCAGCAGCTAATGCTTTAGCAATATCACCGGAAAATTTAATTCCACCGTCAGCAATTAAACTTGTTTTACTTTTCCCAATACCTTTTTTAACATTTAAAATTGCACTTAATTGTGGAACTCCTATCCCTGCTACAAGTCTTGTTGTACAAATAGATCCTGGGCCTATTCCTACTTTTATAATGTCAACACCTAATCCAACCAAAAATTTTGCAGCCTCTGCCGTAGCTATATTTCCAGCACAAATTGCTGTTTTCTTTGGACGTATTTTTTTTATTTTTTTGATTATATCTCCTACTTTTTTGGTATGTCCGTGTGCTGTATCAATTACTATTATGTCTAAGTTTTCTTTTAATAATTTTTCAGCTCTCTTTAATTCTTTTTCATTTGCACCAACTGCTGCACCTACTAATATTTTTTTTGATTTTACTGTTTTAATTTCTTTTATTTGTTCTTCAATATTTAAGTTTCTATGAATTATTCCTAATCCCCCAGCTCTCCCCATAGCAATCCCCATTGATGACTCTGTAACAGTATCCATTGCAGATGACAAAAGTGGAATTTTTAACTTTAGACTATCTGTTAAATTTATGGAGGTATTTACTTCACTAGGTAGAATTGATGAGTAGTTTGGTGCTAATGTAACATCATCAAATGTTAAAGCCTCTTTAATAGTTTCCATGTCCTTATATAAATGATTCTTGAAAAAATAAAAGGATAACTATCTCAAATTTCTACAAATAATAAAATTTTCTTTAGAGTCTTTTCTGCTTGAAGGTGGCTTGAAGATATCTACATCTTTAAAAGATTTTTTTCCTAATGCGACAATCTCGTTAAAAGATGATCCCATAAAAAGTTTAGAAATAAAGTTTCCTTTTTTATTAAGTAATTCAATAGCAAAATTCATTGCTTCTATACATAATTCTCCTGTAACTAGGGAATCTACACTTTTATTGCCTGTAGTATTAACTGCCATATCAGAGACTATAAGATCTACTTTCTTACCAAAATAACTTTTGATATTTTTTTTTTGCTGCTCTTCAGTAAAATCCCCTCTGAAATGTACTAAATTCTTAATTGGCTCAATATCTTTTAAATCAATTGAAATTATTTTAGAATTACCGAAATTTCTCGATATATACTGAGACCAGCTTCCGGGGGCTGCACCAAGATCTATAACTAAAATATTATTTTTGATTATTTTAAATTTGTCGTTTATCTCTTGCAATTTATATACTGCTCTTGACCTATAACCCTCTAATTTTGATTTTTTTACGTAAATATCTCTTTTTTGCTTAATGATCCAATCTTTAGAAAATTTATTCTTTTTCAACTAATTCTCAAATCTTAAAGATTTTTCAATTATATCTCCATCCAATGTTTTAATTTTGGATATATAATTTTTATTATTTCTTATATTATCATTATTTTTTCCTGCTAAATGAATAATTCCTATTACATGATTTGGTAAATAAGGTTCTACAAAAGTATTTTGTTTTTTGTCAAATTTGATTGCTTCAATTAGAGTCCAGTTACAATAAGCAGGTAAAATTTCTACGTCTAAATTATCTGAATATATTGTAATATTCATTGCTATTTGCTCTGAACCCCAAATTTTTCCAGAGGACAATGCTTTTTTTAAATTTTTTTGCCATATTTCCCAATGAGGAGCACTTTCTTCCAAACAAAACAATCCAATATTCAAATGGGGTTTAAGTGCCACTTCTCTTGAAACCTTTTCTGAAAATCCAGATGATTTAGCATGTTTGTAATTTTGTGATTTTATTCTTGCAAAACTTCCAAATACCCATTCTGCTCTTAAAACTCTTCCATAGGATCTATCTGCTGATGTTGCTATTGATAATTTATTATTCTCACATCCTTTAAAATAAAGATCAATTGCATACCAAGAGTTTACCCATGCATCAGCATCTATCCATAAATATTTTTTATATCCTGGAAAATAATTTGGTAAGAATGCTCTAGATACCTGACTTTTCAACCACTCTCTTCCTTTTATCTTAAAATTTGGAACTTCTATATCCCACTCAGCCTTTTTGATTTGAAATACTTTTTTTTCTAATATTTTAATTTGTTCATCAGTTAATCCTGCATCCATGATGCAAATATCTACTGTTTTGCTTTGTTCAAATCTATTAATTGAATCAATTAATTCGTTAAGAAGATTGAAATAATTTGAATCTGCTAATGAGATTATTGTATTTTCCCTCATTTATAACACATCTTCATGATGATCAGCATCATCTGCGATGGCTTTTGCATTTTTTTTGGTCATAAGATAATGCATTGAACTTATTGGTACCATTAACAAATAAATTACACCTGAAATAATAATAGCGTTAAATGTATAAACAAGAATTAAGCCAAAATATAAGATTATTCCAAATAACAAAAATATTGATGTGCTTCTCGGGACAGCTATCCTTTTAAAAGAATAAGTTGGTATTTTGCTTATTAATAGTATTGAAACAAATATAAACATAATTGGTACAATAATTTGGTAATTTAAGTTTGAAAACTGAAATTCACTAATACTTAATATCAAAGGCATTAAAACAAGAACTCCACCTGCTGGAGAAGGAATACCTTCAAAAAAATTATCTTTCCAAGAACTTTCTTCATTTGATGAAACATTAAACCTTGCAAGTCTAAGCGCAACACAAACAACATAAATTAATGCAATTAACCAACCTACTCTTCCAGTTTCAGACAACGCCCAAAAATACATTATAAAAGCTGGAGCAACACCAAAACTTATTACATCTGTAAGAGAGTCTAGTTCTTTTCCAACTTTAGAAGTTCCTTTAATTAACCTTGCAATTCTCCCATCTAATCCATCAATAATTGCAGCTACTATAACCGCTATAATTGACAATTCAAATTTTCCATCAAATGCAAACTTTATTGAAGTCAATCCAATACATACTCCAACGAGTGTTAAAATATTTGGTAAAATAACTCTTGTTTTTTTATTAGAAACTAACTTAATATTTTTATTTTGAGGATTCATTAAATCATTTTTTTGCTATTAAAGTTTCACCAGCTATAGTTTTTTGATCAACTTTTACCAAAGGAGTATAATTTTCAAAATACATATCAGCTCTACTTCCAAATCTAATCATTCCTATTCTTGAACCTTGTTCTACAAGTTCATCTTTAGAAACCTCTGTTACAATCCGTCTTGCTACAAGCCCTGCTATTTGAACAACAATTATATCTTCTCCACCAGAATTTTTTATTTTATAATAATTTCTTTCATTATCTTCACTAGCCTTATCTAAAGATGCATTAAAAAACTTTCCTGGTTTATAAAGTATCTCAGATATTGCTCCAGAACATGGAGACCTATTTACATGGCAATCAAAGACATCCATAAAAATACTAATTTTTTTCATTTGTTTATTTTCTAAACCTAATTCTTTTGGACCATTAGTATCCATTACTTGCAATACAACTCCATCAGCTGGACTTGTAAGATAGTTATCATCACCTATTGAGGTTCTTTCAGGGTCTCTAAAAAAATAATAACACCAGATAGTTAATATCAATCCTATAAAACCAAGAAATCCGTTTAGGAAATAGAGAATTATAGTTACAATTGCAAAAATAATAATAAATTTGTATCCTTCGTTGTGTATTTTTGGAAATATTTTGCTCATGACAATCCTATAATTGATAATTTTGGATTAATATGTATACAAAAAGAATAAATTCAACTATTAAGATATATCGAAAAAATGAGTAAAATAAAGGTTAAAAACCCCATTGTAGAGTTAGATGGCGATGAAATGACCAGAGTTATATGGGACTTCATAAAAAATAAGCTCGTTTTAACTTACCTTGATCTCAAAATTGAGTACTACGATTTAGGGATGGAAAGTAGGGATAAAACTGAGGACAAAATAACAATTGAATGTGCTAATGCAATTAAAAGAAATGGTGTCGGTATTAAATGTGCAACCATCACACCCGATGAAGCCAGAGTAAGAGAATTTAATCTTAAAAAAATGTGGAGATCTCCAAATGGTACAATAAGAAATATAATTGGAGGAACTGTTTTTAGAGAACCCATAATTTGTAAAAATATTCCAAAACTTGTGCCTTCATGGACAGATCCATTGATCATAGGTAGACATGCATTTGGTGATCAATACAGAGCAACAGACTTTACAGTACCCGGTAAAGGTAAGTTAGAAATCAAATGGACTGCTGAAGATGGTTCTGATGAGAGAAAGTATGAAGTCTTTAATTTTCCAGGACCAGGAATAGCTTTATCTATGTATAATTTAGATAAATCAATAGAAGACTTTGCTAGATCTTGCTTCAACTATGGATTAATTAAAAAATGGCCAGTTTATCTTTCTACCAAAAATACAATTTTAAAAAGATACGATGGAAGATTTAAAGATATTTTTGAAGAAGTTTTTGAAAATGAATTTAAAGATAGATTTGATCAAAATAAAATTACTTATGAACATAGATTAATAGATGATATGGTGGCATGTGCAATGAAATGGCATGGTAAATATATTTGGGCGTGCAAAAATTATGATGGAGATGTACAATCAGATACTGTTGCTCAAGGATATGGATCTTTAGGTTTAATGACAAGTGTTTTGCTCGCTCCAGATGGTAAAACAATGGAAGCTGAAGCGGCACATGGAACAGTAACTAGACACTTTAGAATGCATCAACAAGGTAAAGAAACATCAACAAATCCAATTGCATCTATTTTTGCATGGACAAGAGGGTTAGCTCATAGAGGAAAATTAGATGGAAATGAGGAATTAATAAAGTTTGCAGAAACACTTGAAAAAGTATGTGTCGATTGTGTTGAAGAAGGCTCAATGACTAAGGACTTAGCTATTTTGATAGGACCTTCGACAAAGTATTTAACAACTAATCAATTTTTAGATACTTTAGATGGTAAGTTGAGACAAAAACTAAATTAAAGTCTTAATTTTTTCAAAAGCTTCATCAATTTTATCTTTAAATTGGCCTCCTGCTTGTGCAAAATCTTTTCTACCACCACCACCTTTTCCACCAATAATTTCAGATCCTGTTTTAGCAAATGTGACTGCATCATACTTATCAATAAGCTCATCTGTTATCCCAACTGCAAGACCTACTTTGTCTTCTAAACTAGCAAAAACTACCACAATTCCTGTTTTTAGTTCTTTTTTCCCGGCATCAACCAGTTTTCTTAGCTCCTTAGGTGGAAGATCATCAACTTTTTGAAATCTTACACTTGTATTATTAATTTTAAGATCTTGAATTATATTTTTGGAATTATTTTCTAAAATTGTACTAAATTTCAATTGCTCTAATTGTTTTGATAATTCTTTAATTAAAATTTTATTATCTTCATTTTCAAGATTTGGTTTGCCTCCTAATTTCATTATCTTTTTTGATAAGTCATTAATCATTTCTTCATCTTTTTGTGCAGATAAGTCAAATAATTTCTCTTTATTTTGTAAAAAACTATTTAATTGATTTTCTCTAAGAGCTTCTACTCTTCTCACGCCTGCTGCAATTGATGATTGACTAATAATTTTGAATTTCCCAATATCACCAGTGTTTCGTACGTGCGTACCTCCACATAATTCAGTGGAAAAATATTTTTCTTTCTCATCTCCCATAGATAATACTCTAACCTCTTCTCCATATTTTTCTCCGAAGAGTGCAAGAGCTCCATTATTTACTGCTTCTTTAGGAGTCATAATCCTAGTTTTAACTTCTGATTTTTTTTGAACCATTAAATTAACGTGATTTTCTATTTTTTCTATTTCCTGGTCTGAAACTGGTTTCATATGGCTAAAATCAAATCTTAGTCTATCTGGTGCTACTAATGATCCTTTTTGTGTAACATGAGTACCTAATACTCTTCTTAAAGATTCATGCAAAAGGTGTGTTGCTGAGTGATAGGCTCTTATATTATTACGTCTATCAATATCAATTTTCATCTCAACATTGTCTTTAATTTTTATACTTCCTGATTTAACTTTGCCGTAGTGTACAAATAGATCACCTAATTTTTTTTGGACATCTGTGATTTCGAACTTAAAGTCTCCAGATATTATTTCACCTGTATCTCCTACCTGTCCCCCAGACTCTCCATAAAAAGGAGTTTGATTTAAAATAATAATTCCTTCATCATTTTTATTCAATTCATTTACTTCTTTGTTGTCTTTTAATAATGATAAAATAATACCTTCTGCTTGATCAGTCTCATATCCTAGGAATTCTGAAGGACCTAATCTATCTTTTATCGAAAACCAAATATCATCTACCGCAGTATCACCTGAGCCTTTCCAATTTTTCTTAGCAAGTTCTTTGCTTTCTTTCATTAAACTTTGAAATTTATCATCATCAATTGTCAAAGATTTATTTTTTAAAATATCTTGCGTAAGATCCAATGGAAAACCGTAAGTATCATAGAGTTTAAAAGCTACTTCTCCAGGTAATATCTTATCTATTTTAGTTATTTCCTCATTTAATATTTTAATACCTCTATCTAAAAGAATTAAAAATTTTTCCTCCTCCATCCTTAATGTTTCTTTAATTAAAGATTCAGCTCTCTCTATTTCTGAGTAATTACCTTTCATCTCATCTTTTAAAGTTTTAAAAATATTATAAAAAATTGGTTCTTTAGAACCAAGTAGGTGTGAATGTCTCATTCCTCTTCTCATAATTCTTCTTAGGACATAACCTCTTCCTTCATTTGATGGCAAAACTCCCTCTGCAATTAAAAATGAACTTGCTCGTAAGTGATCTGCTATTACTCTAAAACTTGCTAAATTATCGTCATTAGGCTGAACTTTTAAAATTTCTGCAGTAGAGTTTATTATTTTTTTAAAATGATCTGTTTCGTAGTTGTCGTGAGTTCCTTGAAGTAATGCAGCAATTCTCTCTAAACCCATTCCAGTATCAACTGATGGTTTTGGCAGATTAATTCGCTTATCTTTTGAAATTTGTTCATACTGCATAAAGACTAAATTCCAAATTTCTATAAATCTATCCCCATCCTCATTTTTAGTTCCTGGCAATCCACCTTCTAAGTGGTCTCCATGGTCATAAAATATTTCTGAACATGGACCGCAAGGTCCTGTTTCTCCCATTGACCAAAAATTATCAGATGTTGCTATTCTAATGATTTTATCTTCACTTAACCCAGCAATTTTTTTCCAGTAATTAAAGGCTTCGTCATCGTCATGGTAGACAGTCACATAAAGCCTATTTTTATCTAAACCAAATTCTTTAGTTATTAAATTCCACGCCAGTTCAATGGCTCTTTCTTTAAAATAATCGCCGAAAGAAAAGTTTCCCAACATTTCAAAAAACGTATGGTGTCTTGGAGTATAGCCAACATTTTCAAGATCGTTATGCTTACCACCTGCTCTTACACATTTTTGAGATGTTGTAGCTCTTTGATATCCTCTCTTTTCCAGTCCAGTAAACACATTTTTAAATTGGACCATTCCAGAATTGGCAAACATCAATGTTGGATCATTATTCGGGACTAAATTGCTAGACTCAACTATTTTGTGATCATTTTTTTCAAAATAATCTAAGAATGCTGACCTAATTTCATTTAATGTTTTAGCCATATTTAACCAAAATACAGCATTTTTATATGATGTCTACACTTCTGAAGGGAAAAAAGGCGCCCAATAGAGCGCCTTTTTTTAATAACTAAAAGTTATCTGCTAATTCTTTTTAGAAGGAACTTCTTCCTCTTTTTTCTGCGCTTCAAGCTTTTCCTCACTTAAAGGATTGCCTTCAATCTTCTTTGAAATAACACCAGCTTTTTCTCTAATAGCCATTTCAATCTCAGCCGCAGCTTTTGGATTTTGTTCAAGGTAAAGTTTTGCATTCTCTCTACCTTGTCCAATTTTTTCACCTTTGTAAGCGTACCAAGCGCCAGATTTTTCAACAATCTCAGCTTTGGCACCAAGGTCGATTAGTTCCCCTACTTTACTAATTCCTTTTCCATACATTAAGTCAAACTCAACAACTTTAAATGGTGGTGCAACTTTGTTTTTAACAACTTTTACTCTTGTTGTATTTCCAACAATTTGCTCTTTATCTTTTATTGCTCCAATTCTTCTAATATCCATTCTTACTGAAGAATAAAATTTCAAAGAATTACCTCCAGAAGTTGTTTCTGGACTTCCAAACATTACACCAATTTTCATTCTAATTTGGTTAATAAATATAACCATTGTATTTGTTCTTGAAATTGATCCTGTTAATTTTCTAAGAGCTTGAGACATTAGTCTTGCTTGAAGACCAACATGGTGATCTCCCATATCTCCTTCAATTTCTGCTCTTGGAGTTAATGCTGCAACAGAGTCGACTACTAAAACTGACATTGAGCCAGATTTGATTAAAGTATCAGTTATTTCCAATGCTTGTTCACCAGTATCTGGTTGTGAAATAAGCAACTCCTCTGTGTTAACTCCTAATTTCTTTGCATAAACTGGATCCAACGCATGTTCTGCATCTACAAATCCACAAATTCCACCTGCTTTTTGCGCTTCAGCAACAACTTGTAATGCTAATGTAGTTTTACCAGATGACTCTGGTCCATAAATTTCAACAACTCTGCCTTTTGGCAATCCACCTATTCCAAGTGCCAAGTCTAAACTCAAAGATCCAGTAGAAATGGACTCAATATCCATTGCTTTTTGTTCTCCAAGCTTCATCACAGAGCCTTTTCCAAAGCTATCTGTTATCTGACTGATTGCTGCATCTAGTGCTTTATTTTTTTCTTTATCTTCCAATTCTTTATCTTTTGTGGATTTCACCACTTTTAAGTTATTTTTAGTCATTTTTTGCCTCGTTTTTTTCATTTATTAACATTCGAATCATGAAAATAAATGTACACATTTTGTTCTCATTGGCAATGATTTTTTAAAATTAAGGCTAGAAGTCTCTATTTATCTAAGTTTTAAGTACTCGCTGTTCAGTAAGCCAACTGACTTTATTAATCTGTATTGAGCTAAAAGATAGTTTCTCTCAGCCTCAGCAAGATTTATTTTAGCATTAATTAGATTTGATCTTGATTGAAGGACATCAAACGTAGATCTGTTCAGCCCACTCTCATATTCAAAGCTAATTCCCTCATTTGCTATTTCTGCTGCTTTAACTTGTGCCTGTACAGCTCTTAAAAAACTCTTTGATGACTCGAGTGTGGACCAAGCGGCAGTAACTGACTGCGTATTATTTCTATATGCGTTTTCAAGCAATAATTTTTTCATACCTTTTACTTGAAGATTTTTATTAACATTTGATTTATTTTTTCCACCAAACTGAAAAGGCCAACTCACAGTTGCTTGAAGAACATCTTTTTCTCTTTCATCATAAGTTGCACTTAAATCATCAACGTAAGTTCTCTCCAATGATAGTTTTGCTGTTGGAGAAAGATCTGAACGAGCAATCTTAACATCTAATTCAGATTGTCCATATTCAATATCTGCAATAATTAGTTCTGGGCTTTTTTGTTCAGATGTTTTTTTTGCTTTGGCTAGACTTGATGGAATAGAAACATCTGCATTATATATCTTTTTTAATTTTTCATTAATATTGATTGGCCCAATAATATTTTCATAAGCTAACTTACTTGTTACAATACTATTTTGTGCTCCAATGAATCCCGCTTGTGCTCCGGCTAAAGAAGATTGTGATTGAGCCAAATCAGTTGCTGTTATTTGAGCTCTTGAAAGTCTTGCATTATCAATTTCAAATTGTCTTTGAAGTAAATCTACGTTTTCCTGGTTTATATTTAATTTTTCGTAAGCAAGAATTAAAGCTGTGTAAGCTTCAATTGCCTTTAAAAATACTTCTTGTTCTTTTTTAATAAGTTGAGCTTCAGATAAATTTAATCCTAACTTGCTTTTTTCATATTTGGTATCGCGACCACTACCATCTAAAAGTGTTTGCTCTAACTTCACAGAAGATGTCATAGGATTTGTATTAGTTATTGAAGCATCAGTGCCATTTTGATTTGTGAGTTTACTAGTATCTTCGAAACTTTTAGTTCCTGTAAGAGTTAAAGTTGGAAAAAATTCACTTTTTGAAATATTTAAGACTTCTTTTTGAACTTCTAAATTTTTTCTCTCTGCTTTAAGCTCTAAATTATTCTCATAGGTCTGTTTTAGTGCATCATTTAAAGTTACAGCACTAACTGGTAGTGTAAAGACTATTAAACAAAAGGTAATTAAGGATATTTTTTTCATTTATTATATTTTATGGATTTAATTTGATGATTTCTATTTAAATTTAATACAAGTGACGAATATTTTGGAGCATATTTAAACATATTTTGTGTGACTCTTTGGTAAGTCTGCATAAATGTTAATACCTCGTTTTTACTCATAACCTTACTATTTGCTTTATTTTTAGAGTTTAATTTAAGCAACTTCTCCTGCTTAAGTCTCCAACTTTGTAATAATTTAAAGTTACCAGCTTTTAAAAATAACAAACAGTCTAATCTAGAAAATAATTTCTTATATTTTGTTTGTAATTGATGATTTACATATTTTCTCCATCTTAAATTTTTATCTTCTTTTCTTTCAAGAGGGTTAATCGATTTTTTTAAACTTATATTTTTTTCTGCTCTAGCTCCTACACACCATCCCTCAAAAATTATAACATCTGGTACCTTTTTAACTAGATACCAAGACTTTCTTTTTAATCTATCATCTATTGCCTTATTAAATTTAGGAAGTCTATGATGATTAAATCTCTTACTCTTTGTTTTTTTTAAAAGATCAAATATAAAATTTATGTCGTGAGTACCAGGTACACCTCTTGTCATTAATAAGGGATGAATTTTTTTTGACAATTTTACTCTGTCTTTTCGAGTTTTATACAAATCGTCAATTGAGATTTTAAAAACATTTAACTTAAAATATTTCGTTAAAATAATTTTTAATATTGAGCTAATCGTTGTTTTGCCAGTCCCTTGACCTCCGGCTAATCCTATTAAATAAGGTTTAGAATTTTTAGTTCTATTTGAAATCCAGAAACTAATTGGAATTAGAAAAGATTTTACCATCTTTTCTTTATTTTTAAATTTCTCTTTTGATGTTTCTTGAGATCTGATAAATTTGAAACAATCTTTACTAACTTTTCTATAACACTCGGCAATTGATTGCATAAAAATTTATTGTTTTTGATCCAGTGGATGGTTTTTACCATCATTCACTGGTACATCATCAATTTCAAATGGTTCTACACCTTCTATACAAGCAATATTTACGCCAAATATTTTTGGATTACTTCTAGGTCTGTTATGAGTATGGATTCCACAAATTGAGCAAAAATAGTGTTTGGCAGTATTAGTGTAAAACTGATAAAGAGATAACTTATCTTCTCCTTTAGTAAGTTTAAAATCATCAGGACCAAGTACTCCTATAATATAACCTTTTTTTTTGCATATTGAACAATTGCAACGCATGATTTTTTCAATACCACCCAAAGGCATCTTAACCTCTGCTTCTATTGCACCACAGTGACAGGATAATTTTTTCATAGTTTAATCTCCTAAAAAATTATTTATTATTATTTTTTAAATACTCACCGTATCTTTTTAAACTTTCTTCTGGCCATGTTTTTTTTGGATCATACATTTTTTCAAAACAAATTACATCATCTGTAAGGTTTAGCCATGGATCTTTATCTTTTGTAAATATGTGGACCTGGGGAGGAAAATTTTCTGAATTATTTAAAGTTTTAGTCCTAACTGTTAGTCTACCAACTGCAGATGCATAATCTGTATAAATATAAGCACCACATTTGTTGCAAAAAAATGCTCTGGAAGTGGCTCCACTCCCTGCTTTAAGTTCAGTTGATGAAACTTCACCTTCTATGATTAAAGTATTATCCAAAACACTCGAATTAATAACATAAGATGATCCAGTTATAATTTTACAATCTTTGCAATGACAAGCTTGGGTGAATAAAGGTTTTTCTGTAATTGTATATTTAACTTGCCCGCATATACATCCGCCGGTTAAGTTTTTATTTTTTTCCATTTTAATATTTAATCTATTTGTGGTTAAAGTTATCCACATGTATACAATATGTGGTTTCGATGTTCACGTTTTGATTCACTTTTGATTCAGTTACAGACTCAAAATACAACCTGATTGACACTATTGAATAACTTAGATATTAGTTAGAACAAAATAAGAACATTTATGAAGCTAACTATACCTTACTATTTACATAAAGCTGGCGCGGGTTTTCCATCCCCTGCTACAGACTATATTGAAGAAGATATCGATTTAAATGTTCATTTAATCAAAAATGTTCCAGCAACCTTCATCATAAGAGTTCAAGGAAAATCAATGGTAGATGTTGGAATTAATGATGGAGATCTATTAGTTGTTGATAAAAGTTTAACACCAAAAAATTTCTCAACAGTTATTGCAAATGTTCATGATGAACTAGTTGTTAAAAGTTTAGTTCAAGAAAGAGATAAAAAATTTTTAACGTCAGGTTCTAAAGAATTTACAGATCGAATTTTAATTAACGAAGATGAAGATGTATTTATTTGGGGAGTTGTAACTTATGTCATCCATTCAGTATACTAAAAAAATAGCACTTATTGATTGTAATTCTTTTTATGTTTCTTGTGAAAGATTATTCAATCCTAAAATAAGAAAAAAACCTGTTGTAGTTTTATCTAACAATGACGGTTGTATAATTTCAAGATCAACTGAAGCAAAAGCTTTAGGTATTAAAATGGGAGAACCTTACTTCAAAGCAAAAGATATTATTATTAAAAATAAAGTTGAGGTTTTTTCATCTAATTATTCTTTATATGGAGATTTATCTAGAAGAGTAATGAGAACACTAAAAAGATTTAATTCTGCTATTGAAGTTTATTCTATTGATGAAGCATTTTTAGATTTATCAAATTTTCCAGACCATGAAGTTGAAAAAGTTGGAAAAGAAATTAGAGAAACAGTTTTAAAGTGGACAGGTATTCCAACTAGTATTGGGATTGCTAAAACAAAAACTTTAAGTAAAGTTGCAAACCATATTGCAAAGAAAAAAAAGTCAGGTGTAACAAGTCTGATAGGAATTGAAAATATTGATCCCATATTAGAGAAAGTAGAAATTAATGATGTATGGGGTGTTGGAAGACAATTAACAAAGTTTTATCATAAAAATGGAATTTATAATGCTAAGCAACTTAAAAATAAATCTAATACATGGATAAAGAAAAACTCTAATGTTTTAGGGTCAAGGACTGCAATGGAGTTAAGAGGAGTTCCTTGTATTGATATTGAGACAACTCAATCAAAAAGAAAAAGCTGCGTTGTATCTCGTTCGTTTGGCCAAAGAGTTGAGAAATACCAAGAATTAAAAGAAGCAGTTGCAAATTATTGTTTAAATGCATCTGAAAAAATAAGATCTGAGTCTTTGATTGCAAAATCAATTACTGTTTTTGTTAGAACAAGTCCTTTTCAAAGTAGATTTGGGTATTACTCAAACTCAAAAACGATAGATTTTGCAATTTCTACAAACAACAGCATTGAAATAGTTAAAACTGCTTTGGTTGCTTTAGACTCTATCTTTAAAAATGGCTATCGTTATCAAAAAGCAGGCGTGATGCTGACTGGTTTATCTAATGAAGATGGTAGTAAGAACCTATTTTCTTCAGAAAAAGATGAGAAAATAAAGGGTTTAATGAAGTCTATTGATAATACTAACTATCGGTATGGAAGATCTACATTAAGCCTTGCTAGCGCTGGTGTCCAAAAAAGATGGAATATGAGAAGAGAGCACTCTTCTAAAATAGATACAGCTGATTTCTACTTATTACCTACAATTAGTACAAATTAAGATTTAAAAAGTTTATCGGATAAATTAACCAGCTTATCACCCCAAAAGACCTCTTTTTGTAGTCTTTTAAACTCAATATCAAAAACAGTAGACATGGCTGATGCATATACAGATCTAGCATCAATTGTTGAATTCAAATCTCTTCCTTCAAATAGTTCTTTTTTTTTTAGCCCGGGCCAATCAGAGTAAACTTGAGATTTCTTTAGTAAACCACCTGCCATGAAAATTGCTGAGCCATAACCATGTTCTGTTCCACGCCCTCCATTTTGTTCTATGGTTCTGCCAAATTCAGTTAAAGTTAAGACTAAAGTATTTTCTATTTCTGATCCTAGCCCTTTTTCTAAACTTTTAAAAATTGAGTCCATTTCAATCAAACTATCTGAATGTGAACCATTCACTCCACCTTGTGCAGCATGTGTATCGAAACCATCAACTTCAAACACAGCAACTCTTGGGCCATTTATTTTTTTTAATTCTAAACCTGCCTTTAATGCTAAAGATGAATTTTTTCTAGACATAGAGGTGCCTCCATTATTCATCATGGATCTGTTAGCAATTATTTCCATCATATTGGCTAACTCATGCTCAGATTTATCTGCATAAATTGATTTTAGAAGTTGCAAAAGCTCTGTTCTTGGTAGTCTTTTTTTTGATGGATAAAAATTATCATTACTAGGAATTCCTCTAAGAAGTAAAGGCATTGGTAATGCCAATGCAAGACCATCCCCTTTTAGCTCAGCTAATTTCATTCCTCTTCCTAACCAACCAGTTTTTATGGAGTAAGGTATATGGCCTCCTGTTTCCATAAGATTTTGACCATCAAAATGAGATCTTTTTGTATACGGAATATTCGTTGCATGCACAATCGCTCCTAGATTATTTTGCCATAAATTATGAAAATTTTTTAGTTTGGGATGAAGTGCAAAGTCAGAATTTAATTTAATTGTTTTATCTAAAATTAAATCTTTTCTTCTTTTTTCAAAATTCTTATCACCTATTATTGGAACGGCACATAAACCATCCATTCCACCTCTTAACATTATAATAACAAGATTTTTTTTCTTACCAGTACTTGCCAAAACAGGAAAATTAAAACCAGCTAAAAATAATGTAGTTGCTGAACCTTTTAAAAAATTTCTTCTTGATATTTTCATGATTTAAGTGTCTCCGGTAAATTAAATAATATTACATGTTTATGAACTAGTTCTTTATGCTGATTTAATATCTGAAGAATTTCATTCGGATTATCATAATTTTTTTGAATCATTTCTTCATAAAATTCAGGTGTCTGCGATTTACCTGATTTTCTATAGTAAGCTTCTTTTGCGTAAACTAGCCTTCTAATTAACAATTCAGGAGACATCCAATCGTCAGATATATCTGACCACCCATTAGGTTGTTTTGCTAAATATGGATGATGGCCTAATTCTCTAAGTAAGTGTTCTGATGATCTTTGACCATTTGTTGGTTTTTGGCCTAAGGCATATAAATCCATCAATTTAGGTGTTGGAATTAAATCTACATCAGACATTTTACTCATTTGTAGAAGCCAATTCTCTGGATTTTGAAATTTGTTATATTTATCAGAATAATTGAAAGCAACTTCAATTGCTGCCTTATGAACCTCTGGCAAAAAACCATCTGATTTTTCCCAAGCTTTTATAATTGGTTCCATCATTTCTTTCGTAGGATTATCAGTAATTAAATATCTACAAAGTTTCATGGCTATAAATTCTCTACATGATGGGTGATTAACTAAATCTGTAATTGCATTTGATAAACCTTTTCTTCCACTTTTATATTTTTTACCTAAAACTATTTTTGAACCAGGTTGATGGGCATCTGGATCAAAATGGACGTCTCCAGTTTCTAATCTTTTTTTTCCCCATTCGGGTCTCCAACCTGACATAATATATGCCATTTGAATTACATCTTCTTGAGAGTAACCACAATTTGGTGAAACAGTATGCAGTTCTAAAAGTTCCCTTGCATGATTTTCATTTACACCTCTTTTTTTTCCTTTCTCTCTAGCCCATTTCGCACTTTGACTTTTTGGACCAATATTTTGTTCGTTATCCAAATGGTGAATCATAGACCAACCTTTGGTTGCCTCTTGGGCCATTTTTTCAAAATTTTGATTCATGTTAGCTCTAATAATTTCTCGCTGATATGCTCCTGTTGTATATTGTGCTAAAAAATCTTTTTCACTAATTGCGAAATGATTTCCCCAAAAGTACCAAAGCTTAGCTAAAACTGGATATTCACTTTTTATAGCCTCTGAATGTCGTATACAAAGTTCAAGGTTCCACCAAAATTTTTGTCCAGTTTCATGCCTTAACTTATTTTTTTCTCTTTTGTAACCATCTTTATCATTTTTAAATTTTTTTCTTAAAACTTTTCTATCTCCATAAACCCATTCTCTGTAATAACCTCTAAGCTCTTTCTCTGGTAAGATTTTTCCTTTCCAAGAATACTCAGGAATTTCATTTAATTGATTTGAAGCCCATTTTAATGGATCAGAGGGTGCATTATCGTCTGGTCCAAGTCCAAATGCTACTTTACGATAAAAATTTTTCATCAAATTATTTTAAAATATATTATTTCAAAATGTCAATATCTGAAATGTTTGTTAAAGAATTATTAAATTCATTCATATTTTCTCTTCCTGAGATTTTTAATATTATTAATCCAAAAATAATGATTACAGCTAGTGGTATTGCTGTAATTAAACTTATATATTCAGCAATAATTATTAAATATATTGCATAAAATGCTATCGATCTAAAGATCACTCCAGTTTTAAACACAGCAATAATTGCTAAAGAATGCTTTATCAAATTTAAAAAACTCATCTTTGAAGGTCCAAAGTATCTTGAGCCTCTTATAGATGGAGAATTAATTAAATTAATTTCAATTTTTGCCAAAGAACCAGAGAAACTACTCCAAGTTGCTTTATCTTCTATTAATTTTTTAACTGTCTCCTTTGTAAGACAAGTATAGTTTCCAAATTTTATAAATTTTCCAGTGAAAGTAAAAGTAATAATTTTATGAAAAAAATAACAAATTTTAAAAATAAAACTTTCTGATCTTTTCACTCTTTCTCCAACAATGGTATTATTTGGATTATCTTTAATCTTTTGCACAAAGTTTCTTATTTCCTCAGGTCTATCTTCTCCATCTCCATCCATTGGTATTATATAATCAAAATTCTCATTTTCTGAAATATGTTTTAGTCCTGCTGCAATACATCTTGCATGACCTTTATTATTTCTCATATTTATTAATTTTAGGGATTTAATATTATTTAAATTTTTAGTTTTTAATATATTTTGCTCTGTTGAAGCATCATTCACTAAAATTAGTGAAAATGAGGCGTTAAGGTCGGATATATTAATATCAATTTCTTCAATTAATTTTGATACAGATCTAAAATCATTAAAAACTGGAATTAATATTATAAAATTCATTAACTTACTGAACCTATTAATCTAAACAGAGATGCAAAAAAACCGTACCCTGAAAGTTCAATCAAAATAACAATACCAATGATGAACAAAAGTCTTTTGTTTTTTTTGTTAAATTGAAAATTCATTTATAATTTAAACACTTCATATCTTTATTACACATTTGAACTTCACTAGAGTTATAAATCCATTTTGGTCTTTCTGGAAGATGATAAGATATATTTCCAGCGATCCATTCATTACCCTTAATATATTCCATTTTCCCAAGGTCCTTGCCCTCAGTTTCATAAAATACTTTAGCTTGCTTAGCTAAATTTTTACCATTAAAATCAGTTCTTTTGTCAGTCTTTGTAATTGAAACAAAGGAATATAAAATTGGCGATATAAGAAATAAAATCAAAAATATTGAGGTAAAGACTTTCATTTTTTCCAAATTAATTTGAGATTTCAGAACATAAACAAATAGTAAGCCAAAACTTAAATAAAAAGGTGTCATCCACATAGTTCTTATTTTTACACCCATCGTAAATGATGTAAGAAAAATAAAAAAAATAGGAATTAAATTAATTGACACCAAAAATAAAAGCTTTTCATCATTTAAATTAATATTCATTTTAAATTTTCTAATTAAAACAAAAACCATTAGTAAAAATGGTAATAATAATCCAATTTGCTTAACTAAAAATATCAAAGGATGCTTTATATGATTAAAAATACTTACGTCTTCTGAACCTGTTCTGAGAAGTCCATAAGTAATGGTTATATAATCATTTTCGGTTAACCAAATAATATGTGGTAATAAAATTATAATAAATGAGACGAAAGAAACTAGACATTTAAAATTTAATCTTTTTGTATAAATCATGTAAATTAAAAGTACGTCTATTGCTAAACCTAAATAAATAAACAAATATTTAGATAGAAACCCAAATCCAGAAAATAGACCTAGTAATAGCCAATCTAACGTTTTATTATTCTTAATACCTTTCCATAAATAAAAAACCGAAAGAGACCAAAAAGGAATTAAACAAACGTTTACATTAAATTCAGGTGTTGTGAAGTTATAGAAGTATATTCCTTCTAATAATAAAACAGATAACAAACAGTAAATTTTATTATCAAAAAAATCTTCTGCCAACTTAAAAACTACAAAAAATGAAACTACAATGCAAATTTGACTTAACAAATAATAAGCCCAGTCTTGAGATCCAAAAATTTGGTAAAAAATTTCTGGGAGCAATGCGCTCATTGGGGGATGCTTATTAAATCCCCAGTCTAGATTACTACCCCATGCTAATGCCTCGATAGTATCAAGTGGTAAATTGTGATTTGTTAAACTTGGAACCAATGTCCAAATTAATAAATGTGTTGTAACAAAAATATAAAATAAACTATTAATATTTTTATAAATGGCCATTTTTATTAATTTATACAATTAATGCATTCTTGACACTGATTAAATGATGAATATATTCTCGAAATTCATAAATTTGAGCATGGTAAAAATCTCTAAAAAATATATCCCAAAAGAAACAGAAAAGTATATGTGCGCTAAACATCTTGCTTTTTTTAAACAAAAATTAACAGAATGGAAAAAAGATCTCAAAAGAACAAATAATGAAGCAATATTTAATGCTTCAATGGATGATAATAGTGCATCTGCAGATATTGTTGATCAAGCAAGCTCTTATACAGAAAAAAATGTTGAAATGAGAGCAATTAATAGACAGATTAAATTGATTTCTAAAATAGATAGTGCATTGAAAAAAATTCAAGATGGAACTTATGGATTTTGTGAAGATACAGCAGAACCTATTGGTCTTAAAAGATTAATGGCAAGACCAGTTGCAACATTATGTATAGCCGCACAGGAAAAACACGAGAAAGAGGAAAAAGTTTACGCTGATATTTAAGGGTAGTCTATTTCAGCATCTTTATTTAATACTTTAAATCCTTTAATCACTGCAGGACGTTTGGCAATTTCAACATACCATCTTGATAAACCTTTAAAGTTTTCTAACCCAATATCGTGCCTCTTATGTCTTGCAATCCAAGACCATGTAGCAATATCTGCAATTGAATACTCTTTGCCTGCTAAATAATCATTTTGGGATAGTCTTGCTTCTAAATCCTCGTATAGCTTTCTTGTAATTTTAAAGTATCTTTCCTCTCCCCACTCACTTTTGCCTTGATGATAATAATGAAACTGATGATGTTGTCCTATCATTGGACCAATCAAACCCATTTGGGCCATTAACCATTGATTTATCTCTAGTCTATTCTCTTCTGGATAAAACATTTTACTTTTTTCACCCAAATACATCAGTATCGCTCCAGACTCGAAGACTGACTTATTATTCTCGTGATCTGTAATGACTGGTATTTTATTAAAAGGGCTAATTTTTTTAAATTCTGCTTTATGTTGTTCACCTTCAGATAAATTTACCTTTGTAACTTTATAATCAAGTTTTATTTCTTCAAGCATTATACTAATTTTCCAACCATTTGGTGTATCGGCAGTAAATAGCTCAATCACTATTTTACACCCAGTCTGTCTTTGATAGTATTGGATGCTGTTGTAAACTCAAATCTGTATTTTTCATTAGGTCTTGCATACTTGAAACAACCTCTGGCAGCTAGAGCACCTTCATGAAAACCTGAAAGAATTAATTTAAGTTTTCCTGGGTAAGTACATATATCGCCAATAGCAAATATACCTTTTTTATTAGTTTCAAAGTTTTCAGTATTAACTGGTATCACTTTTTTATCTAAATTAAGCCCCCATTCTACTATTGGTCCAAGTCGCATTATCAAACCAAAGAAACCTAAAACATAATCAGCTTTTAATATTTTACTCTCCCCTTCTTCACTTTTAATTTCTACTTCTTCTAAAGACCCATTTCCTTTAACATCTTTAATTGAATATTTAGTAAATAAATTAATTATATTTTTTTCACTTAATTCTTTAATTTTTTGAACACTCGCAGGTGCACCTCTAAACTCATCTCTTCTGTGTATAAGTGAGACCTTGGAAGTATTAGAAAGTTCTATCGCCCAATCAAGAGCACTATCTCCTCCACCAAATATCGCTACAGATTTATCTTTAAAAATAGTTTTGTCTTTAATTGAATATAAAACTGAAGTACCGTCGAACTTTTCTGCACTTTTTGTAGGAAACTTTCTTGGTTCAAACGAACCAACACCTCCAGCAATTACAACATTTGGTGTATGAAATTCTTTTCCATTTGTTGTTTTAACAATCCAGTTCTCATTCTCACTAGTAACTTCTTGAACTCTGTCATTTAAATGAAAATTAAATTTAAATGGTTTAATTTGTTCTATTAAGTTATTTGTAAGCTCTTCTCCAGTACACTCTGGAACTGCAGGAATATCATAAATTGGTTTGTCAGGATAAAGCTCTATGCATTGACCACCTATTTTATCTAAGTTATCAACTATTTCACACTTCAATCCAATAATACCAAGTTGATGCGCGCAAAATAATCCTGTTGGACCTGCACCAATTATAACAACATCAGTTTTAATCATTAAACTTGTTTCTCCGGCATATGCACTTCTAAACCATCTAGTTCATCTGAGACACTAATCTGACAACTTAATCTGCTAGTAGAGTTTGGTTCGTAAGCTTGGTCTAACATATCATCTTCGCCCATTTCTTTTTTTGGTAACTTATCATACCAATCTTCTTTGACATAAACATGACACGTGGCGCAAGACATGCTTCCTCCACAATCCGCATCAATACCAGGAATATCATTTTGAACAGCACCTTCCATAACTGTAAGCCCATTTTGGACCTCAGCTACATGCTCTTTTCCACTGTATTCAATATATTTGATTTTAGCCATTGCTTTTATATAAGCACAAAAAAAAATAGGGCAAGTAATCAAACTCGCCCTATTTTATATATCGTAACTAATTGTTACTACGCTCTTCTTGTAGAGTTAGAAACTGCACAAGACCAGATAATTAAACCAAATGCGATTTTATTAACAAAGTCTGCTAAGTTATAGATAACGTTTAACGCGTTACCATCTATTCCACCTGTTAGGTAACCAAAAATGTAACCTAATGGGTAAATAGCCCAACCTACAGTAACAATCATTCTTAAAGCTCCAAATGCAGTTACTAAAGATTTATTTCCAGATTTAGCAGCAACTTTTCCTGCTTCTCCTGAAAAGATTTCATAAAGAATGTAAATCCATCCAGCCATACCGATTATGAAACCTAGTGTGGCGTTAATGAATCCAGCTTCTCCAAGATATCCACCAATTAACATAACTAGTGAACCGATTAAGATTCTCCAGAATATATTTGTGTCAACTTTTCGTACTGCTGAAAGAATTAAGTAAAATTCTACTAGCTGTAGTGGTACAGTAATTAACCAGTCAATGTATCTGTAAACAGTTGGAGTATCACCTGTTTCGATCCATACTGCTCTCATATACATGTAGTGAATAAATGCTATACCTGTTACTAATCCAGCTACGTTTACTGATTTTCTCCATTGTGAACTGACGTTAGCCTGTTCCATAAAGAAAAACGCTGTAGCTGCTAACATACCCATTGATATTAACCAAAACGAAATACCTACGAAATCGTCTGTAGCTAAAAAGGCTGTTGCTGCGTTAGCTGCTGTAGTTGCTCCGAAAAGCACTGCTGCTAATGCTAACATTTTCATTGTCTTCATAAAAAACTCCCTCATAGTTAGTTTTTTTTATTAGTTTAAATTTAAACTACAGACTAATCTAATGATTAGTCTAAAGTTAGGGTTAGATAGCAAAAAAATTTACTTTATTGAAGAGTTTTTGACCTCTAAAAAGTATTGATTTTACTTACTTTATAAAATTAAATACAACCTGTTACATAAAATCATTATAAAAGTGAGTTAAAAAACAAATCACTATGAAAAATAGTTTTAACAAAATTTATGAAGAATCTATTCAAAATCCTGAGGAATTTTGGAAAAATGTATCTGATGATGTCTTCTGGTTTAAAAAACCTACAAAGATTTTAGATAAATCTAACCCACCATTTTATAAATGGTTTGAAGATGGCGTAACAAATACTTGTTACAACGCTATTGATGTCCATATTGATAATGGTAAGGGAGATAAGACTGCTTTGATTTATGATAGCCCTATAACTAATAGTAAAGCAAAGTACACGTACAACGAATTAAGAGAAAAAATATCAAAATTTGCCGGAGCACTAGATAATCAGGGTGTCAAAAAAGGTGACAGAGTAATAATTTATATGCCCATGATACCTGAAGCCGTTATAGCGATGCTTGCTTGTGGAAGAATTGGTGCAATACACTCTGTTGTCTTTGGTGGATTTGCTTCAAATGAATTGGCCAGCAGAATTGATGATAGTAAAGCAAAAATTTTAATTACTGCATCCTGTGGATTTGAACCTGGACGAACTGTTGAATATAGACCTTTAGTTGATGGAGCATTGAAACTTGCAAAACATAAAGTTGAGAGAGTAATTTTCTTTCAAAGGAAAGATCACGAAGTAAAACTCAACTCTCCGCTTGAAATCAGTTGGGAGGAAGCTCTTAATAATGCAATAAATAAAGATTGTGTTGAGATTGGAGCGAATGAATTTGCTTACATTTTATATACATCTGGAACTACGGGAATACCAAAAGGAATAGTTAGAGATGTTGGAGGTCATATCGTGGCTCTTAAATGGACGATGAAAAATATTTACAATGTAGATGAAAATGATGTGTGGTGGTCGGCAAGTGATATTGGTTGGATAGTAGGACATTCATACATTGTTTATGCTCCATTATTTAAAGGTTGTACAACAGTTTTATTTGAGGGGAAACCAGTTGGGACTCCCGATGCAGGAGTATTTTGGAGAATAATTTCAGAGTATAAAATTAAATCTTTATTTACAGCTCCAACAGCATTTAGAGCTATTAAAAAAGAAGACCCAGATGGAAAGTTTTTCTCAAAATATGATTTAAGTTCTTTTGAATCTTTATTTTTAGCTGGAGAAAGAGCTGATCCTGATACTATTAAATGGGCTGAAAATCTTTTAAATGTTCCCGTGATAGATCACTGGTGGCAAACCGAGACTAGTTGGGCAATAAGTTCAAATTGTACTGGAATAGAAATGCAAAAAACTAAGTATGGTTCAGCGTGTAAAGCAGTTCCAGGTTATGATGTAAAAATAATTAAACCAGATCATTCAATTGCAGAACCTAATGAGATGGGTGATATAGTTGTTAAATTACCTTTACCACCAGGTACTTTTCCTACACTTTGGAATGCAGACAAAAGATACGAAAAAAATTATATGGCTAATTATAAAGGTTACTATCAAACTTATGACGCAGGACACATTGATGAAGATGGATACATTTGGATTATGTCGCGCACCGATGACATTATAAATGTTGCTGGTCATAGATTATCGACAGGTGCGATTGAGGAGGTTTTATCTGAACATCAATCAGTTGCTGAGTGTGCTGTTCTTGGAGTTGCAGATAAATTGAAAGGACAATTGCCTATTGGTTTAGTTGTTTTAAAATCTGGTGTTGAAAAAGACAATGAAACTATCTCAAAGGAATGTATTAAAATGGTTAGAGATAAAATTGGACCTGTTGCTGCGTTCAAAGTTGTTATTGTTATTAAAAGATTACCTAAAACAAGATCAGGAAAAATATTGAGAGGAACTATTCGTAAAATTGCCGACAAGGAAGATTATAAAATGCCAGCAACAATCGATGATCCAGCAATTTTAGAGGAGATTACTCAAAGTTTAATAGAAAATAAAATTCTTACCAAATAAATTAAATTAATTATCAAATTTGATGGGCTTACCTGATGCTTCGCCAAGGATTTCTCCATTTTTCATTTTAATCTCTCCATTTATAATTGTATAAACTGGAGTTCCCTTAAACTTATGTCCATCGAAGGGTGACCATCCACACTTACTCTCTATTTTTTCATTTTTGATTTCGATAATTTTATTCATGTCCACAATTGTAAAGTCTGCATCATAGTTTTTCTTTATGTGCCCCTTATCTATAATACCAAAAATTTTAGCTGGATTTTCACAGACAAGATTCATTAATTGAACTAAAGTTAGTTTTCCATCATTTACATGGTTCAACATCACAGGTAATAAGGTCTGTACCCCAGGCATTCCTGAGGGAGTATCTGGATATTCTTTATCTTTATTTACCTTTAGATGAGGAGCGTGATCCGAACCAATAGTGTCATTATAATTATTTCTTACAGCATACCATAGTCTATCGTAATGACTTTTTTCTCTAATGGGTGGATTCATTTGTGCATAGGTTCCAAGCTTGTCGTAGCAATCTGGAGCAAACATAGTTAAATGTTGTGGAGTTATTTCAAAAGTTATATCTCCTTTATTTTGAGATAAAAAATCAATCTCCTGTTTTGTGGTAATGTGTAAGATATGAGCCTTTTTACCTAACCTTTTTGCAATTTTAACAATCTTTCTAGTTGATGAAATTGCACATTCTTCATCCCTCCATATTGGGTGTGAATGAACATTGCCTTTTTCTCTCAATTTCTTTCTTAAATTTAAAATATCTTCATCTTCTGAATGAACTGCAACAATTTTTGATGTGCTTTCAAATACTTTTTCAATATCTTCCTCTTTATGAACTAGCAAAGTTCCTGTTGAAGAACCTGCAAATAATTTAACTCCACAACATCCATCTAAACCTTTAAGTTCAGATAATTCACTTTGATTAGTGGGAGTTGCTCCAAAATAAAATGCATGATTACAAAACATTCTATTTTTTGCTAAATCAATTTTTCTTTGAAATTCTGCTTTGTTTGTTGTCGCAGGATTAGTGTTTGGCATTTCAAACACTGAGGTAATACCTCCAACTATTGCTGCTCTGCTTCCTGAAGCTAAATCCTCAGTATCTGTTGAGCCCGGTTCCCTAAAATGTGTTTGAGTATCAATGCATCCAGGAAGAACAATAAGTCCACTTGCATCAATTGATTTAATTGCATTTTCATCTAACTTTCCAATTTTTACAATCTTGCTATTTTGAATACCTATATCTACATTTTTGAGATCTTTATCAATATAGCACTTTCCATTTTTAATTATTAGGTCTAACATTTATTGGAAAAATACTTATATGATTTGTTATAATATTACAATATGAATAGAAATAGTGTTTACATATTAGAAGATAGAGGTCTTCTTTATATTAATGGAGACGATGCAAAAGAATTTTTGCAAAATATAATAACAAATAATATTGAAAATGTATCAGAGAGTAGAAGTTGTTTTTCAGCTCTTTTAACCCCGCAGGGCAAATATCTTTATGACTTTATAATTATTAAACACAAATCAGGATATTTTTTAGATTGTGAAAAAAAAATTATTGAAAATTTATATAAACAATTAATTTTATATAAGCTGAGATCAAAAGTAGATATCTTAAATCTAAGCAATGAGTTTGTTGTTGCTACTTTAACAAAGGAAAAATTTCTAGAATTAGAAAATTCTAAAGATGAGATAGGTTTTACACTAAAATTTAGAGAAGATCCTATTCTTTTAGATCCTAGATCTGATAAATTAGGAGCTAGACTAGTGATTAATTTAGAAAAATTATATCTTTCTATCAAAAAATTAGGATTAGAAGTGTCTAATGTAAATGAATATTACAATTATAGTCATAAATTAGGAATTGCTCAAATTGATACAAATAATCTGCAAGATAAAATATTTGGGATTGAATGCAATTTTGAAGAGCTTAACGGAATTGATTTTAAGAAAGGTTGTTATATAGGACAAGAGAATACTGCAAGAATAAAACTTAAAGATAAACTTAATAAAAGATTATTTGCAATTAAAATATTAGATGGTGAGATAAATAGTGAAGAAATTACCTCTGAAAATAAAAATGTTGGAAAATTACTAATCAATAACAAAAATCCATTTGGTTTACTAAAACTAGAAAATAAGAATTTTAATTTTGATGCAGATCTTAGATGTGGAGATGCAAAAATTAAAGTGTTAAGACCAAATTGGTTTTAGATTATATAATAAATTTTGACAAATCTGGCTTGAAATAGTCTGGTCCTTTCATGACTTTTCCTGAGTCGTTAAAAATTGGTTTTCCGTCTTTTCCCAATTTGCTCATATTAGATTTTTGAACTTCTTCAAAACATTTATCTAAATTAATACCAAAAGCGTGTCCTGCACCATAAGTGACATACAAAATATCTGTTAATGCATCTGCAACTTCTGTCAAATTTTTTTCTGATATTGCCTGTTTAAGTTCCTCTAACTCTTCATTAATTAATGAAATTCTTAATGAATTAATTTTATCTGTGCTTAAACTTGATGAATCTTTAACATCCTGATTAAAAGTTTTCATGAAGATGCCAACTTTTTCAAAATTTGTCATTTTACTCCTATATGATTTTATTAATTTTTAATGTATAAGTGTCTAAATATACTCTCAAAACTAAAATATGAAATTCAGAAAAGAATATGACAGCATAGGTTCTATAAACGTACCTGTGGATAAGTATTGGGGAGCATCAACTCAAAGATCAAAAAAATACTTTGATATAGGAGATGTTTTAGTTAGACCGAAGTTAATAAAATCCATAGCTATTATTAAAAAAGCAGCTGCTGTTACTAACTATAAAAATAAAGATATTGGCTCAAAAGTTTATAAATCAATTTTACGGGCTTCTAATGAGGTTATTACAGGAAAATTAGACAATCACTTTCCTCTTAAGGTCTGGCAAACTGGATCTGGGACACAAACAAATATGAATGTTAATGAAGTTATTTCTAATAGAGCAATTGAAATACTTAAGGGTAAAAAAGGTACAAAAAAACCTGTACACCCAAACGATCATGTTAATAAATCTCAGTCTACTAATGATGTTTTTCCTACAGCAATGCACATTGCGATAGCAATGGAAACAAGAGAAAAACTACTACCAAGTTTAGTATTATTAAGTAAAGAATTGAAAAAAAAAGTAAAAGAATTTAATAAAATAGTTAAAATTGGAAGAACACACTTACAAGATGCAACTCCTTTATCATTGGGTCAAGAATTTTCAGGTTACCAATCACAATTGGAAGAATGTATTAAAAGAATAGAATTTTCACTAAATGAAATTTATTATTTAGCACAAGGCGGCACTGCTGTTGGCACTGGTATAAATACTAAAAAAAATTTTGATAAGAAAATAATAAATGAAATAAAAAAAATAACTAAGTTACCTTTTAAGCCAGCAAAAAATAAGTTTGCGGCACTCGCTGCTCATGATGCGATAGTTAATTATTCAGGTACGTTAAATACAACTGCAGTGAGTTTAATGAAAATAGCAAACGACATAAGATTTTTAGGCTCAGGACCAAGAGCAGGATATGGAGAGTTGATATTGCCAGAGAATGAACCTGGGTCTTCAATTATGCCTGGCAAAGTAAATCCAACTCAATGTGAGGCAGTAACAATGGTTTGTGTTAAAGTAATTGGCAACCACAATGGAATAACAATGGCTGGATCACATGGTCATTTTGAACTCAACGTATTTAAGCCTTTAATAATCCATAATGTACTTCAATCAATTCAAATTCTTTCAGATAGCACAAGAAGTTTCGCAAAATATTGCATCTCGGGACTAAAAGCTGATAAAAATAGAATTAAATATTTAGTAGATAACTCTCTGATGTTGGTAACTGCCTTGTCTCCAAAGATTGGTTATGATAATGCAGCAAAAATTGCTAAAAATGCACTAAAAAATAAAACTACTCTTAAAACTGAAGCATTGAAATCGGGTTTAATAAATGAGAAAGAATATAATAAAATTGTTGATCCAAATAAAATGATTAAACCAGATTAACTATTAATAATATTTTTAACTAATGATTTAAGCTCTTGAGAATTCCTAATGTTATATCTAGTCTTATCACTTTTTTTATCTTTATACGCTGTTTGATTAATTTTTATATCAAATATTGATGTTATTCCGGTACTAATATTTTTCTCAATTTTAAAATAAATCACATTCATATCCTTCACTTTGTCTAACTTTACTTGAAATTTTTTAGCAAACTCTTTTTTATTTTTTATTTGTAAAGAACTTGATGAATGAAATATTAAATCACCACTTTCTTCTTTGTATTTTATTTCAGTTTTAATTTGACCAATTTCACCAATATTGAATAAAACTTCACTTAATTTAATAGTTTTTTGGCTTATATTTAAACTTATGTTACCACTTCTTATAAGTTCATGCTGGACATTATTTAAAATTAATTTGATATTTCCATTTACATTACCTAATAAATCAGGTTTTAAGTTTAATATAGAAAACACTAATTCATCTACCACAAAATTTAGATTTAGCTTATTCAAAGTAATATTCGAATTGAGATAAAAAGGTGATAACTCAATTGTTGAATTTATTTTGATATCATTATTATTTTCTGGAGATTTTAAAGAAATAATATTATTTTTTAATTGGTATCCTATTTCAACATTCTGATTTAGAAAGTTGAATGAAGTTGCACCATTAAAACTAGAATTATTGTCATAGTTTAATTGATTTTTTATCAGAATATTTGGTTCTTTAAAATCTATTTCTATCTGTGAATTCAATTGAGAATTATGTTTTTTTTTCCAAAATGATTTAAAATTTAAATCAAACACATTACCTTTGATATTTAATTTTTTGAAATCATCTTTTCGAGATGTGGTAAAATTAATTTTTTCTATTGGGGATATAATTAAAGTCTCATCATTTTCATCTATTATAAATACTTTACTTTTTTTTATATTAAATGGTTTACTTTCACTATTATGAAAATATTTTCTTAAAATATTATATTCTTTTTTTTTTATTAAAAAATTTGTATTTATTATTTCAAATTTTTCAAAATTAATTTTAGATTTTGGATATAAACTATTAGAGCTAATAAAAACTTTTAAGTTTTTAATATCAAATGAAATACTTTCATTATTGTTTTCATCTATTGATAATGATGAATCACTAATTAATAAATGGGGCTTTGGAAGTAATTGATACTTTATGTCACCATTTATATTTAAGTTAATATTAAAATCAGAAGAAAACTTACTTTCAATGATGTTTTCTATACTTTTATAATTAAATAAAACTGGTATTGATAAATAAATGCCAAATAAAAAACACAATGCAATTAGTATAAAAATGAACTTAGCAAATATTGTAACTTTCAATTTTTTAATCATTAATCCAATATCGCTTAAAATGAAAAAAAATAAACGATGAATTTGGATTATTTAACAAACCTTAATGAAAGTCAGGAGGAAGCTGTTCTGCATTTAAACGGACCTCTTTTGATCGTTGCAGGAGCAGGCTCAGGAAAAACCAGAGTTCTTACAGCTAGAATTGCCCATATTGTTAAACAACATAAGGCATTTCCTGATCAGGTATTAGCAGTAACATTTACAAACAAAGCTGCAAAAGAAATGCAATTAAGAGTTTCTAAATTCTTAAGAAAAGAGGCAACTGGTCTTCCATGGTTAGGGACTTTTCATTCAATTAGTGCGAAAATATTAAGAAAACATGCAGAAGCAGCTGGATTAAAATCTAATTTTTCCATTATTGATCAAGATGACCAGGTAAGATTAATAAAAAATATTTGTAAATCTGAAAATATAGATACAAAAAAAATATCCCCAAAATATATTTTAGCAGTCATTGATAAATGGAAGAATAAAGGGTTTTATCCTGAAGAAGTTGTGCTTAAACGTAAAGACATATTAGAAAAAAGTTTTCTTGGAATTTATAAAATTTATCAGCAAAAATTAATAGATTTAAATGCTGCTGATTTCAGTGACTTAATACTTCATACTGTTAAAATTTTTGAAAAACACAGTGATATATCAAAAATGTATTCAAAAAGGTTTAAATATATTTTAGTTGATGAATATCAGGACACTAACTTTATTCAAAGCGAATGGCTTAAATATTTAGCAAAACATAATCAAAATATTTGCTGTGTGGGAGATGATGATCAGTCAATATATAGTTGGAGGGGGGCAGAAATTAAAAATTTTCTTCAATTTGAAAATGTTTATGAAAATACAAAAATAATAAGATTAGAAAAAAATTATAGATCCACTCAAAATATTTTAAATGTAGCATCAAATATTATCGAAAATAATCAAAATAGAGTTGGAAAAAAACTTTTTACAGATCAAGAAGATGGTGAACTTGTGACTTTAAACTGTTTTAGAAATGTAAAAGATGAAGCAACTGAAATTGGTTCTAATATTGAAGATTTGAAAAATAAATTTTCATTTAATGAAGTTGCAATTCTAGTAAGAGCTATTTTTCAAACTAGAGAATTTGAGGAAAGGTTTTTAAAAATTGGTGTTCCATATAGAATTATTGGTGGTATTAAATTTTATGAAAGAGCTGAAGTTAAGGATTGTGTTGCATATCTAAAAACAGTTTTTCAACCCCAGGATGACTTAGCCTTTGAGAGAATTTTAAATGTTCCAAAAAGATCTATTGGGGATACTACTGTAAAAGCTATTAATAATTTTGCAAAATTAAATAAATGCTCATTAGAAGTTGCTTCAAAACATTTAATTGAACAAAACAAAATTAAACCCAAAACAAAATTAGGTTTAAATTCTCTTCTAAATCTTTTAGCTAAATGGAGAAATGATTTAAGGAATAAAATAAATCACAATAAGCTATTACAAACAATTCTAGATGAGTCTGGATATAGTGAAATGCTTAAAAATAAGAAAGATTTGGAAAATGAAAATAGATTAGAAAATATAAAAGAATTATTAAATGCAATGAAAGAATTTGATAATTTAGAGAGTTTTTTAGAACATGTCGCTCTTGCAACCTCCTTAGACCAAGATTGGCAGAGTGAAAAAGTCAATTTGATGACAATACACGCATCTAAGGGCTTAGAATTTGATGTCGTGTTCTTACCCGGTTGGGAAGAAGGTTTATTTCCACATCAAAAAAGTATTGAAGAAAAAGGTGAAAGTGGTTTAGAGGAGGAGAGAAGATTGGCTTATGTTGCGATTACTAGGGCAAAAAAGCTTGCTAAAATATCATTTTCTATGAATAGATTTTATCAAGGAGACTGGATAGACAGTATGGCATCAAGGTTTGTGGATGAGCTACCAGATGAATATATTAAAAAGAATAATAATTTTGTAGATGAAAAAGAGGAAGATTTTGAATTTAACCAAGATATAGATTTCGATAGTGATAGTGAAATCAGGAGTCCTGGTTGGATACGATATCAAAAAAAGTTAAAATGAGTGCTGAAATAAAAAATATTATTTTTTCAAATAATTTAGATGGATATATTTTACCAAAAAATGATAATTATTTTACTGAATATTCTAAATTAAATAATCTAAAATCGATTACAAAATTCTCAGGTTCTGCAGGCTTTGCAATTTTTTTGAAAAATAAAAAATATTTATTTGTTGATGGTAGATATACTATTCAAGCAGAAAAAGAGTCAGGTAAAAAATTTAAAATTTGTGAAATTCCATATGTATGGCCTAAAGATATTTTAAAGCAGCAAATTAAAATTGGATACGATCCTGATCTTTTTACTTGGTCAACTCTAAACAAATATTTTGGAGAAAATTACAACTTAGTTCCTTTAAATATTAAATTTGAAAATAAAAATAAGACTCAAAGTGATTATCCATTTTTTAGCTTAGATCCTGTTGTAGCGGGTGAAACTGTAAATAGAAAAATAAATAGATTAATTCAAAATATGAAAAAAAAGAAAATTGATTATATATTTATTAGTTCAGGTGAAAATATTTGTTGGCTTCTAAACATCAGAGGTAAAGATCTTCCAAATTCTCCTGTTGCTAATTGTAAAATGATCATAACAAAAGATAGAAAAATCTATTTTTTTTCAAATCAAAAAAAAATTAATAAAATAAAAATAAGTCTTCGAAAATTGAAAATATATTTTTTTGAAGAAAATAAAATTTTTAATTGTTTAGTCAGATTAAAAAATGGAAATTTTTGTATTGATGGTAAAACTTGTTCAATTTTTGAAGAAAGCTTAATAAGTTATAAATTTAAGATAATCAACCGTGAAGATCCCATTTATAATTTAAAATCTTTAAAAAATAAAATTGAGATTAAGAATATGGTTAATGCACATATTGAAGATGGGGTTGCTTTAACAAAATTCTTATATTGGATTAAAAATATTAAAATAAATAATTTTACAGAGACATCTATTGAAAGAAAATTGGAGAGTTTTAGAAAAAGTAGAAAAAACTATTTGTACCCAAGCTTTGATACAATTGCTGGATCTGGGCCAAATGGAGCAGTCATTCATTATAGATCTGATAAATTTTCAAACAGAAAGTTAAAAAAAGATGATTTACTATTACTTGATTCTGGTGGTCAATATAAATGGGGAACTACAGATGTAACAAGAACTATATGTTTTTCTAATGCCCCAAAAAATGTGAAAGATATATTTACAAGAGTTTTAAAGGGTCATATTGCAGTTGTATTATCAAATATAAAAAAAGAGAAGAATGGCCATAATATTGATAAAATTGCAAGAAAAAGCCTCAATTCAATTGGTCTCGATTATCGTCATGGAACTGGTCATGGAGTTGGAGCATTTCTGAATGTTCATGAAGGGCCACAAGGAATATCAAAAAATAATTACGTACAATTAAAAGAGGGAATGATTTTAAGTAATGAACCTGGATTTTATAAAAAAAATGAATTTGGAATAAGAATTGAAAATTTAGTTTTTATTAAAAAAATCAAATCTAGGCTTTTATTTGAAAATTTAACAATGGCACCAATCGATAAAGACCTAATTAATTATAAAATGCTCAATAAAACGGAAAAGAATTATTTATTTAAATATCACTTTGATGTTTACAATAATATTTCACCATTTTTAAATAAAAATGAGAAAAAATGGTTAGCTAGCCTAATCTAGTAAATTAAGCCATTCTCTTTGAGATAAAATTTTTATTCCTAATTCTTTAGCTTGTTGTATCTTACGATTTGTTGGCTTTTCACCAATTATTAAATATTTCAATTTCTTATTAACTGAGCTTACAACAGATCCTGAATTCTCTTCAATTAAAGATTTTGCTTCAGCTCTACTCATATTTGATAATTTTCCAGTGAACATAAATGTATTATTAAAAAGTTTTCCATCTTTATTTAATTTAAGATCAGAAATATTTAAAATGGAAGATAATTTTTCAATTATTTTATAATTCGATTTATTTTCAAAAAACTTTTTTAAGGAATTTATTTGAGTTTCACCAATTCCATCTATATTTAAAAATTCATTCAATTTATTTTTATTTACTAAACTTATAAAATTTTTTATAGACTTTACATGTTCTGCTAAAAGTTTTGCATTTTCTATTCCAATATGTCTTATCCCGATAGCATACAAAAATTTATCTAAAGGAACTTTTTTTGATTGATCTATAGAGTATTTTAAGTTTGAAACTGATAGATCTCCCCATCCTTCTAAATTTAATATTTTATTATAATCTAAATTATATATATCTTGCGGGTATCTAATTAAATTAAGATCCCAAAAATTTTCGACAACTTTTTTTCCAAGGCCATCAATATTCATTGCATCTTTAGAAATAAAGTGTTTAATTTTTTCAATTACAATTTTTTCACAATCATAACCTTCATTTGTACATCTTCTTACAGCATCATATTTTTTTGTTGTATTATTAAATTCTTTTATTGTTTCTGAACCACAAGAAGGACAATTATTAGGAAAAATAAACTTTTTGGATTTTTTTTCTCTTTTTTTCAGATCAACAAAAACAACATGAGGAATAACATCACCTGCTCTCTCTACTTTTACAGTATCACCAAGTCGTATATCTTTTCTGATTATTTCGTCTTCATTATGGAGTGTTGCATTTGAAACCACTACGCCACCAATATTTACTGGTTTTATTCTTGCTACTGGCGTTAATGCACCTGTTCTACCGACTTGAATATTAATGTCTGTTATTTTAGAAAATGCGCTATCTGCTGAAAATTTGTGAGCTATAGCCCATCTTGGAGAATTAGCAGTAAATCCTAATCTTTTTTGAAGTTCTAAGCTATTAATTTTATAAACTAGACCATCTACATCATATTCTAAATCAAACCTATCATTTTCAAATTTTCTGTGAAAATTCTCTAAATCATTAATGCTTTTTAAAATTTTGTTGTATTCACTAATTTTAAAACCCCATTTTTTTAATGAACTTAAAAAATCTGATTGTTTTTTAATTTTATTACTTTCAAAATAACCGTAAGTGTATGCTATAAAATTTAGTGGAATTTTTTTAGTTTCTTCAGCATTTTTTTGTCTTAGTGAGCCCGATGCAGCATTTCTTGGATTTGCAAAATCATTTTTAAATTTGATGAAATCATTTTTTTTTATAAAAACTTCTCCTCTAATATCTATATCTCTTGGGAAATCTTTATCATTTATTTTGTGAGGTATATCTTTAATTGTTTTTAAATTACTTGTTATAACCTCTCCATTAGTTCCATCTCCTCTTGATGTACCTAAAACTAATTCACCATTTTTGTAAGTTAAGGAAGCTGATATACCGTCTATTTTTGGCTCAACACTATATTCTAATTCAGTTTTTTGACTTAAATAATTGAATATTTTTTTTTCAAAGTTTTCTAAATCATCCTTATCAAAAGCATTAGATAAGGAAAGCATTTTGACCCTATGTTTTGATTTGATAAAATTTTTGGACGGCGCATAGCCTAAGGAATTAGACGGAGATGAAATATTTTTTAAATAATAATATTTATTTTCTAAATCTAATATTTCTTTCTTAAGTTGGTCATAATATTTGTCTGTAACTTTTGGTGAGCTAAGTTCAAAATAAAGTTTATTATGTTTTTCAAGCTCTTTTATTTTATTTTCATAATATTTTCTTATTTCAGACTTTTTCATTTGATTATATTATTCAAACAAATCTTTTATTTTTTTTAGTAAAGATTTTTGATTTTTAAGATCTTTCGATATCTCAGGTTTTTTATATTTTGCATTTATAATTTTATAAGATCTTTCATACCATTGACTGGATCGATAATTATATCCAAGTAAGACTGTATATTTTTTGGCTTCATCTAAAAGTCCTAATTTATAATTTAATTCTACCAACCTATACAAAGCTTCTTCGATGAAAATAGTTGTGTCATATTGATTTACGATTTTTTTATACCTGTTCATTGCTGGTATCCATTTTTCTTTATCCAAATAATAGTTTGCAATGTAGAGCTCTTTATATGCCAGTATTTCATGAATTAATTCAAGTTTGTATTTTGCATCTTCTGCAAAATCAGTATTTGGATATTCTTTAACTAATAATGTAAAATAAGATTTGGCTTTTACTATTTCACCAAGATCTTTTTTTTCATCTACAATTTGATTATAATGACTTACTGCTAACAAATAGTATGCATAATCAATATCTGGGTGGTTTTTATATTTGCTCACAAATCTTTCTAACTCATTTATTGCATCAGCAAAGTATAACTGTGAATAATATCCATAAGCTGCCATTAAATTTGATCTAGGCGCCCAAACTGATTGTGGGTAAAGTAGCTCTACTTCATTAAATTTTTTAGCAGCAAAAAAAATATCTCCCCTATTAAATTCTTTTAATCCTTCGTTATAAGCATCGATCATCTGCATTTCTAAGTTATCTTCTTTAATCAATGAGATTTTTTCCTTTTTTTCTGAACAAGAAATTAGGCCAAATATAAAAACAAATAAAATTAAAAAATTATAGAATTTCATTATAGAATTTTAACAGAATATTTTTAAAATTCTAATTTTTAAGCAATAGATTTTAAATCGTGTCGATTATTTATTAGTGAATGAGGTAGGCTTTTTCCTTTAATTTCTAACAAAGAGTAGTTTCTGTGGTCACTAAATACTTTTCTCAATAATTTATTTGTCAAACTGTGGCCCCCATGTTTACATTTAATTGATCCAATTAATCTATAACCAACTAAATATAGATCACCCATGCAATCAAGTATTTTATGATTTACAAATTCATTCTTGTTTCTCAAGCCGTTTTCATTAAGAATTCTATCGTCTTTTACGACAATGGCATTATCTAGTGACCCTCCTTTTCCTAATCCAACTTTCTTAAGTTTCTCTATATCTTCATAAAGACAAAAGGTTCTAGAATTAAAAATATCATCTAAATTATCTTCAAAAACATTTACTTTATTTCTCTGGTCCTTTATAAATTTATTTTTATAATTAATTTCAAATTCTATTTCTAAAGTAGTATTTGACTTATCGATTGATATATACTTATTTTCTTCTTCAAACTCGACATGATTATTAATTTTTATTAATTTTATTGGAACATCGCTATTTTTAAGCCCTATTTCTTTCAGCATATTTACAAAATTTTTAGCAGATCCATCAAGAATTGGTAATTCTTGTGAGTCTAGTTCTACAACGGCGTTATCGATTCCTAAACCTAAAAATGCACCCATTAGATGTTCGATAGTTGAAACTTTTACACCAAATTGATTGCTTAAAGTTGTGCAAAGAGTAGCTTCACTTACATTTTCAAAATTAGGAATTACAATATTTCTTTCCTTTAGATCTATTCTTTTAAATATTATCCCTGAATTAGGTGGTGAAGGTAAAATATTTACATTAACTGCTTTACCTGTATGAATTCCAACACCTGAAAATGATAATTTTTTTGCTATTGTTGATTGAGATAACACAGACATGAATTAAGTATATAAAAATGAAGGTAAATTTAGTATTCAAGTAATATTACAAGAAAATACAATTATTTAGAAAAGAGATTGAAAAAATACTCAAAAAAACCTATTTTCTTGGGTCTTTTTCTTGTCTGCATCTGCAACCTTTCGGCGCTTTTGTGGTAATGAATACCTGCATCGCAAATTATCGATTCATTTTCATCAAAAAAAATTAATTTCGAAAAGGTTTTTTTGGAGTCGAGATTTACATTATTAGATAATACCTTTGACCCATTACCAATAAAAATTAAATTTAATTTTTCAAAGTTATTTATTTTTTTAAAATAATTATTTTGGAATGCTGCAAGTTCAATAATTTCATCTATTCTTGCTTCTATGATTTGTTTCACCAAATCTATTGAAATATTATTTTTTAAAATTTCTTTAGATAAATTTATATTATCAGAAAAATTTTCGTATGAAGAGTGATTTTTTTGCCCAGAATTAAAATTAATTTTTAGATATTCTGAATAATTATTACTTAATTTTAGAACTTTTGAAATATCTTTTGTAATACTGTTGCCACCCACAGGAATACAATTAAAAAATTGAAATTTAGAATTATTAAAGAACAAGGCAGTTGTTCGATCAAAACCAATATCTAAAAATAGATTATTATTTCTAGTTTCTAAATTTTTATTATAAAAGATAGTTTTAAGATAACTTGTACAATATAAATTTAAAATTTTTAAATTATTTTTTTTAAATTTATCTGAAATTTCATTTATTAATGATTTATTAAGACAGATAAATTTTATTTCTAATATTAGAGAATTAATTTTTATATCCTCAGATATAATTTCTAATTTCTTATTACCATCTACAACAATATTATTTACTATGGTATGTATAATTTTATTTTTAAAATTATTTTCTGAAACTATAAAATTAGCCTCCTCTAATAAATTCTTATATTGTAATTTTATTGAAGTGGGTTGATCAAAAGTTTTTTTAATAGAAATTTCAATAAAATTATATTTGGAAGTGTCATATAAAACATTTATATCTACTAGATGTATTGATAAATATTTTTCTGCATCCTTTATTATTTTATTTAATGTTAATTCTAAACTTTTATTTTCTAAAGTATTGCTAACTTCAGCTTTTGAAAAATATAAATTTTTTGCTCTTTTATCAAATACACCTAATCGTAAATTTTTAGATCCGTAATCTAATATTGCTTCAAAATTACTCATTATTATTTGTTAATATAATTTGATTGGCGATTCTAAGATCAACAACTTTAACGTTTGTTAAACTATCATTGTTTAATAATTTGTTATAGATTTTAAGTGCATCATCAACTTTTTTAGAAGGAAGTTTTAACATCAGACCGTGCGAAAAAAGTAAATCCCATCTTTTATTTTTAAAAAAAAAATATTTTTTAACATTACCTACTTCTAGATGATGATTGTTTAAAAAATCATATAGATTTAAAAAATCTTCTATTTCAAATTCTCCAAATACTTGAGGCGCTTCGTTTATTTCAAAGATTTCAGATGAATTAATTAATTTTCCGTTTTTACCAATGAAATATTCCACTCCATTTATTATTGTTTTTCCAAGGATGGGTGTTTTAGATAAATTAATATTTATAGAGGATGGCATGATTTTCTGTACATAAATTTTTTCCAAAAAGTTAAATTTGTTTAATTTTCCTAGAACATCTTCTTTACTCAAATTAAAAATATTACTATTTTTGAAATTACTTAATTCAAACATAACTATTTTCTTCTCATTATAATTCAAGCCATTTATATTAATTTTTTTTAAATTAAATTTATTTTGATAGTGTTCAAAAATATTCAAATTGAATATTGAAGTTAAAAAAATAAAAAAAAATATGTAAAGATATAGTTTATATTTATTTATTGATTGAAGCATCTCTAATTATTTCTTCTATAAGTTGCATAAAGCTAATTTTTTTATATCTTGCAATTTCAGGAACTAAAGATAATGCGGTCATACCAGGCTGCGTATTTAGTTCTAATAAATAAAATTTATTTTTGTAAAATCTGAAATCTGACCTTGATACGCCTCTACATTTTAATAGTTTATGTGCTTTCATGGCTATCATATTAACTTTTTCAAAATTTTTTTTGGTTATATTTACTGGGATAATATGCTGGGTTTTGGCGCTTGCACTATATTTAGCTTCATAGTCATAAAATTTCCTTTTAGGCTTTAACTCTATTATACCCAATTTTTTATTTCCCAGAATAGCAGCTTGAATTTCTCTTCCAGGAATATATTTCTCAATTAATATTTCTTTAAATTTTTCTAATTTACAAATATTTAGTTTTAAATTCTTTTTACTTGTTATGTATACTCCTACACTAGAACCTTCATTAATTGGCTTAAGTACAACTGGAAATCTTAACTTTTTATCAATTTTGTCAATTATTTTTTTAAAATTGAAATTTTTCTTAAAAATTAGTTTAAATGATGGAGGTGTTAAAATATTATTATTTCTAAAAATTTTTTTCGATATTTCTTTATCGATTGCAATAGATGAAGAAAGGACTCCGGAGTGAGTATATTTGACTTTCTCTGACTCTAATATTGATTGAATGTATCCATCTTCACCATATCTACCGTGTAAAAGATTCAATACTAAATCTGGCTTAAATTTTCTTAATTTATGAACAAAATTTCCGTCTGGCTCTGTTAATAAAAGATTATATTTAGAGTTTTTTTTTAATTCTTTAATTACACTTTTGGCAGTTATTAAGCTTATTTCTCTCTCATTTGAATATCCTCCAGCTAATATGAAAATTTTTTTCATTATTCAACTAACACAATTTCAAGTTCAAGATTTATTCCTGTTTTATCTTTAACTTCCTGTTTAACAAAATTAATTAAAGACTTCATATCTATAAATTTTGCATTTTTTCGATTCACAAAAAAATTAGCATGTTTTTCAGAGATAATTGCATCTCCATAGTTAACTTCATTAGGAATGCTAGATCTAATAAGTTCCCAAACTTTTTTATCGGTTTGTCCAATTGGATTTTTGAAAGTACTACCACCAGTTTTTATTTTTGTAGGTTGGGATGCTTTTTTTTTTTTATTCAACTTATTCATTAAAATTTCTACATCTGATTTATTTTTTTCTTTTCCTTTAAAAGTGGCACTCAAAAATATTATATCTTTAGGTAATTCTATTGATCTATAATTAAAATTGATTTTATTTGCAGGTATACTTCTTACAACACCTTTAAAATCAACTAATTGAATGGAAATAAGAATATCTTTAAATTCTTTTTCAAAACATCCAGAGTTCATCCTAATACCACCTCCTACAGAACCTGGGATACACGACAAAAATTCTAATCCTGAAATATTATTATTTTTTGCAAATTCGGAAACTTTTTTTTGGGAAACAGCAGTTCCAGCAATAATAGTTGTTTTATCTAGTAAAGAAATATTGGAAAAACTTTTTCCTAACTTAATTACTGTACCTTGATATGTTTCATCTCTAAATAATACGTTTGATCCATTTCCTAAAATAAATATTTTACCACGTGAAGAATATAATTTTAAATATTCTCTTAGACCTTTTAATGAGTTTGGTCTAAAAAAAACTTTTGTTTTTCCTCCGATATTAAACCAATTAAGATTTTTTATACTCTGATCAAAAAAAATATCTCCATCTAGCGATAATACTGATTTTTTTATATCTTCAATTTCCATTAAAAAATATTTTTCAAATTTTTCATCCAGTTCGATATAGACCCTGCGCCCATACCTATATAAATCTTATCTCCAAAAGAATTCTGTTTTACAAATTGTTTTAATTGAATCTCATTTTCAACATGTATTAACCTTATGTTTGAATTTTTTATTATCAAATTAGCAAATGAATTATACGTAAAACTAAGTCTTAACTTTTCATTTGCGGTATATATGGGACATAATAAAACTGTATCAGCCATTTTAAAACATTTAGAGAATTCTTTTTTAAGATTCATTAACCTTGAAACTCTATGAGGTTGAAAAACACATACAATTTCTTTGTTTTTATAAACATTTTTAACACCACTTAAAACTGAACTTATTTCTGTAGGGTGGTGAGCATAATCATCATAAAAACTTACACTTTTATAATCAAATAAATGAGAAAACCTTCTCTGAACTCCTTTAAAATTATATAACCCAAGTTTAATATACTTTTCAGGAAGGCCAATTGTAAATGCTAATGCAACTGCAGCAGTTGCATTCAGAATATTATGAATACCAATCATTGGAAGTTTTATTCCTTTAATTATTTTTTTTTTGCTTGGTATGTTTATTTTAATATCGAAAATAGAAAAATTAGAATTTTGCTTTACATTTACGATTTGAAAATTTGACTTTTTGTCTCGACCATATGAGTAAAAATTTTTATTTTTTGATTTTTTAAGAATTTTTTTAAGATTTTTATCATCATTACAAATAAATCCTTTACCAACAGATGGTATTTTTTCAATAAATTTTAAAAAACTTTTTTTAAGATTATTTATATTTTTATAAAAATCTAAATGCTCAGAGTCTAGATTAGTGGCAATAGAATATGTAAAGGGAATTTTTAAAAAACTTCCATCTGACTCATCAGACTCGGTAACGCACCAGTTACTTTTTCCCAATTTTGCAGAATTACCAAATGAGTTTAATACACCCCCATTAATTATAGTTGGATCTAAATTACCTGCCGTAAAAATACTAGACACTAATGATGTTGTTGTTGTTTTTCCATGCGAACCGGTTACAACAACGTTTCTCATAAAGGATACTATATGACCTAACATATCTCCTCTTGTATAAACTGGTAAGTTTTTTTTCATTGCTTCTGCTACCTCAGGGTTATTTTTTTTAATTGCTGAAGAAATTACTAGCATAGTAGTTTTTTTCATATTCTCTTTTTTATGATTTATGAATACCTGGATTTTTTTTTTACGTAATCTCTCAATATTTCGATTACCTACAATATCACTACCTTGAACTTTATAGCCTAACCCGTTCATAATCATTGCCAGACCACTCATGCCTATTCCTCCAATACCAACAAAATGAATTAGTTCGTTTTTTCCTAAATCAATTTTCATTTATAAGTTCAATTAGTTTGGATTTATTTTTTTCCCATGTGTTTTCTTGAGTAAGTAAAAATAAATTTTTTTTTTTAGAGAAGTATTCATTTTGATCTTTAAATATTTTAAGCATCAAATTTAAAAAGTTATTTTCATCAATATCTTTTTGCATAATTAGCCAACAACATTTATTTTTTTCATAAAATTCTGCATTGTAATATTGATGATTATCTTTAGCATACGGAAATGGAATTGCCAAAAATGGAATATTTAAATAAGCTAATTCTGAAATCGCAGATGCACCAGATCGTGTAATAGCTAGGTCATAATTTACAGCTTTAACTAATAATTTATCGTCAAAGGCAAATAATTCATGTTTTATATGTTTTTTTTGATACAAATCTTTAATATTTTGTTTTGAAATAGGATCGATTACTTGTTGAAGAACTTGGATATTTTGTGATTTTGACAGTCTTATAATAATCTTAGAAATAAATTCATCAAAAAATTTTGCTCCCTGACTTCCTCCAATAATTAGTATTTTCTTTTGATCATCAAGAACTTTTTTTTCATTTTTTTGATATTTGTATATTTCTTTTCTAAGTAATGGTTTTACTACATAAATTTTATTTAATAATTTTTTAGAGATGCCCCTTAAATTTCTATCATAACAAATAATTTTTTTGGCAAAACTAAGTACTAATTTATTTGCTCTTCCTAAAACAGAATTTGGTTCAAAAACATAAATTTTTATATTTAATAATTTTGAAGCTAAACATAATGGTAGAGACATATAGCCTCCGGTACTAATTAAAATGTTAAAATTATTTAATTTTATGTATCTATAAGATTCTATTATTGAAATACAAAATTTTATTATGTTGTATGGAAGTAATAACAAGTTAGAGAATGGATTTGGTACATCTATTAATGAATAATTATATTTAGTATTATCTATGTATTTTGAACCTCTTAAATCTGTAGCAATATGTAACTCAAAATCATCTTTTAAAATATCATATATGCTTAACGATGGGATTACATGTCCACCTGAACCACCAGTTGTAATAAGTATTTTTTTCATTATTTCAATCTAATTTTCTTTTTGTTAAATTTAAAATTAATCCAGATATTATCGCTGTGCTAATTATTGAAGACCCACCATAGCTTAGAAACGGTAAAGTCATACCTGTAGTTGGGAGTATTCTTATATTAACACCTACGTGTATAAAAGTTTGTAACAATATTAAAGAAACACATCCAATTAAAATAAGCTTTGATAAGTCTTCATCTAAAAAATTAATTTTTTGAATTACCCTGTATGAAAAAATTAGATACAAAAATAATATTCCAATAACTATTATTGCACCAAATTCCTCTGATATCACTGAAACTATGTAGTCTGTATGTGCTTCTGGCACTCGTGAATTAAGAGTTCCTTCTCCAATACCTTTTCCAAAAAAACCTCCATTTATAATTGCATCGCTTGCTTTTTCGGCTTGATAATTGTTACTAGAGCTTGAGTCCAAAAAAGCTAGAAGTCTGATTTTTATGTATTCAAATTTTGGAATATATATTATCAAATAACTAATAACAGACCCAACTAAAAAGAAAAATATTGAAAATACAAATATATTAATGCCAGATACAAAAATTAATGCTAACCATACCATTGCTATTAAAAGTGTTTGCCCAATATCAGGTTGATATACAAGCAACATTAATATGGGGAGAAGAAATAAAGTACTTAAAAAGTATTTAAAATATAACTGCCTGTTTTGAATAGTCAGCATTAAAGATAACGTTACTATAAAAAAGGGCTTAACAATCTCAATAGGTTGAAATCTAGGTAAAAAAAGCAAATCTAACCATCTTTTTGATCCTTTTACCTCAATACCAAGAAATGGAACCAACATTAGGCTTAAAAATGTTATCAAAAATAAAATTAACGAAAACTTTTTTAAAATGTTTTGATTTAAAAATGAAAAAAATATCAATATCGAAATTGCTAATGTTATGTAGGCTGAGTGTTTAAAAAAAAAATAATATGATTTTGTATCTAACTTGTCTGAAGCTATTAATGAAGTAGAGACTAATGAAAAAAAAAGACCCAATAAAAATAAGCTTAAAATTAAAAATAATAAAAATTTATCTACATTCTTCCACCAATCATAAAAGTTATCAAAATAATTAATCATATTTTAATTTTTTAATCATAAATTTAGTCTGATTATTAAAATATTTCCCTCTTTCATCAAAATTTTTAAATTGATCAAAAGATGCAGCAGCAGGACTAAAAAGAATTACTTTTTTCTTATTATCTTCTTTGACACGTTTAATTAAATTTTTCATAACCTCTTTAAGAGTGGATGAACTTTTATAAGAAATTTTATTTGATAAAGAATTAATTAATAAATGTCTATCTTTCCCATAAACGTATGCTTGAATACCTGAAAAATATTTTTTTTTTAATTTAAGTTTATCTCCTTTTTTAGCAAGACCTCCCAGTATCCAATAAATATTTTTATGGCTTTCAAGCAAGGGAACTGTTGACGAAAAACTTGTAGACTTGGAATCATTAATGATTAGTAAATTTTTTGATCTATGAATTATTTGTTGTCTATAATTTAACTCTTTAAATTTATTGGCACTATTTATTACTAATTTTAAATTTACCCTTAAAATTTCAGCGACAGCTAAAACAAAAAAAAGATTTTTTTTGTTACTTGAATTTTTAAAATAAATATTATCTATTTGTTTTACATATTTTTTATATTTTAAATAATTTATTTTTATTACTTTGGACTTTATTTTATTCTTTTTCACTAATGTATTTAAAAAATTACTTTCATCATCTATAAAAGTATAGTCATTTTTATTTTGTGACTTTACAATTTTGAATTTGGCCTCAGCATAGTTTTTAAAGGTTAAATGTCTTTCTAGATGGTCTGGATTTAAATTAAGTATCAATGAAAATTTTGACTTAAAAAATTTGCTATACTCAAGTTGATAAGAAGATGCTTCAATTACAAAAATTGTACTATTCTTAATATTTTTTTCTGCTAATATTGGATATCCAATATTACCAGTTAATCTCGCATCCATTTTATTTGCTTTTAAGGTATCGTAGAGCAATTTAGATGTAGTCGATTTACCATTTGTTCCAGTAATTGTGATTTTCTTTATTTTTGGGTAACAAATTTCAAATATATCAAGTTCAGTAATAATTTTAGACCTATTTTTGTCTAAATAAGAAGAAATTTTACATTTTTTGATATCAATCCCTGGACTTAAAACAATGAAATCAAATCGTTTAGATAATAACTTATGAGTGTTAATTAATCTTTTTTTAAATTTATTAGGGATATTTGCTTTGTTATCGTCAAATATTGCACAAATATTATTTATTTTTAGAAAATTATAACAAGCAATTCCAGACTTGCCTAAACCATAAATTAAAATTTTTTTATTCCAAAAATATATTTGCCTATCATTCATTATCTTAGTTTTAATGTTGCTAGTCCTATCATTGCCAAGATAATTGATATGATCCAAAATCTAATAACCACAGTTGACTCTGGCCATCCTTTTTTTTCAAAATGGTGATGTATTGGTGCCATTTTAAATATTCTTTTGCCTGTAAGTTTGAATGATATCACTTGTGCAATTACAGAAATAGCTTCTAGAACAAACAATCCACCAGTAATTGCCAGAACAATTTCATGTTTAGTAATAATACCCACCGCTCCTAATGACCCTCCTAAGGCCAAAGACCCTGTATCCCCCATAAATATTTTAGCTGGTGGCGCATTAAACCATAAAAAACCTAGACAAGACCCTATTATTGCTCCACAAAAAATAGAAGCTTCACCTACTCCCTCTATATATGTAATTTGTAAATATCCTGAAAATACTATATTTCCTGTTACATAACTTATGAAAGCAAAACATGCAGCAACCAAAATTACTGGAACTGTAGCTAAACCATCTAGTCCATCAGTTAAATTTACTGCATTTGAAGACCCCACAATAACAAATAAATAAAATGGTATAAAAAACCATCCTAAGTTAATTATTAAATTTTTGAAAAATGGAAAATATAAGTTTTCAAGTTCATTAGATCCGCTATATGCATAAAGAATTATAATCCCGCCTAAAGCTAAAATAATTTGAATTAAAATCTTAATTTTTGAGCTTATGCCTTTTGAATTATTTTTTTTGATTTTTTTATAGTCATCATATAATCCAAGTAATCCAAATGATCCTACTATATAGAGTAAGAACCAGTTATAGGGATTTGAAAAATCACCCCATAAAAGAACACCAGAGAAAATACCCAGTAATATCATTAGACCTCCCATTGTGGGAGTTCCTATTTTTTTTACTATATGATCACTTGGTCCATCTTCCCTAATTGGATCATGAATTTGATGCGAGGAAAAATAATTAATGAGCGGACCTCCAACTAAAAAAACCACTATCATTGAAGTAAACATTGAAAGACCAGTTCTTACGGTCAAATATTTAAAAACATTAAGAAAACTAAAAATTTCAACTAGGTTCGAAAATAGACTAAAAAGCATTTAATTTGCCTATTTTTAAGCTTTGACTTATTTTATTTAATCCAGTTGAATTTGAACCTTTAATCATAAGAAATTCACCATTCTTAATATCATTTATTATAAAATTTAAGATATCTTTTTTTGAATTTAATATTTTACCTCTTTTTTGTGGTCTAATTTTGTTAAATGTTTCTATAACTTCTTCTCCATAAACATAAACTTTGTCAATTTTAGACTTATTAATAAGATCTGCAACTTCCATATGAAGTTTTTTAGAATATTTTCCTAGTTCTAACATATCTCCTAGTAAAATTATTTTTCTTTTAGAATAAGTTTTTAAATTACTTAGTTTACTCAATGCAAATTTGAGAGACAGAGGATTAGAATTATAACTTTCATCGATTAGATTAATTTTTTTTTTCTTCAAATTAATTAAATTCATATCTCCCCTCCCCTCAGGAAACTGATAATCATTAAAAAAAGATTTATCTAATTTGTTTATGTCAAAGTAAACTGAGATAACAGCCAGTGTTGATAAAATATTAAATATATAATTTTCGAGAGGTTTTTTGATTATAAATTTTAATAATTTAGTATTATGATTTATAAAAAGAATAGTATTTAACTTTTCTTTTTTTATTCTAATTAACTTAACATTTGATTTTTTTTTTATTCCAAATGAGATAATCCTTAGTTTTTTTTTTATTGATTTAGTTTTGAAAAATTTAAAAAATTGATCATCTGCATTTAAAATAATTGAACCACCATCTAAAATATTATTTATAATTTCTGATTTAGCTTGAGCTATACCTTTTAAATTTTTAAAATTTTTAATATGTGCATAAGAAATATTTGTAATAACACCAACATTTGGAATTATCTTTTTTGTGAGAAAATCAATTTCACCTTTTTTGTCCATCCCAACTTCAAAAATACCTATATTATCATTATTGTTTATATTGAATAAAGAAATAGGCACTCCATATTTATTATTAAAAGAATTTTTGGAATAAGTTGTTTTGCATAATTTACTTATCATTTGTCCTAACATCTCCTTTAAGGAGGTTTTGCCAGCAGACCCTGTTACTGCTACAGAAGAAATATTAGAAGATACTCTTACCAATTTAGCAATTTCTGAAAATGTTTTTAATGAGTTTTTTACACATATTTCATTTTTGGCTTTATTTTTTTGAATATTTTCGTTTATCGAAATAGATGCTCCATTTTTAAAAGCTTGATTGACAAATTTATTTCCATCAAAGTTTTTTCCTTTTATGCCAAAAAAAATGTTATTTTTTGTTGTTTTTCTTGAGTCAATCGAAGCTTCATTAATCTTTATATTCTTTTCTATTTGTTGTTTAGTTATCTCTGAAATAATATTTGATTTCCAATTCTTGCTTAATAATTGATTTTTTTTCTTGATAAATTTTTGGATAAAAGCTCGATCTGAAAAGTATTTTTTAGAAGTATATTCTTGATAGAGTTCATGCCCTTTTCCAGCAATAATAACTATCTCGTCAGACTTAATGTTTAAAATTGCAGATTTTATTGCACTTTTTCTTGATGGAATCTCAGTTAATTTATTTTTTGAGATGAAAGATTTTATATCCTTTCTTATTTTTTCTGGACTTTCATTTCTTGGATTGTCATCTGTTAAATATATTTTATCACAATATCTATCTGCAATTCTTCCCATTATCTTTCTTTTAGGCCGATCTCTCTCTCCTCCACAACCAAATACAAGGTTAATTTTTCTTAATTTAAACTGTTCCTTTACATTTTTTATGCAGGTTTCTAAGGCATCTGGTGTATGAGCATAATCAAGAATAACAATGCCATTATTATAAAGTCTTCCAATTTTTTCTAATCTTCCATTTACTGGTTTAATTTTTTTAGTAATTTTCAAAATTTTTTCTAATGAAATCTTACTTTTATTTGCAGCCATAATTGCCATTAGTAAATTTTTAATTTGGACTTTACCAATTAATTTTGTTGAAAAAGAAAATTTATGTTTACCAAATTTGAATATCAATTTCTGTTCATCTTTTATAAATTTATGATCTATTATTACTAAATTTGATTTGAAATTTCCTATTGTTAATTTTTTAATTTTATTTGTTTGTACAATTTTATTTAAATTAGATGAAATTTTTAATTCATCATCATAAATTGCATAAGATTTTTTTTTTAATAATTTTCGAAATAATATCAACTTTGAATTTAAATAATTTTGAAAAGTTTTATGATAATCTAGATGATCCCTTGTTAAATTTGTAAAAATACCAATATCAAATTTTAATCCATCTAATCTATTTTGATTTAATCCATGACTTGAGGCTTCCAAAATAACATTTTCAATTTTTTTTTCTTTTAATGTTTTTAGAATTTTATTTATTTCAATTGTATCAAAGGTAGTATTTAAAAAATTTTTTCTTATATTTATACCATTTATTCCCAATGTTCCAATTGATGCTACCTTAACTTTGTTTAAACTTAAAATTTGAAAATAAAAATTTGCAATAGATGATTTTCCATTTGTTCCAGTGACTGCTATCAGATTCTTTGGTTTTTTATTAAATATTTTTGAACTAAATTGAGCTAATAGATTTCTTGGATTTTTAACTTTCAAAAATAAAATATTATTTTTCCAACCATTTATTTTTAATTTATCAGTAATTATTATTTTTGATCCATTTTTAATAGCATTATTTACAAATAAATTACCATCTGTATTACTTCCTTTAAATGCAAAAAAAATATATCCCTGTTTAATCTCATTAGAATTAAACGATATCCCTCTAAAACTTAATTTATGATATTTTTTATTTAGATTTGGAAAGTAGTCTTTGAGTAACATAATTTACGCTCTTAATATTTTGTGGCTAAAATTGGCCCAATTTTATCCAATATCTGACCTGTTACCCAAACCGTGGTCCATCCTGCTGTATTTCTCCAATTACCTTTATAAGGATATCTATCGTCTCTATAATGATAAACAAATTCTCTGTTTGCTTTAGGTTCATCCAGCATCACTGCTAGTACAAATTTGGGATCTGATGTTGGAAAAACTGAGGCAAAAGTGTTAACTTTTTTTTTAGAATAACCACCTTGTGAGGGTTGATCAGCTGTACCAGTTTTACCTCCTATTTCATAGCCTCTTACATTTGCAAAACCTGCGGTTCCTTCTTTTGTTGACACAATTTTTCTAAGAATGGGGTTGATTGTTTTGGATAAGTTTTCATTAAGTATTCTTTGTCTTTGCAATTTTTCTTTCTTTAATAATGTTGGTGATATTGAATATCCTCCATTACTTATAATTGAATAAGCTTTTGAAAGTTGTAATAAAGTTGTTGCAATTCCATGACCAAATGCAACTGTTGCAAGTTTGCATTTTCCCCATCTACCTAATTGAGTTGTACCTACTTCTTGTATATCAAATTCTAAATTTGAAATAATCCCAATAGTTTGCAAAAATTCATTGTAATTTTCTATACCAACTTTTTCAGCTATTCTAACTGAGCCAATATTTCCTGATCTTATCAAAATCTCTTCAGCGGTTAAATCTGATGGTATTTTGTCGTCATACTCAGATATAGAATTTCCTGCACATATAATTCTTTTTTTCAGGTCTTTGAATTCTGTATCTGGTTCCACAACATTGTACTGCAATCCTGCAGCTAAGGTAAATGTTTTAAATACAGAACCAAATTCATAAACACCTTTTGTAACTCTATTAATGTATTTTATATCATTTATTTTTTCTCTTTTGTTAAGATCAAAGTCTGGAAGAGATACCATTGATAAAATATTACCATTATTAATATCCATTAAAATTGCAGCACTTCCAATATTTTTAAATATATCTTCAGATTTTAATAATTCTTCTTTAATTAAATATTGTAGATCTTTATCAAGTGTTAGTTTTAAGGGATCTTTTGAAGTTGTTAACTCATAGTCAAAAGTTTTTTCTATTCCCGATATTCCATTATTATCATTATCAATTTGTCCAATTACATGGCTAAATAAATTACCATTTGGATAAACCCTTGCTATGCCATCTTCTTGTATAAAAGATTTATCTCCTAAAAGTAGAACTTCTTCAAGTTTTTTAGGAATTATTTTTTTTTTAACATAAAAAAACTTTTTTCCATATATTTCCTTTTCAAAATTTTTATTTGGAAAGATCAATTTAAGAGAAATTAATAATTTTTCCTTGTTAATTACTAAATTAGGATTAATACCCAAATTAATTATAGGAACGCTTTTCGCCAAAATATTTCCTTCGTTATCTAAAATACTCGATCTAAAATTGTCTTTTTTAGCAGTTTTTTGAATTTCGGGAATTTTTTTTATACTTAATAATATTACTTTTGATGAAAAAATAATTGCTAGCATAAAAAAAATAAAAAAAATAAAAGCTATTCTCTCAAAGGATATTTTTAAATATGATTTGTTTTCTTTAAATGAAAAATTTTCATTGTACTTATAAGAATTTTGGGAATGATGATTTGATTCACTCATCAATTTTAACCATTTTAGTTATTTTTAATTTGTTATTTAAAATTTCAATAGTATTCAAATTTTCAATTTTTTTTTGTATAAATTTATCTTCAAAGTAAAATTGCTGATAATGCATAAGCTTTCTTGGAGAAGTTAAAATACTGTAATCAAGCAAGATAAGTTCATAACGATCTTCTAATATGCTAATATTTTCTTTTAATTGAAATATTTCTTTATCAAGTTTTTTTGTAGAGTTTTTAGTTAAAGTTGTTGCAAATATTAAAAAAATTATAGGAATAAAAAAAAATATCTTCTTCATTATTATCTTAGATCCTCTACATCAGTCAGATTTTTAAATTTTTTTCTAAAGTCATTAAAGTCACAATTATTATTAGTTTTTATTCCATACCTTAATTTTGCAGATCTTGAAGGTGGATTTTCTTTTATCTCACCAAGACTCGGTAAAATTGGTTTTTTATTTATTAGTTGAAAGCAACTCTCTAAAACTTTTGCTTGAGGTAAATATCTTGAGGAATTTTTTTGTTCCGAGTAGTGTTTAAAAAAAAATTTAACAATTTTATCTTCTATTGAATGGAATGTAACTACAGCAATTATCCCACCAACAGGAATTAGATGGAATGAATTTATTAAAGCATTTATTAATTCACTAATTTCCTTGTTTACTAAAATTCTTAAAGCCTGAAAAACTTTAGTCGAATTATGAATTTTTGTTTTTTGATATTTTTTTACACTATCTATAATTTGGACTAAATCTTCCGTTTTGATGATTTTATCTTGCCTTTTTTTTACAATTTCTCTTGCAATTCTTTTTGAATACCTTTCATCGCCAAATAGTTTAAATATTTTTGCAAGATTATTTTCATCCATACTAGATATGACATCGTTTGCTGAAAAATCATTCATTCCCATTTTCATATTAAGTTTTCCCTTATCAAAAAATGATAAGCCTTTTTGAGAATTTTTAATTTGCCCTATAGAATAGCCTAAATCAAAAATTATGCCTTTAAGATTATTAATTTTAAAATTTATATTATTTAACTGAGAAAATTTAGTATTATAAAACTTAAATCTACTTTTATATCTTTGCTGAAATTTTGATGCGCTTATTAAAACATCTCTATCTCGATCTATCGCAATTATATTATTTTTTTCGTTTTCTAGAATTTTTTCTGAATATCCACCTTGACCAAAAGTACAATCAATAAATGTGCCACCATAAAGAGGGGAAATAATGCTAATTAATTCATTTAGCAGAACTGGAAAATGTTTGTTTTCCAGATTTATGGTGGCATTCATTTATTTTTTTGAAGACCATTAATTTTTTTGTCTTCTCAAAAATGCTGGAATTTCTAAATCGTCTTCTTCCTCTCCTGTTGTGTTTGTTTCCGTTGATAATGAAGTTTCTTCTTCAGTTTCACTAATTGATCCGTCAGAATTAAATAGCTCGGGTGTTTCTTCATCAAAATCAAAATTCTCTAATCCATTTGATGGAGAGGAGTTGCTTTCATCTTTTTTAAAAGACTGCTCGGAAGCTGTGGATAATTCATTCTCTAAAGTATTTATTTCCTCTGGAATATTTGTCGAACTTACTAATTCCTCTGAATTATCAGTCTCGGATGTTGCTTGACTTTCAGTTTCAGCTTTAATCTCTTCTTCTATTTTAAGAGCATTTGCCCCATTAGTCATGATTGAGCTGTTTTGGTTAGAGAATGTAAAAGCTTGAGAAGAACCTGTATTAGAAAAATCAGAATATCCAGGATTTCTATTTTGTATTCTATGAACCATATTAATGACTGATTTTGGCTCAGGTTGTTGACCATCCAGAGAAGTAGCTACGATTGAAACTCGCATTAAACCATCAAGACTCTCATCTGTAATTGCTCCAATTATTAGTTCTGCTTCTGGATCTACTTCAGCTCTAACTTTATTAACAGCTTCATCTACTTCAAAAAGTTTAAGATCCTTTCCACCAGTGATATTTACTAATAAGCCTTTGGCTCCTTTTAATGTGTAGTCATCTATAAGAGGATTGCTTATAGCCATCTCCGCAGCTTTAACTGCTCTACCTTCACCTTCGGCCTGACCAGTACCCATCATGGCTTTACCCATAGAACTCATAACTGTTTCAACATCAGCAAAATCTAAATTTATTAATCCAGGTCTTACCATAAGATCAGTAATGCTTTGAACTCCATGCTTTAGTACATCATTAGATAGCAAAAACGATTCTTCAAATGTGGTTTGTTCACTTGCAATTTTGAATAAATTTTGATTTGGAACTACAATTATAGTATCTACATGTTTTCTTAATTCCTCAAGACCTTGATTTGCTTTTCTCATTCTTGAAGGACCTTCATATAAGAAAGGTAGTGTAACAACTCCAATCGTTAATATATTTAATTCTTTAGCAGCACGAGCAATAACATGGGCAGCACCTGTTCCGGTTCCACCACCCATTCCTGCAGTTATGAAAACCATGTTAGACCCTTGAAGAACATTAACGATTTCATTTAAGGATTCATCAGCAGCAGCTTCTCCTATATCTAATTTTGCTCCAGCACCTAATCCTTTTGTTAAATTTAATCCCATTTGGATTTTAGTTTGTGCATGGCTCAGTCTTAAATCTTGAGCATCAGTATTTACAGCTATAAACTCTACTCCTTGTAAACCTGACTCTATCATTCCATTGATTGCATTACCTCCTGCTCCTCCGATCCCAAGAACTAATATTCTTGGTTTTAACTCTTTTATATCTGGTGCTTTAAAATTAATTGTCATTTATCCCCCGTTAGTTATTAAGTTTTTGCTCCCATTTAAGGTTAGCCCTATTAATGTTAGATTTTTTTCTAGCAGTGACCCTAAATTTTTCAAAACTTGTTGGTTCCCATATTTGAAAGGTTTTTCCCTGACCAACAAACAACATGCTATTTTTTATTTTTGCATGTCTTAATAATTTTTCTGTAATGAGAATTCTTCCCTCGCTATCAAATTGTAAGTTAATACTTTCTGATAGTATTGAGGTTGCAAAATAATCTTTCTTATCCTCAAATGGATTTAAAGTGTCTATTGCATTTGAAATTTTTTCAATTCTATCTTGAGGCCAAGCCTCAATTGACTGATTATTAAATGATGGAAAGCATACGATTCCGTTGTATCCCGTATTAGAGAGATAGCTTCTAAAACTAGCAGGCACGGACACCCTTCCTTTTTTGTCTAATTTGTTTTGGTAAGTAGATAAAAACATAATCCATAAATTCCATATTTGGGATTTTATGGGATATTATGGGTTTTAAATTTAATCGTCAACACCTAATATTATGTTCAGATATTCTTGATTTGTTCTAAATTTCTGTAATGCAGCTGAATAAAAATTTTGATTTAATTTAATAAGAGATAACAATTATAAGGTTATGATTTTGCCAGATAAAATATAAGCCGGGTTCTGTCTTTTAAACTTATCATTTCTCTAGGCCTTAAATCACTTTAAGGCTCAAGCAACTAACCCAGATGACTAGCCAAAGACTGCTTTTCGTTATTTCTAACAGTGTCATCTCTACTCAGTCTTGCTCCCAGTGGGGTTTTCCATGCACTAGTTGTTACCAACTTAGCCGGTGTGCTCTTACCACACCTTTTCACCCTTGCCTTGATAAGGCGGTTTATTTTCTGTGGCACTTTCCCTAGGGTCGCCCCTGCCAGCCGTTAACTGGCACTGTGTCTTTGTAGAGCCCGGACTTTCCTCTTTAAAATTAAAGCGATAAGTCATTTATCTGGCTAATGGACAATATAAAATATTTTGAAAAGTTCAATTATTTATTATTTAAGATTATAAAGGGATTTTGCAATTTCATAACATTCTAAATCTAA
>CACLSF010000004.1 GCA_902609535.1 uncultured Pelagibacteraceae bacterium | reverse complement strand
CCTTTAAAGGGTAAAATTCTTTTACAAATGTTTGAAAAATCTAGCCTAAGAACTAGATTAAGTTTTTATTTGGCTATTAAACAATTAGGTGGAGGATCTTTAACGTTAAGACCAGAGGAGTTACACCTAGGTATTGGTGGAGAAAGTATAGCAGATACATCTAAAATTTTATCAACTTATGGTAATGCTTTTATGTTGAGAACAGATTCGGATAAAAAATTAGATCAATTCCGAAAATACTCAAGTATACCAATAATAAATGGATTAAGTCCATCCTCACATCCCACTCAGGTTTTGTCAGATATTTTTACTATTCAAGAAATTAAAAAGAAAAGTATTTCAAAACTAAAACTATGTTGGATAGGAGATGCTAACAACAATATGATGAATAGTTTAATAGAAGCTAGTATAAAATTTTCTATTTCTTTAAATATTGCATGCCCTAAAAGCTATCAGCCAAGTAAAAAGCTTATTTCTTTGATAAAAAAACAAAAAGGAAATATAAAAATTTTTAATAAAAAAGAAATAGCTATTAAAAATTCTGATGTTGTAATGACAGACAAAATCATTTCTTTAAACGATAAAGTGGATAAGAAAAAGAAACTTAAATCATTTAAAAATTTTAAAGTGGATACTAAAACTATGAATTTAGCCAAAAAAGATGCAATATTTCTACATTGTCTACCAAGAGGAAGTGAAGTTACAGAAGAAGTATTTCATGGGAAACAATCTAAAGTATGGCAACAAGCTCTAAACAGAGTATATGTTCAAAAGAGTATTTTATTATATTGTTTTGGCAAACTATGGTAGTTGTAAAGGACTATCAGCATTAGCATTCATATATAGAATTACTGAAGCTCTATCTTTCTCTTTTTTTAATCCTGCGAAAGCCATTTTGGTACCCTTTATATATGAAGCAGGTTTTATTAAAAAACTATTCATCTCTTGGAATGTCCAATCTTTTCCAAATGCTACCAGGGCTTTTGAATATTTGTAATCTTCCAGAGCACCCATATTTCTACCTAGTACATTATAAAGTGCTGGGCCAATATTGTTTCTTCCACCTTTTTTAATTGAATGGCAGGCGCTACATTTCTTGAAGACTTTTTTTCCATGATCTATACTTCCCATTGCTAAAAGATCAGATATATTAACTGCCTCAACTGCAGCGGAAGCTTTCGTGCCATCTGTTTCAGCAAATTCAACTTTATAAGCAGATTGACTTGGCTTCTCTACGTAATAGATAATGTCTGAAATTTTTGTTATTCCAAATATAACAACAAAAATCACTACTACTGCTGCTATAATTTTATTAATTTCAAATGAGTCCATGATTTTTAATTATTATCCTCGTATAACATGTTAAACAAAAAAAAAACTAAATTTAAATTTAATCATTGCGTCTGAAAGACGCATAATACTTAGTTTATGAGCAATACAGTAATTTTAATACCTTCAAGATTAGCTGCAACAAGGTTACCAAATAAACCTTTATTAAAAATCAATAATATCTCAATTATCAATCATGTTTACAAAATTGCAAAATCATCTCTCATTGGAGAATGTTATGTTGCTACAGGTGATAAAGAAATATTTAAAGAGGTGACTAAGCATGGCGGAAAATGTATTTTAACCAAAAAAGATCATAAAACTGGAACTGACAGAATTTTTGAGGCTTATCAAGAGTTAAGAGATGATAATATTGAATATGTAATAAATCTTCAAGGCGATGAACCAATGCTTGATATAGAGGATGTTACTAATCTCCTCAAAAAAACTATTAAAAAAAAATCTAAAATTTCAACATTAGCTTGTCAAATTGAAGAAGAAAAAATTTTCTTAAACAAAAATGTAGTAAAAGTAACCACAAAAGAGGAACTTCATCAAAACAATTTATCAATAGCAACATCATTCATGAGAGAAATTAAAAATACTCAAAAAAATATGTACCACCATATTGGAATCTATATTTATAATGTTTCATATTTAGAAAGGTTTGTTCAATTAGAGCAAACTCAGAATGAAAAATCGCAAAAATTAGAACAATTAAGACTAATGGATAACAATATTGAAATAGACGTAGGATTAGCAAAAACTAAACCAATTGGTGTAGATACAGATGAAGATTATCTAGAAATAAAAAAAATTATGGAATATAAAAATTAAATTATGAAAATTGCTTATCAAGGTGTTGCAGGAAGTTACAGCGAAAGTTGTGCTAAAAAAATGTATCCAGAGAGTGAGACAATACCTTGTAAAACCTTTGATGAATGCTTTGAAAGGTCTAGTGAAGATAATTCAATAAAATCTTTAATTCCAGAGTCAAATAAAACAACCGGAAATATTGGTGTTGAGTATTTAATCTTTAAATACAGACTAAATATTTATGCAGAGCATTTTTTTCCAATTAATCATAATCTATTAGGATTAAAAGATTCCAAAATAGAAGACATAAAAGATGTTTATTCACACGCACAAGCATTAAGCCAATCTTCAAGTTTTATTAAGAAAAAAAAATTCAAAGAAAATGTTAGAGCAGATACAGCTGGTTCAGCAAAATTTGTTTCAGAAACTAAAGACAAATCTAAAGCTGCTATAGCTTCTAGTCTAAGTGCAGAAATATATGGTCTTAAAATTCTACAAGAAAATGTCCAAGATGATAAAGATAACGTGACTAGATTTTTATTACTTGGTAAAGATATTTTTCAGCCAGATTTTTCTGATGATAATCATATAACATCAATATTATTTAAGTTGAAAAGTAAACCCGCTGCTCTTTACTCTGCACTATCTGGATTTGCAATAAATGGAGTAAATATGAGTAAACTACAAAGTTTCCCCGAAAAGAACTCATTTTCCTCATATTTTTTTCTATGTGATATTGACGGACATATTGAGGCTCCTAAAATCAAAAACTCACTTGAGGAATTGGGTCTCCATTGTCAAGATATGCACGTTCTAGGTGTTTATAAATCTGATAAATTTAGACAAAAATAAATTTATAACTTTCTTGTAGAATAGAAATTTTTATTGATATAATAAAGTTGGAGGCCAATCAGGTGGTGTTACCACAAATCCCCCAGGATCGAAAGATAGCAAGGGTAGTGAGTATTTTCCAGGTTGGTTGGTCTCCTTAAAAATGACAGAAAATTTGAAAGTACTAGCTTTAAAATACAGACCTCAAGTATTTGAGGATTTAATTGGCCAAGAGATTATTGCTGAAACAATTAAAAATTCAGTCATCTCCGATAAAGCTGCGAACGCATTTTTATTCACTGGTATTAGAGGTGTTGGAAAAACAACTTTTGCAAGAATAGTTGCCAAGGCATTAAATTGTGAAAATGGTGTTGAAAATCTGTGCAAAAAAGATTTTTGTGAACATTGTAATTCAATTGTTAACTCAAATCATATTGATGTTTTAGAGATGGATGCTGCAAGTAAGACTGGTGTTGATGATGTAAGAGATCTTATTGAATTTTCAAGATATGGACCAACAACTGCTAAATATAAAATTTTTATTATTGATGAAGTTCATATGTTAAGCAAACAAGCATTCAATGCACTTTTAAAAACATTAGAGGAACCACCAAAATATTTAAAATTTATTTTTGCAACAACTGAAATCAAAAAAATTCCTGTAACAGTAATATCGAGATGTCAACGTTTTGATCTCTCTAGAGTGAAATCTGAAGAGCTTTTTAATTATATAAAAATGATTAAAGACAAAGAAAAAGGTAAAGTTTCAGATGAAGCTTTAAAATTAATTGTTAAAATTTCAGAAGGATCTGTTAGAGATGCATTATCATTGTTAGATCGTGGACTTGTTACCAATCAAAATGATGAGGAATTAAATCTAGATAAAGCACAAAGTATATACGGATATTTTGATAAAAGTTCTCTGATAGAATTAATAAAAAATTTGTATAGTGGGGATGAAAAAAAAGTATTTGAGTTGTATAGAAAAATTTATGATTCTGGTGTAGATCCCAAAATTTTTTTGAATGATTTTCTTGAGGTTTTATATTACCTAAAAAATATTAATTTTATAAAATTAGATGGAAATAATTTTTCTTTAAATGATCAAGATTTTAGTAATCTTTCCTCAATATCTGAAAATTTAGACTCAAAGGATATAATCCTTTTTTGGCAATTTACACTTGATACAATGGAGGAAATTAACATAGTTTCAAACCCAAATTTATCAGTTGAAATGTTCCTTTTCAGATTAATGAGAATAAAAGGTTTAAAGGAGAAAGATGTTGAGGAAAGCTTTACTGGAAAAAATCCTGATGCTTTAATTAAAGAACCTGAAAAAAAAATTACAAGTAAAACAATAGATCAAATCAAAAATATTTCACAACAAGAAAAAATTGAACCAAATTTAAATAAAGATGAAGTAATAAATGAACTTAAAATAGGTTCATTTGAAAGTTTGATAAATCTATGTACGGAAAGGAAAGAAGCTAAACTTAAATATGAGCTTGAAACTAATACAAATTTAGTTTCATTCACTGAGGGTTTAATAGAAATATCTTTTAATGAAAACTTAGACAAAGACTTTATTAAAAATCTAACTAACAAGCTGTACGAATGGACATCCAAGAGATGGATTATCTCTCTATCAAAAAACCAAGGACAAATTTCAAAAAAAGAAAAAAATAAAATTGATGAAAAAAAAATATTTAATGATGTTAAAAAGTCTGAAGCATATAAAAAAGTGATAGAAGTATTTCCTGATGCAGAATTAATAAATGTTGAGTTGAAAGAGGATTAGAATGACAGATTTTTCAAAATTAATGGAAAAAGCTAAAGAAATTGAGAGTAAAATGAAAGCAAGCCAAGAAAACATAAAAAAGATCGAGGTTGAAGGTGTTTCTGGAGCTAATGATGTAAAGGTTACGTTAAATGGAGAGGGAACTATGATCTCAATTAAACTTAGTGAAAATGTTTTAAAAGAAGAAAAAGTAATACTAGAAGATCTTATTACTGCTGCTCATAATAACGCGAAATCGCAACTTAAATCAAAAACAGCAGAGGAAATTTCTAAGGCCTCAGGAAATTTTGGAATACCTGGATTTAAGTGGCCTTTATAATTTGAATGCAAAATATTCCTGAAATAGAAAATTTAATTAAGCTAATATCTAAATTACCAGGGCTAGGACCTAAGTCTGCAAAAAGAATGATTTTGAAAATGATTAATAATCGTCAAGAATTATTAAAACCATTGGCTCAGAACTTAAGTGAAGTATTTAAAAATGTCATTAGATGTAAAATTTGTGGAACTTTAAAATCAAATAATAGTCCATGTGATAATTGTGAAAATAAGAGTAAAAGATTTAATAAAATTTGTGTTGTAGAAAATATTTCAGACCAATGGGCAATAGAAAGTTCATCTATTTTTCAAGGTTACTATCATATTCTTGGAGGAACACTTTCAAATAATAATAGTCAAAACAAGGAAGACCTGCTGATAAATTCTCTAGTAGAAAGAATAAGTAGGGATAATATAGATGAGGTAATTTTGGCAACAAGTGCAACCGTGGAGGGTCAAACTACTGCATTTTATATTCAAGATACTCTAAAAAAAACAAACATTAAGATTTCAAAACTAGCACAAGGTTTACCAGTAGGTGGGGAAATCGAAAATTTAGACGACGGTACTCTTATATCTGCTTTTAAAAATAGAAAAAAACTAGAAGCTTAATTAACTTTTTTTAATTAATCTGTTTAAGTGCAAGAGAGGTTCTGTATAGCCAGAAGGCTGTGACTTTCCATGAAAGATTAATTCACATGCTGCTTTAAAAGCAATAGATTTATCATACTCTGGAGACATACTTTCATAGCCAGAGTCGTCTTTATTCTGTTTATCAACAACCTTTGCCATTTTTTTTAAAATTTCAAGAACCTGTCTATTTGAGCATAAGCCATGATGAAGCCAATTGGCAATATGTTGAGATGAAATTCTTAAGGTTGCTCTATCTTCCATTAATCCAATATCATTTATATCTGGTACTTTGGAACAACCTATACCTTGATCAATCCATCTGACTACATAACCTAAAATAGTTTGAGCAGAATTTGAAATTTCAGTATTAATTTCATCTAGAGACCAATTAGGACGGTCTGCTATTGGAATAGTAAGAAGATCAGATAACTTTGATGGCTCTCTTTTTGATATTGCTTTTTGTTTTTCAAAAACATTTACTTCATGATAGTGCATAACATGTAGTGCAGCGGCAGTTGGGGAAGGAACCCAAGCACAATTTGCGCCTGCATTCACATGTCCAATTTTTTGTTCCATCATTTCATTCATTTTGTCAGGCATGGCCCACATTCCTTTACCTATTTGAGCAACTCCTGAAAACCCGCATTTTAGGCCTATATCTACGTTATTGTCCTCATAGGTTTTAATCCATTTGGATTCTTTCATATCTCCTTTTTTGATCATTGGTCCAGCTTCCATTGAGGTGTGCATCTCGTCACCAGTTCTATCTAAAAATCCAGTGTTTATAAAAAATACTCTATCTTTAAGTGTTCTAATACATTCTTTAAGGTTTGCAGATGTTCTTCTTTCTTCATCCATAATTCCACACTTAATTGTATTTTTTTCTAATTTTAAAACTTCTTCAACTTTTGTAAAAATTAAATTAGTAAATTCTGTTTCCTCTGGACCATGCATTTTTGGTTTAACAATATAAATTGACCCTTCTCTTGAATTACCTTTTCTTTTTAAATCATGAATACAAGCTGCTGAGGTTATGAAAGCATCCATCATTCCCTCAGGAACTTCTGATCCATCATTTAAAGTGATTGCAGGGTTTGTCATTAAGTGTCCAACGTTTCTCACAAGCAAAAGACTTCTTCCGTGAAGTTTTAACTTTTCACCATCCAATGAAGTATAACTCCTATCTGGATTAAGTTTTCTCTCTAATTCTTTACCATTTTTTTCAAATATTGATTTTAAATTTCCTTTCATCAATCCTAGCCAATTTCTATAACAAGTTACTTTATCTTCAGCATCTACTGCTGCTACACTATCTTCATGGTCACAAATAGTTGACACAGCAGATTCAACTATAATATCGCTTATACCAGCAGCATCTCTTGCAGCACTAAATGCTCTAGGATTAATAATTATTTCAAGATGAAGATTATTATTTTTTAAGATTATAGCATTTGGTTTAGCTGCATCCCCTCTATGACCAATAAACTTCTCTAAATCTGATAGATTATATTCTTTATTTTCCTTATATATTGTGAGTTTTTTATTATTTACTGCTAAACCAGTAATATCTTTCCAGTCAAGATCATTTATTGGAAAATATTTATTCAAAAAGTTTCTAGTGTATTTAATTACTTCTTGTCCTCTTAAAGGATCATATTTTTCACTTCCACTTTCTTCAGACTCTATTATATTTGATCCATAAAGGCTGTCATATAAGCTTACCCATCTTGCATTCGCAGCATTCAAGGTATATCTAGAGTTCATTATTGGAACAACTAATTGTGGTCCTGCTATATTAGATATTTCTTCATCTAAATTTTTAGTTGCTATTTTAAAATCTTCACCTTCTTTTTTTAAATAACCTATTTCTTCCAAAAAATTTTTATATTTATTATAGTCAATCTCGTGATCTCTATTTTTTTTATGCCACAGATCTATTTCTTGTTGTAATGTTTCTCTAATTTCGAGTAATTTTTTATTTTTAGGTGCTAATTCATGCACAACTTTGTCAAAGCCTTTCCAGAACTCATCAGGGCCAACATTAGTATCTAGTAAAAGCTCATTTTTGACAAAATCAGCTAGTTCTTTTGCTACAGATAAGTTGTGGATTTTGGTGTATTGCTCTCTCATAAATTGAAAATCTTATAATAAATTGTCATTTTTACGCAATCATAATTACTTATTTTAACAATTTATGGCCTTTTTTGTTTATAATACATACTTTAAATGAAAAATTACCTAAATTTTGAGACAGATATCAAAAATCTTGAGGAGGAATTAGATAAACTAAAAGACCCCTATAATCAGGAAGGTTTATCTGAAGTCGACACTTCAAGAATAAGCAAAGTTGAAAAAGAAATAAATGAAAAGTTAGAGAAAATTTATTCTAATTTAGATCCATGGCAGACAGCATTAGTTGCTCGTCATGAAGATAGACCTAAAGCAAAATTTTTTGTTGAAAATCTTTTTGATGATTTTATCCAACTTTCTGGAGATAGATATTATGGTGAGGACAAAGCTGTTATAGCTGGTTTTGCGAAATTCGATGGAAATTCTGTTTTAGTAATTGGTCAAGAAAAGGGATCAGATCTTAATAAAAGAATAGATCATAATTTTGGGATGATGAGACCAGAGGGTTACAGAAAAACAATTAGACTTATGGAGTTAGCTAACAAGTTTAAAATTCCAATTATTTCTATTGTAGATACTCCAGGAGCATATCCAGGAGTTGGCGCTGAGGAAAGAGGTCAAGCTGAAGCAATAGCAAAATCTATTGAATGCTCTATGAAGTTAACAGTTCCTACAATTGCAATAATAATTGGAGAGGGTGGATCTGGAGGAGCAATAGCTTTAGCGTCATCCAATAAAGTAATTATGCTTCAAAACGCAATATACTCTGTAATTTCCCCAGAAGGATGTGCCACCATTTTATGGAGAGACCCAAAAAAAACTTTAGAAGCTGCAACCGCAATGAAAATGTCATCCAGTGATCTTTTAAAATTAAATATAATTGATGAAATAATTCCAGAACCAGTTGGAGGTGCTCATCGAGATAAAGATCTAATACTGGATAATGTAAGAGACTCGTTAAAGAAAAATTTAGATTTTTTTAAGACAATGGATAAAGATGAAATTCTTACTCATAGAAAAAATAAATTTTTGTCAATTGGAAGAAATAAAGGATTTACAACACAATCAGAAGATGGAAATGATCTATCTATGAAGGCAAGTGTACTTGAAAATATTAATCAAAACTTTAAAAAGCATTCTAAAATTTATTATGGTGTTTTTGTTATAGCTTTCTTAATTTTACTTTTAAATATTTTTTTATAAAGCTCCATGGCAATGTTTATATTTCTTTCCAGAATTGCAAGGGCAAGGTTCATTTCTTCCAATCTTTTTTGTTGAAAGCTCGTCAAATTTTTTACTTAAATTTTCATTGCTTTGTTCTTCTTGGCTATTTTCTATGAGCTTTAAATTAAACAAAATTGTAATTAAATCATATTTAAGTTTACTCAATAAATTTTCAAAAAGTGTAAATGCCTCTTTTTTATATTCAACTAAAGGATCTCTTTGTCCATAAGATCTTAAACCAATGACTTGTCTTAATTGTTCTAAATATTGAATATGTAATTTCCAATTTTGATCAATAAGTTGTAAAAAAATTCTTTTTTCTATCTCGTTATATTGCTCTTCATTTAACATTTTTATTCTCTCTTCTCTTGAACTGTTAAATTTATTTTTTATTTTTTCTTCAAACGCATTATTTTCAAGATTAACTAATTCATTAATTTCACTTTCTTCAAATGATTTTCCAAATAAAGATTTTAATTGCATATTCATTTCATTTGATCTTACATTGGCTAACTTTTTTGTTTTTTTAAGTTTTAAATCATCAATAATTTCATCTAGAAAATTTTCAGAATATTGCTTAGAGTCTTTGTTTTCTATTACTTCATTTCTTTGAGAAAATATTACTTGCCTTTGATCGTTTAAAACATTGTCAAACTTCAAAAGAGTTTTTCTAATATCAAAATTTCTTGCCTCAACTTTTTGTTGTGCTCTTTCTAATGCTTTATTTATCCAAGGATGGTCTATACTTTCTCCATCTTTAAGTCCAAGTTTTTCAAGTATATTATTCATAGAATCAGACCCAAATATTCTCATCAAATCGTCCTCTAAACTTACATAGAATATAGAACTACCTTCATCACCTTGTCGACCTGATCTTCCTCTTGCTTGGTTATCTACTCTCCTACTTTCCATTCTTTCTGTACCAATTACAAACAATCCTCCCAATTTTTTTATTTCAGCTTTATCACTTTCATCCTGCCCTCCCAATTTGATATCAACACCTCTACCTGAAATACTCGTAGTAATAATTATTGAGTTTCTTTTTCCTGCATCTGCAATAATTTCAGCTTCTCTTTGGTGATTTTTCGCATTTAAAACTGTGTGTTTTATATTTTTTTTATCTAATAGGCTTGAGAAGTGTTCAGACTTATTTATGCTTGAAGTAAAAACTAATAATGGCTGACCTTTTGCGTTACATTCAACAATCTTATTAATTATTGCTTCGTCTTTTTCATTACTAGTTCTAAATATTTGATCATTCGAATCTTCTCTTATCATTTGCTTGTTAGTAGGAATTGACACTACTGGTAGATTATAAATTTCAAAAAACTCCTCCGACTCTGTTAATGCTGTACCAGTGCATCCAGCTATTTTTTTATAAAGCTTAAAGAAATTTTGGTAGGTAATTGATGCTAAAGTTTGATTTTCAGCATTAATTGTTAAATTTTCTTTTGCCTCTAAACTTTGATGAAGGCCATCACCAAACCTTCTTCCTGGCAACTGTCTACCTGTTTGCTCATCAATTATTATTATTTGCCCGTCTTTTACAATGTAATCTCTACCACTTTGAAAAAGGTGGATTGCTCGTAATGATTGATTAACTAAGTGAACAATATGAAGGTTTTCTGGGTCATAAAAATTTTTATTTTTTAGTATTCCAGCATTTGAAAATATATTTTCAACATTATCCACACCTTTATTAGTTAATAAAATATTTCTATCTTTTTCATCTATTTCAAAATCCTCTTCTTTCAAATTTTTTACAAGTTTATCAACTGCTATATATTGATTAGTTTTATCTTCTGTTGCTCCAGAAATTATTAGAGGTGTTCTAGCCTCATCAATTAAACAAGAATCAATTTCATCAACAATCGCATAATTATGTTCTCTTTGAACCATTGTCTCTTTGGAAAATTTCATATTATCCCTTAAATAATCAAAGCCTAATTCACTATTAGTAGAATAAGTAATATCTTTTGAATAATTTTCTTTTCTCTCCAAATCATCTTGCCCAGTATTAATATATCCACAAGTTAAACCTAAAAACTCATAAATCTTACCCATATTCTCGCTATCTCTCTTAGCCAAATAATCATTTACAGTTACTATATGGACACCTTTTTTTTCTAGAGCATTAAGGAAAGCTGCAAGAGCTATAGTTAATGTTTTACCTTCTCCAGTTTTCATTTCTGCAATTTTATTCTCATGGATTACAACACCGCCAATTAGCTGAACATCAAAGTGTCTTTCATTTCTAATCCTTTTAGAGGCCTCCCTAACCATTGAGAAAGCTTCAGGTAATACGTCGTTTAGACTTTTGCCATTTTTAATTTCTTCAATTAGCCCCTTAGTTTTTTTTGGAAACATTTCATCAGATAAATTTTCTAAATCTTTTTCTAAAAGATTAACTTTACTGACTATTTGTTGAATTCGGCCTAGTTCCTTTTCATTTCCGCTTTTAATAAGCTTTGAAAATATATTAAGTGGGTTGAACATTTTGATATAAATTTAATATTAGAAATATATAGTAATTAATTAATTATTTTAAATATCATGAAATTTAACATAAACAATTTTATAAATACCAGCAGTCATAGCTCTAAAATTGTTGATTTTCAGGATTTAGATCATATTGATGGAGTATCAATTTCTGCAGTCAGCGCTGGCTTATACAAATTTAAGAGAGATGAATTAGTTTTATTTTATTTTAGAGAAGGTGCAAATTATGCCTCTGTATATACCCAATCAAAGTTAATATCAGAAAATATAAAATGGAATAAAAAAATTAAAGCAAAAAAAATATTTGCATTATTAGTTAACACTAGAAATGCCAATGCATTAACAGGTCCAAAAGGCCATGACGCGTTGAGGAAAATTGCTTTAGACTTATCCTCAAAATTAACTGAGATACAGAAAAGAGATGAGGATGCTCCAAAACAAATTTCTTCAAAAGAAATACTTTTTGGTTGCACAGGAACTATAGGAGAGGAATTTCCATTAGATAAAATCAAAACTTCATTACCAGAATTAGTCGATAAAATTAAATATACACAAAATAAATTAATCTGGATGAAAGCTGCAATGGGTATAATCACAACAGATTTAAAACCCAAAGTATCAATGGCTGAAACAAAAATTGGTTCATCAACAATTAAAATTTATGGAATCGCAAAAGGCTCAGGCATGATTTATCCAAATATGGCAACTACATTGGGTTATATATTTACTGATGCAACTTTATCCTCATCAGTTTTAAATGATGTCTTAAAAAACAACATAAAGACAACATTCAATGCAGTTTCATGTGATGGTGACACAAGTACAAATGATATGGTTTCTATATTTTCAACAAGTAAAGTTAATCATTTAGAAATTAAAAAATATAGCGATAGTAGACTTAAAAATTTTAATAAGGCAGTTCATGATGTTTTATTAAATTTAGCCAAGCAAGTTGTTTCTGATGGAGAAGGAGCTTCGAAATTTATTTCTATTAATTGTATTAATTGTAAAACAGAAAAAGATGCAAAAAATATATCTTTTAAAATAGCAAACTCATTATTAGTTAAGACAGCAATTGCGGGAGAAGATCCAAACTGGGGAAGAGTAGCTATGGCAATTGGAAATAGTGAGTCTAAAATTAATGAACAAAAATTATCTATTTCTTTTGGACCATATAAAATTTATCACAAAGGATCTTTATACAAATTTTATAACGAAGAAAAAGTTATGGAATATATGAAAGGCCAATCAATTGAAATAGAAGTTGATATTGGACAGGGAATTAAAAAATTTAAATCTTACACTATGGATTTAACAAAAAAATATATTGAAATTAATGCTGATTATAGGACCTAACTATATTGAAATTTCATTGATTAATACTTAAATAATAATCATGATTAAGTATTTGTTAAAATGTAAAGATTGTAAGCAAGAATTTGAAAGCTGGTTTAGTGCCTCAAATGAATACGATAGGTTGCTAAAATTAAAACTTTTAAATTGTCAATCCTGTGATTCAATAAATGTTGAAAAGTCTTTGATGTCACCTAATTTATTGAACACCAAGAAAAAAGAAAATTTAAAAGAAATAAAAAAATATAAAGATATTAGAAAAAAACTTTCTGACTACAAAAAATTTGTAAAAGATAATTTTGAGTATGTGGGAGAGAATTTTACATATAAAGCTAGATCAATTTATTACGATAAAAAGAAACCAAAAAAAGGTATTTATGGAAGTGCTTCTCTTAAAGATGTGAAGGAATTAAGAGAAGAAGGGATTGAAACTGATATTATTCCATGGATTGAAGAAGATAAAAATTAAACTTTCTTAAATTCTGAAATATAATTTACAGACTTATCAGATGTTACAGACCATTTATTTAAGATAGGGTTAAAAGTCATTCCATCAATTTTTTTTAATTTTAGAGAATTTTTTTTACAAATATCTGTTAGATACTCCGGTTTAACAAATTTTTCCCAATCATGGGTACCTATTGGTAGCCACTTTAGGACATACTCAGCTCCCACAATTGCAAATAAGTAAGATTTAAGAGTTTTGTTCAAAGTTGCAATGAACATTACACCTGATTTTTTTAAAAATTTTGAACTTTCTTTAATAAAAAAATCAACATCTTCAACGTGTTCAACAATTTCCATATTCAGAATTATATCGAATCTTTTTTTAATTTTTAAATTTTCAGGGGAAGAATTATAATACTTGATTTTTAGTTTACTTTTTTTTAGATGATACTTGGCTACCTGTATATTTTTATCAGAAGCATCTATACCAACAACATCCCCTCCAAGTTTTGCCATAGGTTCTGAAAGTAATCCACCACCACATCCTATATCTAGAATACTTAAACCTTTAAATGGCTGATGTTCTTTTTTTATTTTAAACTCTTTTAAAATTGTATCTCTTATGTATTTGATTCTAATAGGGTTAAATTTATGTAATGGCTTAAATTTTCCATTAGGATCCCACCATTCCTCAGCTATTTTTGAAAATTTTTCTATTTCTTTTTTATTTATTGTGTTATTTTTCATTGTTTATTGACATTACAATCAAGATGTATTTTATCAATATATTTTAATTTATATTAAAAAAAATTATCAATGAAAATAATTGTATTAAAATTTGGAGGTACTTCAGTTGGTACAACTGATAGAATTAAAAAAGTCGCTAAGATTATCGCTAAATATAAAAAAAAATACAATGTAATTGTACTGTCTTCTGCAATGAGCGGTGTGACAAATAATTTAATCAATTTATCCAAAAAAATTAGCAAAAATTTTTCAGACTCAGAGTATGATGTTTTAGTTTCATCAGGAGAACAAGTGTCCTGTGCATTAATTTCGGGAGAATTAATTAATAAAGGTTTAAATTCAAGATCTTGGATGTCGTGGCAAATCCCGATAAATACTGAGGGAAAGTATAAATTTTCAAGAATTAATAAAATTAACAAGAGTCGAGTCATAGGTTATTTAAAAAAAGGAGGGATTCCTATAATTACTGGATTTCAAGGTATTAATAATAGAAATAGAATAACCACTATTGGTAGGGGTGGGACAGATGCAAGTGCAATTATGTTTGCAAAGTTTTTTAATGCTGAAAAATGTATAATATATACAGACGTCGACGGAGTTTATTCTACAGATCCAAATAAACTTAAGGCAGCTAAAAAAATAAAAGTTATATCTTATGAAGAAATGCTAGAAATGGCTTCTCTGGGAGCAAAAGTTATGCAACCTCATTCTATTCAAGATGCAAGATTGAATAGGGTAGATATAGAGGTGAGATCTTCCTTTACAGATAATGAAGGCACTCTAATAACAAAAAGGAAAAATATAATAAATAATAAGATTATAACTGGTATTACAAATACAACTAATGATGCCAAAGTTACACTTTTGGGAGTAAGAGATAAACCTGGGGTTGCTGCATCGATTTTTAAACCTCTATCTGAAAATTCTATAAATGTAGATATGGTAGTACAAAATATTTCTGCCAATGGAAAAGAAACTGACTTAACTTTTACAATAAAATCTGATGATTTTAGTAAAACAAAAAAAATTATTTTGCAAAATAGAAATATAAATTTTAGAGATTTAATATTTGATAAGAATGTTTCAAAAGTCTCAATAATTGGAGTTGGAATGGTTACTACTCCCGGGGTTACTTATAGAATGTTCCAGTCACTTGCTAAGCAAAAAATAAACATTCAAGTAATATCTACATCAGAAATAAAAATTTCTGTTTTGATTGATAAAAAGAATGTACAAAAAGCCATATCTTCTCTGCACAAAGAATTTAAATTAAGTAAATAATTTATGAACATTAGACCATTTAGGGAAATAAAAAGAAGAGTAACAAAAGAAATTAATGTTGGTAGTGTAAAAGTTGGAGGAGATAATCCAATTACTGTTCAATCAATGACCAATACATTAACTAAAGATGTTAAAGAAACTTTGAATCAAATTGAACAAATTGAAGAGGCAGGAGCTGATATTGTAAGAGTATCATGTCCAGACATAGACTCAACGAAAGCACTCAAAGATATTGTTAAAAATACCTCTATTCCAATAGTTGCTGATATACATTTTCATTACAAAAGAGCAATAGAGGCGGCAGAGAGTGGAGCAGCATGTCTTAGAATAAATCCAGGAAATATAGGAGATAAAAAAAAAATTAAAGAAGTAATTTCTGCTGCAAAAAATAATAACTGTTCAATTAGAATTGGTGTTAATGCAGGATCTCTAGAAAAAGACTTGTTAGAAAAGTATAAAGAACCTTGTCCAGAAGCGCTAGTGGAGAGCGCATTAAGAAATATTAGTATTGTTGAAGACCTTGACTTTTATAAATTTAAAGTAAGTGTTAAATCCTCCGATGTATTTTTATCTATTGAAGCTTATAGACAACTTTCAAAGGTTACTGATTATCCATTACATCTAGGGATCACCGAGGCAGGAACATTTTTACCTGGTAGCATTAAATCTTCAATTGGTTTTGGATCACTTCTAATGAGTGGTATTGGAGATACCATAAGAGTTTCTTTATCTGACGATCCGGTTGAGGAGATAAAAGTTGGAAATGAAATACTCAAATCACTTAATTTAAGAAATAGAGGGGTAAAAATTATTTCCTGTCCATCTTGTGCTAGACAAGCTTTTAATGTAATTGAAACTGTTAAAAAGTTAGAAGATAGACTATCCCATATAAAAACTCCTATTTCTTTATCTATAATTGGATGTGTTGTAAATGGACCTGGCGAGGCAGCACAAACAGATATAGGTATTACTGGAGGTGGAAAAGGTAATAACATGCTTTATTTAAATGGAATTGAGTCTGAAAAAATTACAAGTGATGAGATGATTTCTAAAGTGGTGAGATTAGTCGAAGCAAAAGCCAAAGAAATTGAAAAAGCCAAATAATGGTACCTTTATCAAAAGTTCAAGATTTAATAGTAAAGCATTCCAAATTGGAAAAAGAGCTATCCTCACAACAAATTGATAAAAAGGTCTTTGCAGAGAAGTCAAAAGAATACTCCGACTTAAGTGACATTATCAAAGAAGCAGTTTCTTATTTTAACTTTCAGAGAAACAAAGATGAATTGGAAAATTTAATCAATGATAATGACACAGATAAAGAGATGATGGATTTAGCCATAAGTGAATTAAATGAGCTTATAAAAAATAATAAAAATGATGAAAAAAAAATTAAATTATTTTTACTACCAAAGGATGAGGCAGATACAAAAAATGCAATGATAGAAATTAGAGCTGGAACAGGAGGATTAGAGGCTAGTTTATTCGCATCTGATTTGTTTAAGATGTATGAAAAAGTAAGTCACAAAAAAAAATGGCTAATGGAGGTCATATCTATTTCTAAAAGTGATGCTGGTGGATTAAAAGAGGTTATTGCATCAATAAAAGGTAAAAATATTTATTCTTCATTAAAATATGAAAGTGGCGTTCATAGAGTTCAAAGAGTTCCTGATACCGAAACCCAAGGAAGGGTTCATACATCTGCTGCTACAGTTGCAGTAATGCCAGAGGCCGAAGAGGTTGACGTTAAAATAGAAGAAAAGGATTTAAGAATTGACGTATTTAGAAGTAGTGGTCCTGGAGGTCAAAGTGTAAACACAACTGACTCTGCCGTGAGGATTACTCATATTCCAACAGGGATAGTTGTTAGCCAACAAGATGAAAAATCACAAATAAGGAATAAAGAAAAAGGTTTAAAAATTCTTAGATCAAGAATTTATGAATTAGAGAGACAAAGAAGAGACGAAGAAAGATCTAAAGATAGAAAAAGTAAAATAGGCACTGGAGACAGATCAGAAAGAATTAGAACATACAATTTTCCCCAAGGAAGAGTAACAGATCATAGAATTAATTTAACTTTACACAAATTGTCTGAATTTATGGAAGGTGAAATATTTGACGAGATGATAGAAAATTTGGTTATTCAAGCTCAAGAAAATGAACTTAGTAATATATAAAGATGGTTTACAGTGAAATTTTAAAAAAAGGGAGCAATTTTTTAAAAAAAAATAAAATAGAAAATCCATATTTGGATACTGAATTAATCTTATCAAAAGTAACAAATAAAAATAGAGAAGAAATATTATTAAACACTAACAATAAATTAAAAAATAAAGATATAACAAAATTTAATAATTATTTGTTTAGAAGATATGAAAAAGAGCCAATGGCATATATTCTCGGTTATAAATATTTTTGGAAACATAAGTTCTTAACAAATAAATCAGTTTTGATACCTAGGCCAGATACTGAACTAGTTATTGAGGAAACTTTAAAATATATACCTATAAAGAACTCAAAAAAAATTTTAGATGTAGGAACAGGATCAGGTTGTATTGTAGTTTCTTTGTTAAAAGAGAGACCAAAATGTATTGCAACAGCAATAGACATATCCATAAAAGCCATAAATGTTGCAAAAACTAATGCAAAATTGCATCAATTAGAAAATAAAATTAATTTTATTAATATCGATATTGACAAATATAAATCTTATAACTATGATTTAATTATATCTAATCCTCCATACATAAATAGTATTGAATTAAATAGATTAGATGATGATATAAAATTCCATGAACCTAAATTAGCATTATCAGGTGGTTTTGATGGTTTGAGGAGTTTAAAAAAAGTAATTAAAAAAAGTAAAAAATTGTTAAAAATAAACGGAAAATTGATACTTGAGATTGGACATAAACAAAAGAACCAATGTGTAAAAATATTATATGAAAACAAATTTTATGTTAACCAAGTATCTAAAGATTTATCTGGAAAGGATAGATGTATCGTAAGTACTAAACTGCAATAATGAATAATTTCAAAAGTAATAACAGAAGAGGGAGATTTAAGCCAAATGGTGAAAGAGGCTTTAGAAGAAATGGAAATGGACACAAACCTAATGGCGATTTTAGTAATGGATCTTCTTTTAAAAGAAGACACCCAGGAAAAAATAATCAAAATGCAGCAAAACTTGTAGAGAAATACAATGATCTTGCTAGAGAAGCTTTATCAAATGGGGATAAAATTTTGTCAGAAAACTATTTACAGCATTCAGAACACTTTTCTAGAATTCTTATAACTCAAGAAAATTTAAGAAATCACAATGAAAATACATCAAATTCAGATGTTAGAAATCAAATAAAAGTTGAGACTGAAAATAAAGAAACCGAGGAAACATCAACAAAATAAATTACATTTTAGAAATTAGATCAGATTTTAGAACATCAATTTTTATTTTGTTTACCTCAAATACTTTACGTTGATCGCCTTTTAATATTTTTCCAGAAGGAAGTTTAAGTTTTTGTGAATTTATTTTTCTTCCATTTTCAATAACTTCATAATGTAAATGTGGACCAGTAGAAAGACCTGTTGAACCAACATAACCAATTATTTGACCTTGCTTAACTCTAGCACCTTTCTTTATTCCTCTACCAAATTTTGACATATGAGCGTACACAGTCTGATAAACTCTATTATGTTTTATCTTTACACAATTTCCTCCACCTCCACACCATTGAGCCCTCACTACTAAACCATCTCCTGATGCAAGTATAGGTGTACCAGTTGGGGCAGCAAAATCAGTTCCTGTATGCATTTTCGTAAAACCTAAAATAGGATGTTTCCTTTTTCCAAATGAAGATGATAATCTAGCTCCATTAATAGGAGTTTTCATTAAAGTCTTTCTCATGCTTTTTCCATTCTCATCAAAATAATCAATTTTGTTTTGTTCAAACTCGTATCTATAAAGTTTAAGATCTTGGTTTTGCAAATTTAAATTAGCATATATTATATTACCAGTTTCAATTGCATTTCCATCTTTGTTTAAAAATTCTTCATATATAATTTGAAAACTATCATTTTTCCAAATATCTCTTTGAAAATCTACTTGAAAGCCATATAATCTTGCAAATTCAATAATAATATTTGGTTTGATTTTCATGCCTAATGCAGATTGATAAAGGCTATTAGTAATTATACTTTCTTTATAAGTAAGAACCTTAGTAAGTTCTTTAATTAATATTTTTGATTTAAAAAAATCTTTTTCATTGTTTCTTACATAAGATATCTCTTTCTTTTTGTTAATCTCAATTATAAATTTTTCTATCTTAGGATTATTTTTTTTATCAATTTTAAAATAAATTTTTTGATTAGGTCTTAATATTTTAATTTTCTTATTTTTTTTTATTGTTTCTAAAAATAATTTCTTTTCTTTTTTAGTTATTTCAATTTCATTAATTATACTTTCATAATTGTCACCTTCTTTTACTAAATACTCAAATTCAGTATATCTATCCTCCAGTTCAGATGTTATTTTCGCAAATGTTTTTTTAAAGTAAACATTGTTCAGTGTCTTTTTAAAATTATTGTATTGAGAATCTTTATTTGATTCATAAAAATGTGTTACAAAACTTGTGATAATAATTAATAAAATTAGCCACATAAAATGTGAAAGTGATTTTATTTTTCTTTTAATTTTTGTTAACACAATTTGACTAATAGATTAAAACTGTTGATTTATATGACTTTTTAACACATTTTTTTTTATCTAAAAACTTGATTTATAAATTATTTCCAATATAAGCGTCACACTCAACATATAAAAAATGTTATTTATTGGGCTTTATCGTCCAATTAGCTATTTGAATTGTTAATATTTTAAGAAGAGAAGTGTGGACGGTTAAGGTTACCAAAATTTGTCGTACACACTTCAACATTATACAAATATTATTCTTAGTATTTGTATAGAAGCTAGTGTGCGCCGTTTTTAAACTTGAGAGTTTGATCATGGCTCAGAACGTACGCTGGCGGCACGCCTTATACATGCAAGTCGAACGAAGTAGCAATACTTAGTGGCAGACGGGTGAGTAACATGTAGGTATCTTCCCTTTGGTGAGGAATAACACGAGGAAACTTGTGCTAATACCTCATAAGTCTTTACGGAGAAAGCTTTATGCGCCGAAGGATGAGCCTGCACTTGATTAGTTTGTTGGTGGGGTAATGGCCTACCAAGACTTTGATCTATAGCTGATCTGAGAGGATGATCAGCCACATTGGGACTGAGACACGGCCCAAACTCCTACGGGAGGCAGCAGTAGGGAATATTGCACAATGGAGGAAACTCTGATGCAGCGATGCCGCGTGAGTGAAGAAGGCCTTTGGGTTGTAAAGCTCTTTCGTCGGGGAAGAAAATGACTGTACCCGAATAAGAAGGTCCGGCTAACTTCGTGCCAGCAGCCGCGGTAATACGAAGGGACCTAGCGTAGTTCGGAATTACTGGGCTTAAAGAGTTCGTAGGTGGTTAAAAAAGTTGGTGGTGAAATCCCAGAGCTTAACTCTGGAACTGCCATCAAAACTTTTTAGCTAGAGTATGATAGAGGAAAGCAGAATTTCTAGTGTAGAGGTGAAATTCGTAGATATTAGAAAGAATACCAATTGCGAAGGCAGCTTTCTGGATCATTACTGACGCTGAGGAACGAAAGCATGGGTAGCGAAGAGGATTAGATACCCTCGTAGTCCATGCCGTAAACGATGTGTGTTAGACGTTGGAAATTTATTTTCAGTGTCGCAGCGAAAGCATTAAACACACCGCCTGGGGAGTACGACCGCAAGGTTAAAACTCAAATGAATTGACGGGGACCCGCACAAGTAGTGGAGCATGTGGTTTAATTCGAAGATACGCGCAGAACCTTACCAACACTTGACATGTTCGTCGCGACTCTAAGAGATTAGAGTTTTCGGTTCGGCCGGACGAAACACAGGTGCTGCATGGCTGTCGTCAGCTCGTGTCGTGAGATGTTGGGTTAAGTCCCGCAACGAGCGCAACCCTCACTTTTAGTTGCCATCATTTAGTTGGGCACTCTGAAAGAACTGCCAGTGATAAGCTGGAGGAAGGTGGGGATGACGTCAAGTCCTCATGGCCCTTACGTGTTGGGCTACACACGTGCTACAATGGCATTTACAATAGGAAGCAAGATGGCGACATCAAGCAAATCCTAAAAAGATGCCTCAGTTCGGATTGTACTCTGCAACTCGAGTACATGAAGCTGGAATTACTAGTAATCGCGGATCAGCGCGCCGCGGTGAATACGTTCCCGGGTCTTGTACACACCGCCCGTCACACCATGGGAGTTGGTTCTACCTTAAGGCAAGGTTTTAAACCCTTGACTACGGTATAGTCAGCGACTGGGGTGAAGTCGTAACAAGGTAGCCGTAGGGGAACCTGCGGCTGGATTACCTCCTTTCTAAGGATGATTAAGGATTATTTCTTAATCTAAATAATATAACAGGTTAATGTTGACCGTCCTCATTTCTCTTTTTAAAATCGTGTTTCTCCTTTTTGCATAAAAGGGCCGGTAGCTCAGTTGGTTAGAGCACACCCTTGATAAGGGTGGGGTCGAAAGTTCGAGTCTTTCTCGGCCCACCAAAAATCTGGGGGATTAGCTCAGCTGGGAGAGCGCCTGATTTGCATTCAGGAGGTCAGCGGTTCGATCCCGCTATCCTCCACCACGAAACACTTAGTTATTTTACTTGTGAATATTTTATAATTATTATCAATATCTATATCCGATTGTTCGTAGATTTGAACAATCAATTAATATTCGAATAGATGAATATTAAAAAAATTTGATTCAACACAGAATTTTTTTCTGTGCATAAATCAAGCGTTTAAGGGCGTGTGGCGGATGCCTTGGCACTGAAAGCCGATGAAGGACGTGGTATACTGCGATAAGTTACGGGGAGCTGTATGCAAGTTTTGATCCGTAAATTTCCGAATGGGGAAACCCACCACTTTATGTGGTACTTTAAATTGAATACATAGATTTAAAGAGACAACCCGGAGAACTGAAACATCTAAGTAACCGGAGGAAAAGAAATCAATTGAGATTCCGTTAGTAGTGGCGAGCGAAAGCGGACTAGGCCAGTAGATTTGTTAAAAAAATTTGAATAGTTTGGAAAAGCTAACCACAGAGGGTGATAGTCCCGTATAAGTAATGTTTAACAAATTTCTTGAGTAAAGCGGGACACGTGAAATCCTGCTCGAATATAGGGGGACCACCCTCTAAGCCTAAATACTCTTCAGTGACCGATAGTGAACTAGTACCGTGAGGGAAAGGTGAAAAGAACCCCTATTAGGGGAGTGAAATAGAACCTGAAACCGCATGCCTACAATCAGTCGAAGCTCTTTTTAGAGTGACGGCGTACCTTTTGTATAATGGGTCAGTGACTTAATTTATAAAGCAAGCTTAAGCCATCTAGGTGTAGGCGTAGCGAAAGCAAGTCTTAATAGGGCGATTAGTTTTATGAATTAGACCCGAAAACGAATGAGCTTACCATGAGCAGGTTGAAAGCAAGGTAACACTTGCCGGAGGACCGAACCAGTTGACGTTGAAAAGTCTTTGGATGACTTGTGGTAAGGGGTGAAAGGCCAACCAAATTCGTAGATAGCTGGTTTTCCGCGAAAACTATTTAGGTAGTGCGTTGAATAAATATGCGTTTAGAGGTAGAGCACTAAATGGGCTAGGGGGAAGAGATTCTTACCAAACCTAATAAAACTCCGAATGCTAAACGTAGTTCTTCAACAGACAGACTGTGGGTGCTAAGGTCCATGGTCGAGAGGGAAAGAGCCCAGACCACCAGATAAGGTCCCAAAATTGTGATTAAGTGTGAAAGGATGTGGAAATTCCTTAACAGCCGGGAGGTTGGCTTAGAAGCAGCCATCCTTTAAAGATAGCGTAACAGCTCACCGGTCTAATAGAGTTTCTGCGCCGAAGATGTAACGGGGCTAAAATCACATACCGAATCTGTGGGTTTATAAAGTTTTCGAACTTTATAAGCGGTAGCGGAACGTTCTGTAAGCCTGTGAAGGGATACCCGTGAGGGATCCTGGAGGTATCAGAAGTGCGAATGCTGACATGAGTAACGATTAAAGAAGTGAAAAACTTCTTCGCCGAAAATCCAAGGGTTTCTGCGCAAGGTTAATCCGCGCAGAGTTAGTCGGCCCCTAAGACGAGGGCGAAAGCCGTAGTCGATGGAAATAAGGTTAATATTCCTTAACCTGATGGTAGTGACGGATTTTGTAAGTTGTGTGTTCTTAATGGATTGAACATGCTGCGAAAAAGTCCCAGGAAATAGCTCCATCATTAAGACCGTACCCTAAACCGACACAGGTGGATTAATAGAGTATATTTAGGCGCTTGAGAGAATGATGTTGAAGGAACTCGGCAAAATGCTTCTGTAACTTCGGAATAAAGAAGACCTTTTTTTGGGCAACCATTAAAAGGTGGCACAAGCCAGGGAGAAGCGACTGTTTATCAAAAACACAGGGCTCTGCTAACACGTAAGTGGATGTATAGGGTCTGACGCCTGCCCGGTGCTGGAAGGTTAATGCGATGGGTGCAAGCTCATTTCTGAAGCCCCAGTAAACGGCGGCCGTAACTATAACGGTCCTAAGGTAGCGAAATTCCTTGTCGGGTAAGTTCCGACCTGCATGAATGGCGTAACGATTTCTCCGCTGTCTCCAACATCAACTCAGTGAAATTGAATTCTCCGTGAAGATGCGGAGTTCGCGTAGTTAGACGGAAAGACCCCGTGCACCTTTACTGCAACTTTACATTGGTGTTAGGAAAAACATATTTAGCATAGGAGGGAGACATTGAAGCGATGGCGTCAGTTATCGTGGAGTCACCAGTGAAATACCTCTTTTGTTTTTCTTGGCATCTAACTGATAGCCGTTATCCGGCATCAAGACATTGTATGGTGGGTAGTTTGACTGGGGCGGTCGCCTCCCAAATAGTAACGGAGGCGTGCGAAGGTAAGCTCAGAACGGTCAGAAATCGTTCGTAGAGTGCAATGGCATAAGCTTGCCTGACTGTGAGACTGACAAGTCGAGCAGAGTCGAAAGACGGTCATAGTGATCCGGTGGTTCTGAGTGGAAGGGCCATCGCTCAACGGATAAAAGGTACGCCGGGGATAACAGGCTGATACTGCCCAAGAGCTCATATCGACGGCAGTGTTTGGCACCTCGATGTCGGCTCATCACATCCTGGGGCTGGAGCAGGTCCCAAGGGTTTGGCTGTTCGCCAATTAAAGTGGTACGTGAGCTGGGTTCAGAACGTCGTGAGACAGTTCGGTCCCTATCTGCTATGCGTGTAGAAGAATTGAGAGGAGCTGTCCCTAGTACGAGAGGACCGGGATGGACGTACCACTGGTGGACCGGTTGTAGCGCCAGCTGCAGTGCCGGGTAGCTAAGTACGGACGAGATAACTGCTGAAAGCATCTAAGCGGGAAACTCACCTCAAAACTAGTTCTTCCTATAGAGCCGTGGTAGACCACCACGTTGATAGGCTGGGTGTGGAAGCACAGTAATGTGTGTAGCTGACCAGTACTAATAGCTCAATTGGCTTGATTTATGCACTGAAAAAAATTTTACATAGTATTGATTAGATTATATAATTAAATCCAATTAGATAAATTGGCAAATTTTTTCACTTAAATAATGATCAGAATTTTTTTTTTAATTATTATATTTTTAAATTACTATTCTACAACGTTTTCTGAAGAAAAAATTAATCTTAGTGAAGTTAAAACTGGTGTACATGTTTTAAATTTCAACAATGAAAACTTAACCTTTCTAGAAAAAGGTTGGCTAGAAAATTTAAAAAAAAATCAAGAGTTACTCGGAATAATATCAGAAAATTCTTTCGATTTATCTAAAGTTAAGCTTGATAATTTGAAATATGACAATTTTAGATATAGAAGTTTTTTTGAATTCTATGACTATGATAAAAATATAATCATTTTAAATAATCCAAATGGTTTTTTATTTTTTTACAATATAAATACAAAAGAATATTCTGAGATAAACTCCAATCTAGATGAGATTTTATTTAGACATCGATTAACTCTAGAACCACCATTTCTTAAAGCAGAGAATATTAATGACCAGTTTTATTGGCTTACTTCTCTGGGTTCAAGAGATATGGAAATTATTGAATTACAAAATAGAAAGTATTTATTTGTTCTTACAAGTATTCAAAAAAATAAGTTTTGTATGAAAGATGTAGTATTTGGAGCTGTTATTAATAAAAAATTAAATAACTTAAATTTTAGAAAAATATTTGAGGAAAAAGATTGTTCTTTCAGAGGTCCCAACCAAGCTTCCAGTAGGATTAAACAATATGATGATGAGCACATTTTAATTACACAAGGATTAGGTCAATTAAGAGACAGCGCTGAAAAGTCTATGATATTTTCAACTTTAACTGTTAATGAGTGGCCTACAGGAAAAATATTAAAAATTAATTTTAAAACCGGAAAATTTGAGGTTTATTCCAAAGGTCATAGAAATCCTCAAGGGCTAACTATATTGAATGATAATACTATTATTTCCTCTGAACATGGTCCTAAAGGAGGAGATGAAATTAATATAATAAAAAAAGGAGCTGACTATGGATGGCCAAATGTATCCTATGGAATAGATTATAGTGAAAGGTTAGGTAGTTTAACAAAAAATCACTTAGATTATGAAGAGCCTTTATATTATTTTATTCCGTCCATAGGTATTAGTGAAATAAAACTTTATAATCATAAGATACTTCAAAGATGGAAAAAAAATTTGATTGTAAGCTCAATGAAAAGGGGTTCAATATTTAGATTAGATATTGACTGGAAGAAACTTAAAATTTTGTCCTTAGAAGAAATTAATGTTGACTGCAGAGTCAGAGATATGGATATTAATAATGAAGGAAAAATTTATTTGCTTTGTGATAATCTTGATTTTATTAAAATATCTAAGTCAATTAATGATTATAAATAATTTCAAAAGATATAATTAATTATTAAAATATTTTTCTATTTTTTTTTTGTCATCAAAACTATCCATAGGGAACCAGTTCTTTACTGCACAAGTTAAAATTTTTTTCTTTGAATTTAAAACTCTCTTTATGACATCTTTTTCGAAGGACTCAGTTTTGTTTTTAATATAATTAAAAATATCTTTATCCAAGACATAAAAACCAGCATTGATTTTAAATGTTTTTTTTTCTTTCATATCTTTAATTTCATTAGTTCTTACTATCGTATCAATTAAACCATACATAAATTTGTATTCATAAACACTCATTACAAAGTTGTTTTCTTTTTTTAACTTTAAAGCAGGTTTCAAAGAAAAATCAGCCAGAGAGTCACCATAGGTGAGTAAAAAGTTTTCATCTTTTATAATTTTTTTAATTGCTAAAATTCTTCCACCTGTATTTGTATTCACACCAGTAAATATAGCAGTAATATTTACATCTTTATTTTTTTTGGAAAATTTTTTTAATTCTTCAAATTTATATCCACCAAGTAAAATAAAATTATTAATATTATTTTTTTTGTAAATATTGATGATATGCCTTAAAATTGGAACACCATTTACTTTAATGAGTGGCTTAAGCGGACCTGGTTTACCATTATTAAATCTTGTACCTTTTCCTCCACATAATATTAATGCTTTCATAATTAAAAATTTTTGTTATTTATTTAAAAATTAGTCTTATTTTTTCATAAAAATTACTTCAGTTATTGCTCCTTTATTTAAAATCATACTAAATAAACTTATTATAGCACAAGGAACAGACAGTATGAATAATTGCAATAAGCCTATCGAAAAATTTAACTTACTTTTATTCATATCCTGTAAATATTTATGAAATAAGTTATTTTCTTTATAAAATTTATTTAGAATTGTTTGAAACCAACCATAAAATTCTAAGTCAAAGCTTATAGATTTGTAGGATGTTATATCTAATGTTGCAGTACTTGCCACAGATTGCATCAAGTACTTAAATGCTTTTATGGAAAAAATATTTAGGTGCCTAGGCGCATCTAAATGAACCCAATCTTCTTTACCAAATCTGCATTGAAAACTTTCATGAGAAGGGACGCAAATTACAATTAAGCCATTTTTTTTTATCTTTTTGGAAATTATTCTCAAGATTTCTTTAGGTTTATATAGGTGTTCAAAACTATTATAGAGAAAAATTAAGTTAAAATATTCATTTGGATATTCATCAATATCTTTGTTAGATATATTTAATTTATTATCTTCTTGAATTATACTTGATCTTTCTGACCCATATACTTCCCAATTTAATTCTTTAAAAATTTCAAGCATACTTCCATCACCACAACCTATTTCTAGTACTTTATTTTTTAAATTATTGGAATTTTTAGAATAATTTTTAACAACATTTTCAATATATAATTTTGATTTTATATCAATTATTTTTTTAACTATAGGTATGTAAGATCTATATTTTTTAGGATAATATTTATTAATATCCTCTGGATAATCTAGCGGGAATAATAAGTCACAATTATTACATTTATGAATCTTAAATTTTTCAGTTGTAATGTAATCAGTTGTCTCATAAAGAAATTTTAAATTTTTATCACCACAGTTATTGCAGATACTTTTCATCTATAATTTAGAGTTTTATTCATTTTTTTACCAATTTAAATATTTTATTTGAAATTAAAAATAAAAAATATCCTAAAAGTATATAATTACTTGAGAAAATAATTACTTCATATTTTGAGTTTGTTGGTGAATCAACCAAAACTGAAACTGCAAAGGATAACGACATAGGTATGAAAACTAATGGTAAAAAAAGTTTAAAATCATAAAAGACTAATACAAAACAAGAAATTAAAATTATAATACCCAAATAATTTCTTATAGTATCATTAATGTAATCATTAAATTCGATAGTCTTTTGAAACAAATAGTTATTATTGTAGCTTTCATAAGAGTTTTTATACTCAGTAAATTTCTTAGGAGTTAGATTGTTCTCTGCACACTTTCCTGCATTGTATGGCATTAAAAAATCAACATCATTTAAATTTGAATATGGATTATTTTTATAAAGAATATAATTATCAAAATCCACACCGTATGCAGTGAACATATTATTTAAAAAAGATAAAATTATTGCTGGATTATTTATTAAGGACTCTCTAATAACTTTTTTATACAATTTATCTTTTGAATTTCTGCCAATTTTGCTTGTTAATTTAGGATCCCAGAAATTAAAATAAAAAACATTTGGCTGATACATAATATTTTCTGTTATCTCGTTATTATTTTTAAATTTTCCAAAAAGTTCATAATAAAAATCAATATGATTTTGACGATCAGATTTATATGCATCGTTTAAGGGTTTTTTTAATTTTTTGTAAGAATTTGGATTCTCCTCTAGAATTTGAAAGATAAGATTAAATAATCTTTTAGAATGCTTACCATTTCGGTTGTGAACTATAATAGTTCCATCCGGTTGGCCTGGATATATTTCACTTTTAAATTTACCTGTACTTTTTTTTTCGATATTAAACGCTTTTTCATAAATTGTAATGCTAGAAGGTAGAGAGGAATAAAATCTCCACATTGATTGATCCATAGTTGAGTTAGATACATTTAATACTGTTGAAAAATCTTTTGTTAGTATTGATCTAGTGACGGTCCAGGTCGATAATATAATTAATGTTACACTTATAATTGTAATAGTAGGTTTAAAATATTTTTTTTTATTTTTAGAAAAAATATAATTTAAAAAGAAATATATAATAAACGAAATAAAAACTAATTGACCTTCCCATTTAGTTAACCAGCATAATATGGACGATACTAATCCTATGTATAGAAAAAAAAACTTTCTTCTTTTATGAAAACTTATTACTGAAAAAAAAGTTAATATTACAAGAAAATACATCAGTTGTTCAGCTGAAATAAATTTTATGAGGATGTAAGGTATAGATGTCATACCATATAAAAAAGTTACAAAAAATGCATATTTTTTATTACCAGTTAAGTAAATAAAAATTATGTAAAAAAAATATATAGTAAATAATGATAAAATTGCCTGTAAAAAAATAAATATATAAAATGTATCAAAAAAAAAAGTGCCAGAAAAAAATAAAACTAGAGGATATACTGGAGGTCTATCCAATGCGAAAATATCAAATGGGGTACTTATAGAGTTTTTAGAAATAATTATAAAAAAAATACTAAAAATAATTAAGAAAATTATTGAAATTATTTTTATTTTTGATTTTATAAAGCCCTTAAGCAAAACAAATATAATTGAAAAAGATAAAATGCATAATGCTAAAATTAATCCTAACTTCCAAAAATTTTTAGCAATACTTGAACCATAATTGTAAAATGTGGCTGAGTCACAATGAAAGTCTATTGGCTGATTATATATATAGATTGAACTAAATAACATCGAATTAATTAGTAAAATTGTTATATGAATTGTTTTTTCTTGCATCAATTTTTAAAAAATAAATTTTTGTTATAAAGTTCTGTCAAATTAATATATCACTCGCATTATCAATAAATAATATTGTATACTTTTAAGGTTTCTTTTATCCCCTTGGTTAGATTATAATTAATTCTATAACTGATATTACGATAAATTTTTGAGTTATCAGATCTTAGACATTCTTTTTTTGGATGAAATTTTAATTTATATTTTAATTTAAGTAATTTTAAAAAAGTATTATGAAATTCTAAATTTGAGCTACAATTTCCACTTCCAATATTATATATTCCTGATTTCAAATTTTTAAATGTAAGATCTTTAATAATATTACATGCATCTCTCACATAAATAAAATCATTACAACCAGTAGTATTTTTTAAATTAAATTTTTTTTTAACCTTATAGTGAAATATTAAATTTTCTAATAATGAAGTCTTTTTTGCATACGGACCATATACAAAAAATAATCGCCCCCAAATAAACTTAATATTATTTGTTTTATTTAATTTTTTTAAAAAATTAAGAATTTTAATTTTACTTTCTGCAAAATTATTTAGGTTTATCTTGCTATCATTATTTTCTTTTACTTTTTTTTTCAAATCACCATATTCCCAACAAGATCCAATAGAAATAATTTTTTCGCATTTGTATGAAGCTAAAATATTATAGATTTTTTTTTTATTAGAAAAATTAAATAAATTATTTTTTTTTGTATAATTTGGAATACCTTGCCAACTTAAATCTAAACAAATATTTGGTTTAAATTTCTCAACAATTTTTTTAAATTGTGAAGTATTATTTAAATCGCATCTTTTAAATTTAAATCTTTTTAATCTCGGTGGCGATCTAGATAAACACAAAAATTCATATTTATTAGATTTCAAATTCTTTAAAAAATTTGAACCTAAAAATCCACTGGCCCCTAACAGTAGAACCTTCATATATATTTTAAGTTTTTATCTTTTTTTGAGATTACCAAAGGTTTTGATGGCCATTTTATTTTTATTTTTGGATCATTATAGTTAAATCCCTTTGAGTGACTAGGTTTATAAAATTTTGACATTAAATACAAAAGCTCAGTACTTTTTGATTGTGTTAAGAAACCAGTTGCATATTTAGTATCAATAAAAATAGCAAAATTGTCTTTTTCATTTAAAACAAATGATTTGTATTTAAGATAATTTTTAGAGTTTTTATCTATATTGATTGCAACAAAAAATAACTTTCCTTTTGTACAATATACGATTTTCTTTTCTGCAGATTTACCGATTTGATAATGCAATCCTCTTAAAGTTCTATTTTTAGGATTTGTTGAAAGATTGATTTGTTTTATTTCAAAATATGAATTTGATTTTTTAAATTTTTTTTCACAAAATATTCTTCTAAATACTCCTCTCTTATCGATATGTTTATTCAACTTTAAACGTTTTATTCCATACATAATTATAATCTTTTATATGAATTAAATTTTTAAAACTATTTATCATTAACTAATTATGTAATTGATAAGGTAGTTATCTCATATTATAACAATTTTCATGGAAATTAAAAATGCTATATTTCTTGACCGCGATGGCACTTTAAACAAAGGAATTGTTAAAGAGAATGAAGAAAAATTTAAATTGCGACCACCTCATACTTTAGAAGAATTACATATTTTTCAGGATATATCTTATTTAAAAAATTTTCACGGTAGGTATCATCTATTTATAGTTACCAATCAGCCAGATATAAAAAAAGGATTTCAAACTATGGAATTTAACCAATTTATAAACTCTTCAATTTTAAAAGAGGCTAATATCACAAAAATATATAGTTGTTTTTGTCTTGAAACAGACACAGGATGTGATTGTTATAAGCCAGCCCCTGGAATGATTTTTAATGCTGTAACAGAATACAATATTGATATTGATAACTCTTATTTTATAGGAGATACATGGCGTGATATAGGATTATCTAAAAATGTAAATTTAAAATCTGTATTAATAGATAGAGGGCATTACAAAAAAATGGAAAGTGATTTTTTAGAAAGAGGACTTACTCCAGACTATAAAATTACTAGTTTTTTGGAACTTGGAAACATTATAAAATAATAAATTATTTGGAACAAATGATTCATAAAACCACTATCTTCTCAATGTTTGAATTAGCCTGGTTTGATGTAAAAATTAGATATACAAGATCAATACTTGGTCCATTTTGGATTACACTAAGTATGGTTATTTTGATTTCTGGCCTATCTTTTGTATTTGTTTCCCTTTTTGCTGTTCCATTGCATAAGACTATGCCCTGGGTAACATTAGGAATTATAATTTGGAATTATATTTCAACCTATTTAGATGAAGCCTCAACGTTATTTATAGACGGTAAAATTCTTAATATGAAAATAGCACCAATGAAATTAATAATAATTAATATTTTTAAACATTTGATAATTTTAGCTCATAATTCAGTTGTAATCATCGCAGTTATTTTAATTTTCGATTTAAAAATTACAGCTAACTATTTTTATCTTTTTTTTGCATTTTTTGTGATTATTCTAAATTCAATATCTTTTGGTGTTTTATTCGGATTTTTATGTTGCAGGTATAGAGATTTTATTTTGATAATTAGAAATTTAATTTATTTGATTTTTTTAATGACACCAATTTTTTGGATGCCAGATGTTTTGAAGGGAAATCGTATGATTTTAGCTGATATCAATATAGTTTATCAAATGATTCAATCAGTTAGAGATCCAATATTAGGAAATGCTCTGTCAAGTTATACAATTACTTATTTATCAGTATTTACATTTATAACTTCAATATTGGCAATTATAATTTATAAGAAATTTAAAAAAAAAATTGTCTTTTGGATTTGATGTCAAAAATTGTTGTTAAAAATTTGTCTTTAGAAATACCATTAATTGGTCAATCAAGACTATTTCAAAAAAAAATTGATAAAAACTTTACTCAACAAAATATTGGATCTACAAAAGTTATAAAAAATAAAATAGTTTACTCAAAAATATTAGATAATGTTAATTTTGAGTGTAATGATGGTGATAACATTGCATTATTGGGTCATAATGGATCTGGAAAAACTACTTTATTAAAAGTTATAGCGGGGATTTATTATCCCTCTTCAGGTTCAATATATACTCAGGGATCAATTTCTTCTTTGTTGGATGTAAATTCAATTTTAAAACATGATTGTACCGGGTATGAAAATATCAAATTATTTTGGTTACATTATAATAAGTCAGTAGATTTAAAAGCTTTAGTATCGAATGTTGAAGAATTTTCTGATTTGGGAGATTTTCTAAACATGCCAGTAAAAATTTATTCTTCAGGTATGGCAGCTAGATTATTATTTTCATTAACTACCTTTATCAAACCCGATATACTATTAACTGATGAAGGTATAGGTGCTGGTGACGAGGCTTTTAAAGATAAAGCTAAAAAATTAATGGATGAATATATGAATTCAGCAAAAATCAAATTTTTTGCAAGTCATCAATTGGATTTTATTAGAAAAAACTGTCAAAAGTTATTTTTAATAAAGAAGGGCAAGCTAACAGTTTATAATGATATTGAAGAGGGTATAAGTTATTATACTTCAATAAATTATAATTCGAATTAAAATTTAATGATAAATGTTGTTGATTTTATATTCATAATAATTAAAAAGTCCAAATGCAAGATAATATCATTTTAAACTTGATTTCTGACCTAAATATTGAAATTTATTTAGATACAGCAGATCTAGAAATTATCAAAAAAAAAGCAGCAGAGCCTTACATTAAAGGTTTTACTTCTAATCCCTCACTTATGGCAAAGTACGGTATAAAATCATACGAAAAATTTATAAATGAATTTTTAAAAATTTCTGGAAATAAACCTGTTTCTTTTGAAGTTTGTTCTGATGATCTTCAGGTAATGCATGAGCAAGCCAAAAGAATTAATGAATTTGGTGATAATATATTTGTTAAAATTCCTTATTATAATACCAAGGGTCTTGATACGATTAAGGTAATTAATGATTTAACTAGTCAGAATATAAATGTAAATGTAACTGCAATAATGACATTTGATCAAATAAAAAATATTGTAGATACAAAAAATGATGAAACAGAAACAATCTTATCAATTTTTGCTGGAAGAATTTCTGACAGTGGTAGAGATGCAGCTGAAACTATTAGTCGAAGTGTAGAATATATTAATTCAACAAAGAAAAATTTTAAAGTTCTTTGGGCAAGTGTCCGCGAAATATACAATTTATATGAAGCAAACAATTGTGGTTCACATATAATTACAATTACTCCTGAATTAATCTCTAAAATTAAATTAAGAAATAAAGATTTAAAAGATTACAGCATTGATACTTCAAAAATGTTTTATGAAGATGCATTAAAACATAAAATAAATATATAAATATATGTCAAAAATTCTAGTTACTGGTGGTGCCGGATATGTTGGTTCTAGATTAACTCTAGATTTAGCAGAAAAAAATCACGAGGTTATAATCTATGACTCATGTTACTTTGGCAAAGACCACATAAAAGATAACAAAAATATTAAATTAATTGAGGGTGATATTAGAGACAAAATCAAATTTGAAGCAGCAGTAAACGGGTGTGATACCGTTATACATTTAGCTTGCATATCAAATGACCCAAGCTTTGATTTGAATGAAGATTTAAGTAAGTCTATAAATTTTGATTGTTTTGAGGATTTAGTGAGCATTTCAAAAAAAAATGGAGTTGAAAAATTTATATATGCTTCAAGTAGTTCGGTATATGGTTTCTCAGACGATCCAAATGTAACAGAGGATCATCCATTAGTTCCATTAACATTATATAATAAATTTAAAGGAATGTGTGAACCAGTTTTAAAAAAATATTTAGATAATAAATTTCGAGGTGTTATAATTAGACCAGCAACGGTCTGTGGTTACGCACCACACTGTAGGCTAGATTTGTCTGTAAATATTTTGACCAATCATGCTGTAAACAATAAAAAAATAATTGTTTTAGGAGGAGGTCAGCAAAAAAGACCAAATTTACATGTAAATGATATGTCTAGAGCGTATTTAAATTTAATGGATAACGATTTTAAATTAATAAATGGTGAAACTTTTAATGTAAGCTTTGAAAATAAAAAAATAATTGAATTAGCTGAAATAGTTTCTTCTAATGTAAAAAAATTTTTCAATTATGATAAGGTAGAAATTGAAGTTAAATCTGAAACTGTTGATAATAGATCCTACCATGTAAACTCTGATAAGATAAAAAAAGTTTTGAATTTTGAACCTAAATATAACATTGATGATGCTGTTAATTCGTTGTGTCAAGCATTTAAAGACGGAAAACTACCAAATAGTTTAACTGATCCAAAGTATATAAATGTTACAACGTTAAAAAATATGGATGTCATATAAAAAAAAAAAAATAGTTTTAATCACTGGAGCAGCAGGCTTTATTGGAAGTCATACAATTGATTTTTTTTTAAAAAAAAATTATGAGGTAAGAGGTATTGATAATTTTTCAGGAGGAAACATAAAAAATATAGAACACCTTAAAAAAAATAAATCTTTTAAATTGGAAAAAGCAGATTTATTAAAATTAGAAAAAATAAATAAATTTATTAAAGAATGTCAATATGTAGTACATTTTGCAGGGGTGGGAGATATAGTTCCTTCTATTGAAAATCCAAAAAAATATTTTGAAAATAATGTTCAGGGAACTGTGAATTTGTTAAATACTTTAGAGATATCAAAAATAAAAAAATTTGTTTATGCCGCATCTTCGTCTTGCTACGGAAAAGCAAAAACTCCAACAAATGAACTGCATAAAATAAATCCTTTATATCCATATGCTTTATCTAAATATATGGCAGAACAAATTTGTTTTCACTGGAATAAAGTTTATAAATTACCAGTTAATTCTATAAGAATATTTAATGCATATGGTACGAGATCTAGAACTACTGGAGCATACGGTGCTGTATTTGGAGTTTTTTTAAGACAATTAATTTCTAATAAACCTTTAACTGTAGTGGGTGATGGAAAACAAAAAAGAGACTTTTTGTATGTTACTGATGTTGCTGAAGCTTTTTACAAAGCCTGTGTGACTAATTTAAATAAAGAAGTATGGAATTTAGGTTCAGGCAATCCCCAATCTGTTAATAAATTAATAAAAATTTTAAATCCAGTCGGAAGAATAAATATACCAAAGAGACCAGGAGAACCGAGTATAACTCACGCGAATATTTCAAAAATCACAAAAGATCTAAAATGGAAACCGAAAGTTTCATTTGAAGATGGTGTATCAAAGATACTAAATAATATTGAATATTGGAAAAATGCCCCTTTGTGGAATAAAAATAATATAAAAAAAACAACAAAATTATGGTTTAAATATCTTAAATGAAAAATTATTTAGATAAGATTTTAACAGCAAATGAAATCATAAAAAAAATTGGAGTTTTCCCAAGACCTGAAAAATTAAAAGTAAGTATGTGCCATGGTGTTTTTGACCTTGTACATCCAGGTCATATAAGACATTTAACTTATACTAAATCCAAAAGTAATATCCTAATTGTAAGCATTACATCAGATATACATGTTAAAAAAGCTGACCTTAGACCATATGTACCACAAAAATTAAGAGCTGAAAATCTTGCTGCATTAGAGTTTGTTGATTATGTACTAATTGATCAAAATGAAACACCAAATGATAATATAAAAAAAATTAGGCCTGATTTTTTTGTTAAAGGGTATGAGTATATAACATCAAGGAAAGATAACCCAAAAACGATTGAAGAAAAAAATATTTTAAATAGTTATGGAGGTAAATTTTTATTCACTCCAGGTGATTATATAATGTCATCTTCAAATATTATCGAAAATGAAAATCCTGATCTTAGCTTAATTAAACTAAAGAGTTTGCTAGAAGGAGAAAAAATAGCTATTAAAAAAATATTTGATACTTTGAAAAAATTCAAAGATGCTGAAGTTTTGGTTATCGGAGATACGATAATTGACACATATATAAATACATTGTTATTAGGAAGTAATGCAAAAACACCTACCTTTTCAACAAAATTTATCAGTGAAAAGCGTTTTATAGGAGGTGCCGCAATTGTAGCACAACATGTAAAAGCCGCAGGTGCAAAAGTTAAATTATGTTCAGTTCTAGGAAAAGATAATTTATCTAAATTTGTAAAAAAAGAGCTAAGTAAAAGTGGGATAAAAGATCTCACAATAACTGATAACCAGCGTCCTACTACTGAGAAAAAATATTTTATATCTGATGGTTATAGATTATTAAAAGTAGATACAGTGGAAAACTCTCCAGTAAGTCAAGAAATATTAAATAAAATTTGCAATCATATAAAAAGTCACAAAAAAGGTATTGTTATATTTAGTGATTTTAGACATGGAATTTTTTCTAAAGAAAGTATTTACAAGTTAAAAAAATCAATTAATAAGAATGTATTTAAAGTTGGGGATAGTCAAGTAGCAAGTAGGTGGGGTAATATATTAGAATTCAGAGATTTTGATTTAATAACCCCAAACGAGAGAGAAGCAAGGTTTGCATTAGCAGATCAAGATAGCTCTATAAGACCACTTGCCACAAAGCTATATGATCTAGCAAGATGCAAAACATTAATTTTTAAACTTGGTGCTAAAGGAATTTTAACATTAAGAAGAAAATTTTCAAAAAAAGATTTAAGATCATTTTTTGTAATAGATGCTCTAGAAAAAAATGCTATTGATCCAGTTGGTTGTGGTGATGCGCTAATATCTTATGCATCTTTAGGATTATATATTTCAAAAAATCCTTTAATTGGAAGTATTTTGGGCTCAATTAGCGCCTCAATAGCAAGTAAAATTAATGGAAACTTGCCTGTTTCGAAAAAACAAGTCAAAATAAAACTAGATCAAATAGAAGATGAATTGACATCGCTTTAATGAAAAGTTTAATAATCGGATATGGAATACAAGGAAAAAAAAGAGCAAATTTTTTAAAGAAAAATTACTTTGTTTATGACAAGTATAATCCAAAATCTGATTTTTCTAAATTTAATGATATACCTTTTCAGCAGATTTCCCATGCATATGTTTGTTTGCCCGAAAAAGAAAAATATAAATACCTAATAAAACTTTTAAAAAGAAAAATTCATATTTTAGTTGAAAAACCGCTAATATTAAATTCTAGGCAGACATATAATATAAAAAAAATTTTAAAAAAAAAAAAAACCACGTTATACACAGCTTATAATCATCGTTTTGAACCACATTTTATTAAAACCAAAAAAATTTTAGCATCAGGCACTATTGGTAGAATATATAATATTGAATTATATTATGGGAACGGTACTGCAAAATTATGGAAAAACAGCTGGAGAGAAAAAGACAATTATTCAATTTTACACGATCTTGGAGTACATTTATTAGATATATTTAATTTTTGGTTTGGATTTATACCATTAAAGTTTAATTCATCCGTAAAATCCAAAAATGAACTTAAGTGTTATGATTATATAAATTTTTATTCAGATAAAAAGTTTAAGTCTAGTTTTACAGTCTCAGTAATTGATTGGAGAAATAAATTCGAAGCAAATATAATCGGTAGCAAGGGAAGTATTCACATCAAAAGTTTATGTAAATGGGGTCCTTCAAAATTAATTTTAAGAAAAAGAATTTTTCCAAGTGGAAAACCAAAAGAAAAAATTTTTACAAAAATATGCAACGATCCAACGTGGAGATTGGAAGAGAATTATTTTAGAAATATTTCAAAAAAAAAAATAAGCAATTTGTCTAATGATATATTGATCCAAAAATCTTTAAATAGAATTCTATGATAACATTTTTAGGATTATCTCATTTGTCTATATCATATTCTGCATCAGCCTTATTTTATGGTCAAAAAATTTTAATTTTAGATACTAAAAGAGAAATAGATAACTATAAAAAAAAAAAATTTAAAGTATTTGAACCAAACTTAAAAAAAATTTTAGACAAGTATTCAAATAATTTTAATATATCCTACAACTTTGAGGATGCGATAAAATCAGATATTATTTTTTTAGCCAAGGATATTAAAACAGATAAAAAAAATAATATTTTGCTAAAAGAAACACAAAGTCTTTTAAAAAGAATAAAGTCTCATCGTAATAAAATTCTTGTAATAATGAATCAAGTACCAGTTGGATTTACAAGAAATATCAAGTGGAATAAAAATCGATTATATCATTTTGTTGAAACTTTAGTATTTGGAAATGCAATTAATAGAGCAATCAAACCTGAAAGAATAATAATTGGGAAAAAAAATATTGAATGTAAAATCTCAATAAAATTATTAAATTTTTTAAAGTTGTATAAATGTGAAATTATTCAAATGACATATGAAGAGTCTGAGCTGACAAAGGGATTTATCAATACTTATTTAGCAAGCCAATTAATCACTACGAATTTTCTGTCTGAAATAGCAAATTGCTATAAATCTAATTGGAATAGAATCATTAAAGCAGTTACTTTGGATAAAAGAATTGGCAAAGAAGGATATTTTAAGACAGGACTGGGAATTTCAGGAGGTAATATCGAAAGAGATATCCAATCATTAAACAGAATAACTAAAGTAAATAAAATTAAAAATAATCTTCCCAAATTTTTTATAAATTCAAATAATTATTCACGAAATTGGGTAAATAAAATAATTATGAAACAAAAAATAGCTAATAAAAAAGTTTCAGTTCTTGGAATTACTTATAAAGAACAAACTTTATCTACTAAAAATGCAATACAAATTGATTTATTAAATAAATACAAAAATAAAATAATTATGCACGATGTAAAAAGTAAGAGTATTCGAAAAACACAATATAAATCTAAAAGAAATATTAATTTTAAATCATTAAAATATAATCTCGAAAAATGTAATATTGTTGTAATATTTCACAACATAGATATTTATAAAGAAATTAAATTCTATAAATATAAAAATATTAAATGTATAATAGATCCATTTGGCATAGTAGACACTAAAAATATAAAAAAAATAAATTATTATAAACTTAATTATTAAAATGAATATATTAGTTTTTGGAAAGAACGGTTTTTTAGCTTCTAAATTAAAAAGTAATTTTCATAAAAAAAATATTAGAGCAAAGTTTATTGGGTCAAACGACATTGATTTAACAAAAAAAAATTCTGCTAAAAAATTAAAAAAATACAATAAAAAATATTTCATTATTTTTTTATCAGCTTTAACACCAGACAAAGGCAAAGACGAAAAGACTTTTTTAAAGAATATTTTAATGATAACTAATTTATTTGAATATTTATCTGCAAAAAATATAGAACATTTTTTATATATAAGCTCAGATGCAGTCTATAACTTAAATCAAATAAGAATTAATAACTATACTACACCATCCCCATCTGATTTGTATGGTCTAATGCACTTAAGTAGAGAAAATATTTGTAGTTTTAATATTTTAAAAAAAAATTTAACAATATTAAGGCCGACTATAGTTTATGGAAAAGGTGATACTCACAATTCATATGGCCCCAATAGATTTATTGGACAATTAAAAAATAACCAAAATATAAAAATATTTGGAAAAGGGCTTGATCTCAGGGATCATTTATATGTTAATGATTTAATAAAGATTATTTCAAAAGCAATATCAAAAAAAATTTCAGGCACATATAATGTAGCATCTGGAAATTCATATAAATTTATAGAAGTAGTTAAAAAAATAAGAAAATTAACAAAAAAGAAAATAAATGTTGAATATATTAAGGTAAATAATGAACCTACAAAAAGATATTTTAATATCTCTCAAACTAAAAAAATATTTAAGATAAATTTTACAAATCTTAGCTTAGGACTAAAAAAATATTTAAATAAACTATAAATTTTTTACGTATAAATTTTTTAACCATTTCGAGGCTGAATCTTTAAGTCTACTATTAATTACTCTTAATTTTAAAGTATCTTTACCAACTTTAAAATAATTTTTAAAATGGTTATCTCTTACAATTTTATAGATTTCATCATTTAAATCGACCAAGTCTATATCAACTTTATAATCCTCGTTATTTTCTTCATTTCCAATCTCTTTTAACTTTTTCACAATAGGATTTATTCTTTTATTGATTTTGTTTTCTAATATTTTATCTACCTTAGAAGACTCATTTTTTTTTGCTATATAAGTATGATTACTTATTTCCAAGTGTGTTTTATTAATATGATTTTTACACCATTCAATAGTTTTAATTAAATCAAATTTTTCGTTAGGTAAAAGATATTCTTTTTCTTTTAATAAGCTAATACAAATACCAAAATTATTATTTTTAGTTATAAATATTTTTTTTTCATTTAGTGTTTTAACTAAACCTTCATCTAAAGAAGAGTAAAATTCATTATTCATTTCTAAATTATCAATATCAGATTTTAATATTATTGGATGCATATGAAAATATTTAAATACATGTGTGTTTTGATCTGAAACAAAAAACATTGAAGGTGTATTGGTTTTGCTATTTTCAACGTCACAAATTTTAACAATTGGATGGAGAAAGTTAAATAATAATTCTGTTATATTTTTTGCGCTAGTTTCAAAATTATTATCTTTAAATTTAATTTTTATTTTTTCCTCGACTAATTGAGGCACTGGAATAAAATAAGCATCATATTTTTTTTTTAAATTAAAAAAATTTTTGATCATTTTGTTTGAGAAAATAAAATCAGGATATATAAACCAAAAGTATTTAAACTTATAAGAGTGCGTGTTAATAAAAATTTTTTGTAGTATGCTAAGTGTTTGATATTTATTTAAATTAGATTTTATCAAACTGTTATAAATTATGTCTATACTTTCAATATTAATTGTTATTTTTTTCTTTAATAATCGAATATTTTTTAATGCATTTAATTTAGGGATATCCTTTTTAAAAGTCCAAATTTCTATTTTAGAGGACTTTAACAATTTATCATCAATTTCATTGAGATTTTTATATAAACATTTTAAAGCGAAATCTGAAAATAGCTTAATATAGCTATCACCCCATATTGGAAAATAAAAAACACTTTTTTTCATCTATATAATCCGATCCTCTTTATTAAAATTTTAACTATAGTTTTTCTTGGTAATATCAAAAGAAATCTTAACAAACGTGAATTTTTATTAATAAACTTGTTAGATCTATTTTTTTGCTTGAGCATAATTATGGGAGTTTTAAAAAAGTTAGGTAAGGTGCTGTAAATAACAATTAAAAAAGAAATAATTGTTAATTTTATAATATTTTCATCTTTTATAAAGTTGATAAAGCTATTAAATTTTCGGTTCTCATGGATTTTAAATTTCTCTCCTCTTTGAAATTCTATTAGTGATTGTTGTGCTTGAAACTTTTTTTCAACCTCTAATTCTAATTCAACTCTTTCATTGACCGCTTTGTTAAGTTTATCTATTAATTCATTTTTAATTTCCAAGTTATTTTTTTTGAATTTTATAAATTGCTCAACAATACTTCTATTCCTATTAACTTTATAAAAATTATTTATTAATATCTTTTTAAGCATTTTTTCTTTTTTTGGATCAATATTTAATAATTTTTCTAATTTTTTTGTTTTTTTTTCTGAAACAATAAAATTTCCTTTTATGTGGTGATTAATATGATAAGCCAAATTTTTTTTATCACAATATTTTATAATATCGAAATCGACTGTATTAAAATTTTTTAATTTTTTGAAAAAATGGTTTTTTTGAACTCGTGCTCTATTGCTGTCGAAGCTCTCAAGCGTAATTATAATTCCCTCGTTTGAAAAATTTAAATATCCAATATCTTTTAATAATATCTCATTATTGTTCAATATGTCTTCATCAATAGTATTAATTACTTTTAAATTTTTTATTGAAAAAGATATAATTGCTGGATGTAAATCTAAACATTTATAGATTTGATAATTTTCTTCTTTGTTTTCTATAATACTAATACGAGATTTTTTTGAATTATTAATAAAACTTTTATAAAAGGGATGTAAATTTTCTATGATAAATTCTGAGAGATTTTTATTATTAATCTCTTTATTTTTAAAAGATTTGTGAAAATTTTCATAAATCCCTAAAGGGCCTGGGCACATCACTATTTTACTACCTTTTTTAATTTTAGATAGCAGTGTTGCAAAATGATTATCACCAAAAATAGAATCTGGATAAATAAAACTAAAATATTCAAATTTATTTTTATAGCCATATTTAATTGATGAATTTTGAAAAATTTTAAGTGAAGAATATTTATTTCTAATGTTTAATTTCTTAAAATCAAAAAAAGAAATCTTGAATTTTTTTTTTAGTAGCTTAAAATTTTTATGATTTTTAATTGCATTTATGTGTTCATTTTTAGTATAGATTAAATATTCCGAATTTCTTGAAATTTCTTTATTTAAAAGATTTCTACTTTTTAATAGACTTTTCAGAGTATACTCTAGAAAGATTTCTAGATAATCTTCACCCCAAACAGCTGTTGACAATAATATTTTAAAAGTCATATTTCCTATTGTGAAAAGATTAAAATATAGTTCATTGTTTTTACCCAATCAACCTACATTAAAAAAGTACTTTAAATCAAAAAACTTTGAAGATCACTTGTACACATTTATAGCTAGATACTCTGATATAATAAAACCAAATAAAAAATATAAATTATTTAATCCAACAAAATTCTCAGTCGAAGAAATGGCCTCAAACCCTATTTCATTAAGTTTTTTAAGTTTTATTTGCTATTTGATTAAACCTAAAAATATATTAGAGATTGGTTCATTTATTGGTTTATCAACTATGGAATTGTCAAATCATCTAAAAAAAAATGGAAAAGTAACAGCAATAGAAAAATATGACAAATTTTATAACATTGCTAAAAAAAACTTTAAAATTAATAAACTAGAAAAGAAAATAAATATTATTTTGGGAGAGGCTTTAAATGTACTTTCATCAAATAAACTACAAAACAAATTTGATTTAATATTTATAGATGGAAATAAAGAAAACTATAAAGAAATTTTTCAATTATGTGAGAAAAAATTAACAAAAAATGGTATCATAATAATTGATAATATTTTTAATCAAGGAGATGCAATGAATAAAAATCCACAAACTGAAAAAGGCTATGGTGTAAAAAGATTGTTAAATTATTTAAAAAATAAAAAAATGACTAAGTGCATATTGCCATTCTATGATGGAATAATGTTGATAAAAAAAAATTAAGCTCTCAATGTAAAGGCTTGTGGTTCATTTATTAATATATCTTGATATTTCTTAACCCATTGTACCACTTCGTCTACACCTTCATCTAAAGATATCTTTGCTTTCCAACCTAATTCTTTTTGAATGTAACTACTATCAATACAATATTGTTTATCCTCTGTTTTTCTTCCCTCAGTAATTTCACAAAAACTATTAAAATCTAATTTTAAATTTTTAGAAACAGCCTCTACAATTTCTCTTATTGTATTTGGCTTATTTACACCCGCATTATATATTCTTCCAAATTTCTCGGAATGCAAAATCGATATAATCGCTTCAGCCAAATCTCCAGCATGCATGAATGATTTAAGTACTTTTCCACCTCCTTCCAGAGGAAACTTTTTGCCAATTATTCCATATAAAATTGCCTTAGGTATAACTCTGTACATATACTGACCTGATCCATAGCAATTACTTGGTCTAATAACGTTAGCTGGAAATCCCATATGATTATAAAGGCTAAGCATATGATAATCAGCAGCGAGTTTTGAAATTGCATAGGGACTAGTTGGATTTGGTATGTTATTTTCATTTGCTGGTTTGTCTGTTCCTCCATAAATCTCAGAAGATCCAATTTGTAAAAATTGTTTTAAAAATTTTTTTTCGTACAAATGTTCACACAGTTTTGCTACTGCAGTTATGTTAGTATCATAATATCTCGAGGATTTATTCCATGATGTGGCATAAGCTAATGCTGCAAAATTTATAATGAAATCAGGTTTGTAATTATCAATTAAGTCAGTTAAAAAATCTATTTCAAAACTAAGGTGAATCTGTTTATATAGATATCTATCATCTCCTTTGCCTATACCCAATGTAAAAGCCTCAGATGATCTTTCGCGATTTCTTCCTACCGAAACTACTTTTGTTGTGTCTTTTAACTGAAGGATTTTTTTTATTGTGTGTAATGCAAAAATTCCAGCACCACCTATTATTAAATATTTCATAGACTATCCCTTATAATATAAGCTAAACTCCAAACTAATTCTAGTTTCATTACTTTTGTTTATTAGACCACTGTGTAAAAGTCCATAATTAAAAATTAATATTCTTCCTTTTGGGGTCTTCAAATTCATAATTTTATAAGAATTTTTATCTTCAGCAAATTTGGGTTTAAAAATTCCATCTCTGAAAATTCTTTTATAAACCCAATCTTTTTTAATATGGGAATTAGGTATTACTGATAAACCTTTATCTAATTTATTTGATAGTAACATCCAAACTTTAAATACTTTTTTATTTTTAGGAATGTCCCATTTATTTGCATTCCAAAACCATTCATCTGCATGAATAGGTCCTACATCTTTTTTTTTATTAGGTCTAACAAGTCTCCAATAAGAATCTGCTTTTTTGTTATCAACTTTTTTACTAAATTCTATTTTTCCAAATTCTTTTTTTAATACCTTAAAGATGTAACTTTTTTTTTTTAAATAATTAATTAATTTACTTGATGCCACTCTATTTTTTCTTGTCCAAATTTTTTTATGAAGTTGATCATTAATTTTTAATTTATGGTAATCATCAATAAAACATTGCTTTATTTTATGTTCTTTTAGTGTTTTGCTAAACGATTCTTGGATTAAATTTTTAATATTAATAATATCATCTTTATTTGTTTTAAAAATTCTAAATCCAATTTCATTTTCAATTGTATTTTTTAATCTAAGCATATTAAGTTATAATCGTATGATTTATTAAGCCTTTTTGTTATTTGAAGTAATTTTTTATCATAAAATGGTAAAAAGAGATTTTCCTTATTTTGTTTTGCTAATTTTTTAATTCGTTTACCTTCAAAATATTTTCCTATTTTAGATAAATCTTCATCATAAAAATTCTTTATTTCACCTTTAAAATTTTCTTTTATAAATAGGGAAGAAATTGAAGATCCTAATAAAGATAAATTTTTAATTTTATTAATTTTTTTGATTTTTTCTCCAAAACTATTGAAGTAATCTATCTTTTTTAAAATAGATTCATTATTTTTTTTTATATTTTTGTTTTTATATGACTTTCTTAAAATGATTGAAAATTCACCATTCATAAACTCCTCATCAATTTTTATTATTTCTAAATTACTTTCTATTGCTAATCTAATTAAGGTATTTTTATCAAAATGAATTGTATGATCGTAAACACTTAAATCAAATGGATTTAATAAAAAATTTGGAATTTGAACAAAAATTATTCCATTTTTATTTAATTTTCTTCTGATATTTGATAATACTTCTTTTGGTTGCCTAAGATGTTCTAATACATGTATCATTGTTATTACATCATATTTTTTTCTAGATTTTTGAAAATTTTTTAAATTTATAAATCTTATAAAATTTTTATTTTTTAAAATTTTAGAACTTAAATTACACTTTAAATCTGTAGCATATAATTTTTTATTTAATCCTATAAATGGCATTAACATTGCTCCATTACTAGATCCATAATCAAGTACTTCATAATATTTATTTTTATTTAAAAATTTTTTAAAAAGTAATTCACATCTATTAAAATTTCCCCCGTTCAATACTTTCCTTTGGTCTATTTCATTATATTTTGAAAAGCCTGTATATTTTTTATATATTTTATTTATATTCTTAAGATAATTTTTATCTATTTTTTTTTGAAGACATCCACATTTATTACAAATAAAAAAGTTAGTAGAAAAGTTTATTTTTTTAATATCTGAGCTGACAAATTTAAAATTTGACTTCAGAACAATTTGCTCTTTAGATTCACAAATTATACATTTATTCATTTTTATTGTTTTGCAAAGTATTTCGATGCTAGAATATCTATTGGAGATTTTGAAAATTCAACATAGCTTCCATTATATTTTTTTATATTAAAATCGACGGGAAAAAATTTACTTGATACTCTTACATCAAAAGAAAATCTTGTTAAGTTTTTGTCACGATTTAGTTCCTGACCGTGTATCACAGCAGGTGAAAAAAAAACAAATTCACCATATTTTAATGGTATTGGTTTTTCATTGTATTTGATTTTTATTATTCTTTTAGGGTCATACGGTTTGCCCAACTTATGTTGCTTAGAACCTTTCTTAAATAAACTTTTACTTTTGTAAAATTGGATTTTTTTATCATTAAGTAAATGAGAATTTTTTGCAAATTTTAAACAACTCTTATTTCCAAGACTCATTAATGGAACATGTATGGACATTTCATATGGATTTTGTCCGTAAATTGTATCTTTGTGAAGCCCAATATTATCTTCTTCTTTGAAAGGTCTTGCTATTCTCAAAAATGGTTTTTTTTGTATAAGAATACTTTGTCCAAAATTCATATAAAGAAATTCTCTAATGCCCTCCAAGCATATAATGTGAAGTTTTTTATCTCTAAAATATTTTGCGAGCTCCCATTGGATGTTCTGGTGTTTTTTATCATCTATATATTTATGATAGTTTGAAAATGTAATTTTTTTATTTTTTGTTAATTTTTTTAACTTAATAAGAAGCAATGTTCTTATCTTATTTAAAAATTCTATTTTTTGAAATTTGTATTTTTTGAAACCGTTAATCATTTTTGTATTGATTTGAATTTATGTAGAGTATATTGAATTTATTAATAAAATGAATAATAATTTAATCAAACTTTACAAATCGCTATATTTAACAAGATTTGTAGAAGAGACTATTTCGAAAAACTATTCCAAGGGACAGATGAGATGTCCAGTGCATCTGTCCATAGGTCAAGAAGCATGTGCTACTGGATTAATAGAAAATTTAAAAAAAACTGACAAATTATTTTCAAATCATAGATGTCATGCACATTATTTAGCAAAAGGGGGCAATCTTAGAAAGATGCTTTCAGAAATATATGGCAAAAATAATGGATGTGTTGGAGGAGTAGGTGGTTCTATGCATTTACAAGATCAGAGCGTTGGAATGGTTTCTAGTATACCTATTGTGTCTAGCGCTATGGGAATGGCGACAGGAAATGCATTATACCAAAAAAGAAATAATTTAAATGAGATAACGGTAATCTATTGTGGTGACGCATCTCTCGAAGAAGGTATTTTTTTTGAGTGTGCAAATTTTGCTTCTCTTCATTCTTTACCTATAATTTTTGCATGTGAAAACAACTTATTCTCTGTTTATACAAATATAAAAGAGAGACAAATAGACAGTAATTTTAAAAAATATGCCTCAGCATTTAAAATTCCTTATAAAAAAATTGATGGTAATAGAGTTGATGAAGTTTACAAATCAACAAAAAAAATAATTAATTTAGTTAGGAAAAAAAGAAAACCTTATTTTGTTCAAATGGATACATATAGATATAAAGAACATTGTGGACCCAGTGATGATGATCACTTAAAATATAGAAATTCCAATGAAGTAAAATTTTGGCAAAGTAAAGATCCTATAAGTTATGCAAAAAAACTTATGAAAAAAAATAATATTAATGAAAAAAAAATTAAAAAAATTGAGGCTAAAATTGAAATTTTTGTAAACAAACAGTTTAAACATGCTGAAATAGATAAATTACCTAATTACAAAGAAGCGTCAAAACATATTTATGTTTAAAAGAAATATTTCATTTACAGAAGCAATACGTGAGGCAGTTTTTCAAAGTATTAAAAAAGATAAAAAACTTTTTTTAATGGGTGAAGGTGTTGATGACCCTTCCTCTATGTGGGGGACTATTAAAGGTGTAAAAAAAAAATTTGGAAAATCAAAAACTATAGAAATGCCTGTTTCTGAGAATGGAATGATTGGAGTTGCAATTGGTTCAGCTATAAATGGATCTAAAGTTCTGGTTAATCTTCAGAGAGTTGAATTTGCCTTATATGCTTTTGAGCAAATAATTAACAATGCAGCAAAAACATCCTACATATCAAGAGGCAAACATAGCGTTCCAATTGTAATTAGAATGGTAATTGGTAGGGGATGGGGTCAGGGCCCAGAGCATGGTCAAAGTCTTGAAAACATATTTAGTGCAATTCCTGGCTTAAAAGTTGTCATCCCCGCTTTTCCTGAGGAAGCTAAATCAATGCTAATAGCATCAATATTTGACCCAAATCCAGTCATATTTTTGGAGCATAGGTGGTCACATTTTACTCGAGGCAAAGTAGATAAAAAATTTAAAATTAAAAAGCTTAAGAGTTTTAATAAAATCACTAGTGGATCTAAGCTCACATTGATAGCAAATTCAGTTAATGTTTTAGAGTGTCTTAGAGTGAGTAAATTATTAAAAAAATACAACATAGATATAGATCTATTTAATCTTTGTATGCCAAATCCACTAGATTTGACTGAAATAATCCGATCAGTCAAAAAGACTAAACATGTAATAACTATTGATTTGAGCCATATAAGATTGGGCATGGGTTCAGAAATAATTTCTACAATATTAGAAAATAGAATTAATTTAAAAAGTCCCCCTATTAGGCTGGGACTTCCTTTTCATCCAGTACCAAGTTCTAGGGGCTTGGTTAAAAACTTTTACCCAACTGGTCAAGATATTTTATATTCGATACAAAAAAGCTTAAAAATTCCAAAAGTTAAGTTTTCCCAAATATTAAAAGAATATAATTTGAAAAGCGAAAAATTGCCAATTGATGTACCAGATCCATACTTTAAGGGACCATTTTAACTAATTGCAATTTTTTGAAATTATAAAATAAATATACTAAATAAAATTAAAATATTTTTTAAATATGAAAATTAATTATAATTATCTTCAGCAAGAATTTGCAAAGCCTAATGAAATTATTAAAGAGTGGAAAAAATTAATTAAAAGTTCTGATTTTACATTAGGAAAGTATGTTTCTAAATTTGAAAATTCATTTTCTAAATTTATTGGATCAAAATATTGTATTTCAACAAATAATGGTACAGATGCTCTTATTCTTTGTCTAAAAGCACTAAATGTAGGACCTGGCGATGAGGTGATAACAGTTGTAAATACATTTTATGCAACTGTTGGTGCTATAGAAGCGGTAGGTGCAACTCCTGTATTTTGTGATTGTGATGAAAGATATCAAATTGATATTAATGATATTAAGAAAAAGATAACAAAAAATACAAAAGCAATAATGCCTGTACATTGGGGGGGAGCATCTCCTAACATGTATGAGATAATGAAAATAGCTAAAATTAATAATTTAAAAGTTATTGAAGATGCATGTATGGGTATAGGAGGATCTTTAAGAGGAAAATCTCCTGGAACTTTTGGTGATATTTCTGCATTTAGCCTACATCCTCTTAAATCTTTGAATGCTATGGGCGATGGAGGAGCAGTAGTTACAAATAATAAAAAGTTGTATGACTGGCTACTAAAGTACAGAAATCATGGAATGATTAACAGAGATACCATTGAAATCTGGGGTGAAAATAAACGAATGCAACCATTGCAATGTATTGTTGCTTTATGGGGTTTAAAAAAGATAAAAAATGTAATTAAAAAAAGAAATATTAATGCAAAATATTATGACAAGAGATTAATTGAATTAAAAAAATTTATTAAAGTTCCAAGCAGAATTAAGGGTTTTACTGAGACTTTTGCACTTTACATGATACTTTGTAAAAATAGAGATAAGCTTAAAACTTTTCTTGAAAAAAAGAATATAGAAGTAAAAATTCATTATCCCAAAGGTTTAAATCAGCAGCCTGCCTTTAAAAAATTTAACAAGAAAAGAAACTATGGGAAGTTCGAGATTTCTGATAATCAAGCTAGAACACTTTTGACTATTCCTGTACATCAATTTATTAATAGAAAGCAACAAGATTACTTAATTAAAAACCTTAAAAATTTTTATAAAATTTAAATATGAAAACTATTAGTTTAATTGATTTAAAGCCTAGATACGAAAATGAAAAGGAAGAGTTATTACCAATAATAGACAATGTTTTGTCATCAGGAAATTTAATACTATCGGATGAAAACACCAAACTAGAAAATGAAATTAATGAATACCTTGGAACTGAATTTTGTTTAACCTTAAATTCTGGTACAGATGCATTAATGATAGCATTATGGGCCTTAGGAATTAAAAAAGGAGATGAAGTAATCACAAGTGCAGTTTCATTTATCGCTACAGCAGCAGCTATCGCTCATGTAGGTGCCAAACCTATATTTGTAGATGTTAAAGATGATTTAAATATTGATGAAAGCAAAATAGAGGAGAAGATTACTTCTAAAACAAAAGCAATTGTACCTGTCCATTGGACTGGTAGAATGTGTAATATGCAAATGATAAATGAAATTGCACAAAAAAATAATATTAAAGTAATAGAAGATGCTGCTCAAGCGATTGGAAGTAAAATTGATAATATTAGACCTGGAAATCTGTCAGAGATAGCTACATTTTCAACACATCCTTTAAAAATTTTAAATGCGTTAGGAGATGGTGGATTTCTAGTTACAAATAACCGGGAACTATATGATAAAATTAAAAAATATAGAAACCATGGAATGATAGGGAGAGATCAATATGAGTTTTTTGGAGTAAATTCTAGAATGGATGCTTTAAATGCAGCTGTAATAAGATTTAGATTAAAAAAAGTAGATGAAGTAATTTTAAATAGACAAACAAATATTAATTTCTTTAGAGAGAATATCACAAATCCAGACTTTAAAATACCAGAGTGTAAATCTAATCAATATAACTCATTTACGATGTTTGTTTGTCAATCAGAAAGAAGAGATGAATTGCAAAAGCATCTATTAGAAAATGGTATCCAAAGTTTAATTTATTATGGAACTCCGTTGCACCTTCACAAAGCATCTAAAATTTTAAATTATAAATTGGGTGATTTTGTAAATTCAGAAAAACTATGTGATAGAGTGATATCCATACCTTTTCACCAATATCTTAAAAATGACGAAAAAGAGTACATAGTTGAAAAAATAAATAAATTTTATTTGTAAAATGAGTTATACAGAAAAAATTAAAAAAAGTTATATTGAAGAGTCACCGTACCCACACATAGTAATTGATAATATTTTAGATGTAAGTTTAGTCCAAGAAATAAAAAATCTATGGCCACAAAAGAAACTTCATAATGATCAAAGAGGCAGTAATTGTTTTTATTTTTCGTCTGAATTAAAAAATCTTGAAACTGAGAAAAAAATATTTTGGGAAAATTTTATTAATAATCATATATCTGAATTAGCTAACTTATTACTTTCTAGAATGTACAATTTTATTGGGTACAAACAAGTTTCAAGTAAAATTGAGTGGGGAACTGCATATACGCAAGAAAATGAAAATAATTCCTCACCTTTAGATTTTTTTCCTCATACTCATTTTGATCATGATCCTTTATGGGTTTTAACATTTTTAATTTATATTGAAGATTTAAATTTTAATTCCCCAGGAACTTCTATTTGTTCTTTAGGTAATGATAAAAATGAAAGAATAGATAATTTTATTAAATGGAATGAAATAGCAAATGACGACTCAATAGAATATTTAAAAAAAATAGAGCTTACAAAAAAGTTTGGTATAAAAAATATTAAAACAGTTGATTTTGTTTCTAACAGATTATTTTGTTTTGTTGATGGACCATTTTCTTTTCATAGTGTTAATTATAAAAAAAGTAGTCTTGAAACAAATAGAAAATCAATAAGATTTGCCCTAGGTTTTGAGAGAAATAAAATGAATATAAAATATAATATTGAGGCAGAAAAGTGGATTTCCTTATTTAAAGAACGTAATAATGAAAAAATTAAAAGTATTTTAGATCATGAACATGATGATTTTTTTAGTAATAGTAAATCAGAAAATAATAATGATTGGTATATAGACAAATTTCCTTTCTTTTAAAATATGATGGATATATTCAAAAAAAAAACTTTTTCTGCAGAAATATCAAATGTTATTTATTTACTTAATAAACTTAAGCATGATAAAGGTAATTTTAATTTAAGATTAGAGTTAGCAGAAAATTTAGAAAATTTAAACAATATCTCTGACGCCTTATTTCATTTAATTGTTGCTCATGAGCTAGAGCCAGATAATCAGCACATTATCAAAAAAATAGTTAAAAACTTAATAAACATAAATGATTTTTATGAAGCAAAAAAATGGTCGTTAAAATTAGATAAAAATAATGAATTATTAAATACCGTAGAACTTCTAGATGATCAATTTGAAGTTAATAAACTTCTTTATTTTGGATCCAATTTTACAAAATATTCATTTTGTCTAATAATTGATACCAAATCAAATTTCGATGACTTTTTGTTCATAAATAAAAAGAAAATTGAGGATTCAAAAATAATATATATAGAAAAAGACTCTCTATCTTTATTTGATCAATTTTATAAAAAATCTAAAAATAATATTAAAAATATAGAATATATTTTTACAGAAACAGATGCTGTTAACGATATAACTACCAATACCTTTTCTAAAAGTAAATATTCTAATGCTATTGTGAACAAGATGATTTCAAGTTTTATAAAAAATTTAAAAAAAGAAAATTTAAAACTTTACTTAAGAACTTAAATTAAATGACAGATATTAATTTTAATATTCAGCCCTCCGAATTATCAGAAGTAGACAAATTAAATTTTAAAGATGTTTGGGAGAAATATAATTTAGATATATTGGGTCATTTTTTCCCCAAATACCAGAATAGACAGGATACAGATTTGGAGAAAAAAGGATTTTATATGGGAGAAATTAATGAAGACGAAGTTAGCTCTGTTAAAGAAATAATTGATAAAAATACATCAAAATCAAAATTCATAAACGACTCAGATATCAATTATGTGCATACAAATTTTAAGGAATTGGGTCTAGAAGAAGCTTACAACAGAGATTCTAAATTTTTTGAGCAAAATTTATTATTACAAAACTCAATAAATGAAATTTTAGAAAGAATTAAAAATAATATTGCTGATCAAATAGGCTCACCATGGAGAAATTTAATGACGAGATTTTGGGAAACAGAAAATACTGCTAAAAATGAAAATATGTACTCATGGCATACTGATGGTATGCCACATGAGTTCTTCAAAATTATGTTATATTTTAATGTTCTCAATAGGGATAATGGTTCACTTCAATTAAAAAACAGTGACAAAGAAATCATTTTAGAGAGTAACAGTCCAGGATCATTCGTTCTATTTAAAAATTCTATGGTTTTTCATAAAGGTTTACCACCTCAAAAAAATAACGTTAAGAGGTATGCTTGTGAAATCACAATAAGCAGAGCATTTAACTTTTTTATAGACTCTGCTGATGCTGGTAATAACGCTCATTATCCAATTGCACCGTGGGTAAAAGCTTTAACATTAAATAATTTAAATGATAGTAATTATAAAAAAAAATTAAAAATTAAAAATATTTTTAACAAAAATGAAATTAATAAAAATTATTTTAATAAGTTGGATGATAAACAAAAAGAACTAGTTTTTTTGGTATCTAAAATTAGAAATTTAAAAAGTTAAAATGAATTTTATTGTTATTAATTTAAAAAATGTTGTCTAAAATAATTTTAATTTGTTGGTTAAAACTCTAGCTGCTATCTTCGAAGAGTATTTTGGACTAGATATTAAATTATAAGTATAAATACATTCCCAGTGACAATTACATTTTGTATCTTTTATCCATTTCCTAGTTTCATTGCTTTTTTTATTTTTCCAAAGACTCATAAAATCTAAATTATAATCTTTAATATTTCCTAGTGGTTCTTTAAGGATTTCACATGGGTATACGTCTCCATTAGATTGTATAACACCAAAAATTGAACCTGCCACACATTGTGTATAAAATTTAGGTTTTAAGTATGATTTTTGGACCATATCAAAACTAATTTCATTCTTAGCGTTCAAAATTTCACCTGTTAAAGAAAAATCAGAAAAACCTCTTAGTTTTTTTTGTTTGATTTCTTTTGTAATTAAACTTGTTAGATCTTTATATGCTAATAGCAATTTATTTTTTAGATTATCTTTAATTGAAAAAACACCTTCATTTCTCACTATAATTGGATTGATTGTTTCTATGTTTTTTTCTTTTGTTAAAAAATTATAAATTTCAACTATTTTAAAATAATTTTGTTCTGAAACTGTAAGATTGCAGGTAGCAATACAATTTTTTGAGCTATTTTTTATAATATTATATGACTCGAATGTTTTTTCTGAAAGTCCAGGAATTTTTCTTATTTTATCATGTTCATCAGGATAAGAGTCAATTGAAAATTGAAATATAAATTCAACATTAGGATTTTTCTTACATACGTTTTGTACAAATTCTTTAATTCTTTTAGGGTAGGAACCATTTGTACTAAATACTATAGAACTTATTCCAGAATTTTTAATAAAATTTAATATAATTTGATCTATATCACTTCTTAAAAAAGGTTCTCCACCAGTTATATTTAGATGTACTAAGGAGTCTTTTAAATTTATAGAAATTTTTTCATAATCATTCGTAGTAAGTTCATTTTTTTTATTTTGAGAAATTTTATTATCAAAATCAATAAAGCAAAAAGAACATCTGGCATTACATCTATTAGTGAGAAATAAAACTAAACTAACTGGTTTATTTTTTTTTAAATATACATTTTTTAGAAGTTTTATTTTATTTTTCACAACTAATATAATTTTTATTGTTTATTATATCTTTTTTTTTAATATTATATATGAATTACTTAATGGATCAGCAAATTTCAGTCATTGTTCCCTGTATTAAAAACTCAGAATTATTAAATAAATCTATCATCGAATATCTTAAGATCAAAAACCTAAAAAAAGTGTTTATTGTAATTGAAAATATTAATGAAAATACAAAAATTTTAAATGAAAAAATTGAATATATTAAAGTTGAAAAAAATTCAAATATGAGTTTCAAAAGAAATTTGGCAGCAAGAAGAGCTGAGACTGAATACTTAGCTTTTTATGATAGTGACTCTTATCCCCAAAACCCAAATATACTTGAAATAGCAATAAAAGTTTTTGAAAATGACAAAAATATTTATGCCTTAGGTGGTCCAGATATTTCTCCTGACAATCAAACACTTTTTAAAAGAATTACTGGAAAATTGAACAAGTCATTTTTTATCTCTGGATTTAGAAATTATAGAAAAAATATTTCTAAATCAAAATATGTAAAAGAATTATGTTCTTGCAATCTAGTAGTAAAAAAATCAAAATATTTTGAAATGAATGGTATGGATGAAAATATATATAGTGCAGAAGATACTGATTTTTTTAGTAGAATATTAAAAAAAGGGTATAGTTTATTTTATAGTTCTGAATTAGTTGCTTATCATTTAGATAGAAATTTAAAATTATATATGATTCAAAGATATGTAAGAGGTATTCTTACAGCTGAGTCCACAATTAATTTTATCAAAAAAATATTTAAAAATGATAAATTAGTTAAAGGCGAATATAGATATGAATATTTATTAACACCTATATTATCTTTATATATTTTATCTTCACTTACTTTTTACTTTTTCTTATTTTCAAATTTTTTAATTTTTTTTCCTATTTTAATTTTTTCAGTTTTAATAATCTTAGAAGCATTAAGAATTAGAGAAAATGAAAATTTTTTTATAGTCTTTCTAACACTATATTTTATTATTTTAATGCAAAGTTTTGCATCTTTATTTGCTTTTACAGGTTTAAAATTTGATATTAAAAAAATTTATAGAAATGAAAATGATGCATAATAATAAATTTTGATGCATAATTAAATTAGTTTATCCATTTATAAAAAAATTTATCTTTTGTACAAACCGCATCAATTAAATTTTTATTTTTTAATTTTTTTAAAAATTTACTATTAGCATCTAATGACTTTCCATGTAATTCTGGTGAAACTAAGCAAATTTTATAACCATACTTTTTTAATTTTTCAAAATCTTTAAAATTTTTCGGTAATCCATAAAATGTGTCATACCAAACCCATTTTACCTTTTTTTTTAATTTTTTTGCAGTTTCAAGCCCCTCGTAATAAGAGACACGAATAGCAATTTTTGAATATCTTTTTTTAATTAGATTAATTATTTGTGGAAAAGAAGAATCTAAAAAAAAATAGTTTTTAATTTTATATCTTTTTAAAACTTTAATTACTTCTTCTTCTATTCTTTCAGACTTAATATTAGCTATTAAAAATGCATGTTTAAAGTACTTTAAAAATTTTGTTAATTCTATACCTTTTCGTAATGGATCGTGAACAACGATTAATTTGTTTCCATTATCACGAATATCTATTTCTATTCCATGCTCAGGATTTGTTTTAACAATATCAACAATTCTATTTATTCTGTGTGAGATTAAAAACATAATAAAGGTGTTTTTTTCGTAAATAATAACATATTACATTTATTATGAAAATAAATTTAGGACTTCATTTAGGTTTTGCATCCACAAGATATAATAACCCTAAGATATGGACAGATATTGTTAGAAATGAATTCAATCTTGATTATGTTCAATTTGTCTCAGACTTAATTGAACCAAGTCTACCTGAAAAAATTATAAATGAAGAGATTGAAACAACCAAGTTTTATTTGGATAAATATAAAATTAATTTAAAACACTCATTTACACTGCCAAGAAAAAATTATATTGGACATTATAATAAATCAGTAAACCAATATTGGATTAGTTGGTTGAAAAAATTTATCAAAATTTCAGCAAAATTAGGAGCAGAAGGTGCTGGAAGTTTATTGGGTATTTACAGTTTTGATGAGCTTGCAAATAATTATAAAGATACAAGAAAAAGAATAATTAGTGGTTGGAAAGAATTATCAATTTACGCTGAAAAATGTGGACTAAAATATCTTATATGGGAACCCATGTCTGTTAAAAGAGAAATGGGTGATACAATTCGAGAAATTAAAAAACTTCAAAAAGAACTTAATGAACGTTCTAAAATACCAATATTATTAAATTTAGATGTTGATCATGGCAATGTAGTCTCAAAAAATAAAGATGACTATAATCCATATGTAATTTTAAAAAAATTAGGTAATTTTAGTCCATCAATTCATTTAAAACAAAAGACAAAGGATATTTATTCTCACAAACCATTTATAAAAAAATACAACAAAATTGGGTTAATAAAGCCTGATAAAATTATAAAAGTATTAAAAAGTTTAAACCTTGATGAAGTTACGTTATATTTTGAATTTTCATTTAGAGAGAGAGAACCATATGATTCATTGGCAATTAAACACATTAAAGAATCTGTAAATTACTGGAGAAAATTTCTTAATGAAAGCAATTAAAAATATAAGTATCAACTTAGTAAAAAAAAAAAAAACTCAGGTTCAACAAAAAAAAATTCAATTTAATAAAAAAAAAAATATTTATATCAAGGTAGATTCTTGTGGAATATGTAGTTCTGACTTAAAATTTATAAAAACTGGATCAAGAATTAAAAAATTCCCTATTACACTTGGTCATGAAATTTCTGGCTCAATTTCTAAAAATAAAAATGTAATTTTATGTGCCGAAATACCATGTGGAAAATGTCATATATGTAAACAAAAATCTAAATTTTCAAATTTATGTGACAGACCTATCTCAATAGGTTCTAATTTCAATGGTGGATTTGCTAATTATTTTGTTGTTGAAAAAAAAATTTATAAAAAAATTCCAAAAATTACTTATTCAGGCAAGATACTTAAGTATGCACCTTTGGCTGAGAGCATTGCATGTGTAATAAATGGTTTAGAGATTGCTGAATTTGATAAAAAAAAATCAATTATTATAATTGGATCAGGTTATATGGGTTTAATCTTCGTTTCGATTGCTAAGCTATTAAAATGTAAGAAAATTGCTGTAGTTGATTATGATATTAAACGACTTAATTTGGCAAAAAAATTGGGTGCGAATTTTGTATTTAAAGTAAAAATTAATACAAATACTAATATTAGAAAAGTACTTAAACCTACTTATCAAAATGGATACGATATAGTTATATCTGCAAACGGGAATCAAAAATCACATGAGTTTTCAACTCGGTTAGTATCTAAGAGAGGTGTTGTTAATATATTTGGAGGCACACCTAGAAATAAAAAAATATTACTTGATACTAATTATTTACATTATCGAGAGTCTAAAATTACGGGTTCATTTTCGTCAAATTTAACTCATTTAAAAAAAGCATTTAAAATTATTAAATCAAAAAAAATTGATTTTTCAAAAATTGTAAGTTCATATGCAAATTTTGATAATTTTAATAATAAAATAAAAAGACTTATAAATAAAAAAGAGGTAAAAGTTATATTTAATCCAAACTATGAAATTTAAACCTTTATCAAAAATTATTATAAATGAAATTTCTGATGTAATTTTATCTATACCCGAAAGTCAAACTCAAGAACTAATTAAGCAGATAACTAAATCTAAAAGAATTTTTCTGATAGCTATTGGAAGAGTAAATTTATCGCTTCAATGTTTTGGAAAAAGATTATCACATTTAGGATTTAAAGTTGAACTAGTCGGCTCATTAACAGAAAAACCAGCGACAAAAAATGATCTACTTATTGTAGCAAGTGGATCAGGAGAAAGTATAATACCTTTAAATATTGCAAAAAAAGCAAAGAAAATTGGATGCATAATATTACACATTACCTCTGCAAAAAAATCAACTATTAGAAAATTAGCAGATTATGTTGTCGAAATAAAATCTCCAACCAAGCTAAAAAAATATAATTCAAAAAAAAATGAAAAAGAAAGCCTCTCAGATTCTGCAAGTAAGACTAAGAAATCTATACAACCAATGAGTACTATATTTGATCAGGTGTTACATATATATGGTGACTTAGTAGCAATCCAAATCATTGATAAAATGAAGATTAACAAAATTAATCTTTGGAAATATCATGCTAACCTTGAATAAATATGAAGATTGTTATTCCACTGGGAGGTGAAGATAAAGAAATAAAGAATGAGTTTTTTAAGATAAAGCCTCTTGTTACCCTTGGAAAAGAAACAATGATTGAGACTTTTGTAAAAAAATTTCAATTTAAATATGAATATATATTTCTTTGCAGACAGCATGACTTAATAAATACTGATTTATTATCTGTTTTAAAAAAATTGAAAATTAAAAAAAAGATAGTATCTATAGAAATTGATACATCAAATGTAATAAGTACTATTAAGTATGCAGAAAAATATCTTAAAAACAATGAAAGTTTATTAATTTGTCACCCTGATAGTATTAATTATTTTGAATCTTTAACTGAAGTTCGAGATAAGTTATTTAAATCTAAGTTAGATGGATATGTGTTTAGTTTTGATGAGGAAAGTTATACAAATACGATAGAGTCTCAAACTGGTAGAGTTATTTTAAAAAAAAATAAAATATTAAAGATTAATGAAAAATCAATTCAAACAAATGACTCCCAAATACTCGCAGGTTTGTATTTTTTTAAAAGATGGGATGAATTTAAAAAATATTCAAAACTTACATTACAAAATCAATCACCTGTACAAGGTCGATATTTTATTAGTCAAATATATAACGAATATTTAAGAAATAAAAAAAAATTAGGAATTATTAAAATTAAAAAACATATTACATTTGGACTAATACCATATATCAAGGAATATAATTTTTGGTTTGATTATTTTAAATTTAATATAAAAAAAAAACTTTCAATAAAAAATAATTTTTTAAATCTAGTTCCTAGTTGTGGGGATGGATTAAGATTTAAAGTAAACAATAGAAACAACTTTAAACCATTGATAAAGGTAAATAAAGAATTTATGATTTTAAAAGCATTAAAGTCACTGCCCAAGAGTAACAATAATGTTGTTATTATGAGATCAGATCATAATAAGAAATTTTCTTTCAAAAAAAAGATTATTAAAAATTTTAAAAAGTTAGATACTTTAATATTAAAAAATAAAACTGATGGTATGGCCTCAACATGTTATGAATATCTGAAGAATCATGATGTAAAAACACCAATTATTATAAGTTCATGTGATTATTCTGTAATATATAATGAAGAAAAATTTTCAAATTTATTAAAATTTTTTAATCCAGATGTAGTTGTTTGGACATTTAAAAAATATCCTGATGCTAGAATAGCTCCATTTGCATATGCATATTGTGAAATTAAAAATGGAAAAATAAACAGGATTTCGGAAAAAACACCTATTAGTAATACTCCTCATTTAGATCATATAGCCCAAGGTATTTTTTATTTTAAAAATAAAGATATTTTTTTGAAGGCTTATAAAAATATGATTGAAAAAAAAGATAAAATAAATAATGAGTATTATGTGGCAAACTCAATTAATGAACTTATAAATCAAAAATATAAAGTTTTACCTTTTGAAGTTGATCAATATATTTGTCTTGGTACAATTCAAGATTTAAAAGTTTATAATTTTTGGTCTGAATATTTTTATGATAAGATCTAGAGCAGCAATTTTAAAAAGTATTGGTGATTGGCATTATGATGAAATATCTATTCCAAATTTAAATAGTGAAGAAGCTATAATTAAAATAATTTCTAGCGGAATATGTAGTACGGATATTGTAAGATCTATGGAAACTGGATTTTATTCATATCCTATAGTCCCGGGCCATGAAATGTTAGGATATATTTATAAACTTGGAAAAAAAATTCCTAATTTGAAAGAAGGTGACAAAGTTTGCGTATACCCACTAATTAATAAATGTGAAGATGACCAATGTTGTGGACATGTGCATGGCTCACATGGATTTGGAAAATATCCAAATTTATGCTCGACTTATGATTTTTTAGGATCAAGAAGTAATGGAGGATATTCTGAATATGTTCTTTCACCTATAAAAAATTTAGTTAGAGTGCCCACAAATTTAGATGACGATTTATCAATTTTTACTGAGCCTGCATCTGTTGCATTACATGCTCTAAATATAGCTAAGCAAGATAGAACGTTTGACTCAGTTTTAATTTTAGGATTGGGTCCAATTGGAATAAGTATTGCAGCATGGTGTAAATTTAATAAAATTGAAAATGTTATAGGAGTAGATCGAAATTTACATCGTTTTGATAATTTCAAAAAAATAGGTTATTCAAATATTATTGATACAAATAAAAAAAATATTTCTGAGAATATAACTAAATATGCAGATAAAAATGGAGTAGAAATTGTATTTGAGTGCTCAGGTTCAGAAGAATTGCTTAATAATGGAATACAAAACTTAAAAAAAAGTGGTAAAATTATTATTCTAAGTAATCAATTAAAAAATGTTCAATTAAATACTAAGTCTATGAATAAAATTCTTAGAGAAGAAATAGTTATAAAAGGTTCATGGAGCTCAATTTTAGAGCCATTTAATGAATGGGAATTAACATTAGAAACCCTAAAAAAAGGACAATTAAATATTAAACATTTAATATCACATAAATTTAAATTTTCAGATGCTCCAAAATTATTTAAATCACTTCATAAAAAAGAACTTAAATATTCAAAAGTTTTACTAACTTTATAAAGTTAATGTCAATCAAAACAAAAATTGATTATTCGCTTGTTATACCCTGTTTTAATGAAGCTGATAATTTACCAGGTTTATTAAAAAGATGTGACAAACTATTAAAATTAAAAAAATTTGAATTGATTTTAATTAATAATGGATCAAATGATGAAACAGAAAAAATTTTTAAAAAATTAAAAAAATTAAAAAAATTTAGAAATTTAAAATTAATTGATATTAAGAAAAATATTGGTTTTGGTAGTGGAGTTATGAGGGGATTGAAGAGTTCTAGAGGTAAAATTATAGGATATACTCATGCTGACCGTCAAACAGATCCACTAGATTTTTATAAGTGTATAAAAAAAATAGATTTATCAAAAAATGAAAAATTATTTATTAAAGGAAATCGTATAAACAAATCTAAGCATGGATGGACATATTTTGATATTTTTTTAACATTGTCTCAATCAATTTTTCAATCAATATTTTTGTTTACTTTTATGCATGATATACATTCACAACCAAATATTTTTTCAAAGTCATTAATAAAATATAAAAAATCTTATCCAAAAGATTTTTTAATTGATACTTACTTTTATTACCTAGCAAAAAAACATAATTATAAAATTAATAAATTAGACGTAGTTTTTAATAAAAAATTTAGAGGTTTTGGTTCAGGAAATAATGATACTTTTTTAAAAAATATAAAAGGAATATTTCAACATATAATAGGAACTTTTGTATTAATAAAAATTCTTATGTCTAATTAAATTTTGGGTAGTTATTTTCAATAATAAATTTAATTAAAGACATTATTGCAAGTTGAGGACTAGAGTCACTAGAGGTAGGTAATGTGGAGGCGTCTAAAACAAAAATATTGTCACTATCTATTAAACTCGCATCATTATTTAATATATTATTTTCAAATCCAATTGGGCAAGAATTCATCATATGCGCACAATTAAAGTGCATAAACTTAGTTTTAAATGATTTAACAAATTCATTTAAATCTTTTTCTGACTTTAATATTTTCCCATTGCCATAAGGTAATATTAACTCAGTGGCGCCTGAACCAAACAAAATTTTGCATAATTCAATAATGCTTTTAATAATTAATTTGTAGTCATTATCATCTAATTTATAAAAAATTAGTGGTTCAGAAAAAATTGAACTTTTTAAACTTGCATAACCTCTTACTTCAATTTGAGCAACATACATTCCAAGAAAATCTAGACGTTGATTTAATCTGTTTATTTCTAGATTATTCAAAAAAGATGTTGTTGAAAAAATATATGGTTCTAGAAAATTAGAAGCACTAAATTTGAATCTTTCATTCTTAAAATGATTTATATCAATATTGAATATAGTTCCCTTTTTTGCACAAACTTTATCATTAAAATTTGCTAAGACTTTATAATTAAGATGAAATTTAATTTTTTTACCAACTTGGTTACTAATTCCATTCTTTTTTAATAAAAATGGTGTTTGTAATGCCCCAGCCGATAAAATTAATTTTTCACACTTAAATAAATATTTTTCATTACTAGTACTTAAGACAATCTTGTTTCCATCTTTTTTAATACTCAAAACTTTTGTATTTTGAAAAACATCAACACCTTTTTTAATAGAATCTGGAATAAGATTCAAAGATACATCATTAGTTTTTGCACTAATTGGACAACCACTTATACATTGATTATTATGACGACATTTTTTCCGCGCTAAATCAACAAATCTGTAGTTAATTTTCTTTTCTTCTAAATATTTAGTGAGTATGAAAGAATCGCCATTAAAGCTTTGGTCTTTATCTTTCTGGGTATCAAATTTTTTTTTAATTTCTGAAAAATTTGATCTAAGAATTTTAACATCGTCATTACCAAGATTCATAATATTTTTTAAATTTTCATAAGCTCGATCATCTATATCTTCTAAGTAACCGCCATTTGATACTGTCGTGCCACCTAGAGCAACTCCTTCGACAAATGGTAAAGGTGGATTGCCTATTAAAGGTGTGAAACCACCATTTCTCCAAAGTTTTTGCGATCTAGATGAAATTTTTCTATTTGAAAAAAAACTTTGATTAAATTTCTTACCTTCTTCCAAAATACAAATACTCTCAAAATTTTTTGATAATTGATAGGCAGCTGTTGCACCACCTGCACCAGATCCAATGATTATTGTTTTATAAAATTTTTGTATCAATTTTTTAACTA
>CACLSF010000003.1 GCA_902609535.1 uncultured Pelagibacteraceae bacterium | reverse complement strand
CAAGATTGCAAATACTTTTTTTAGGGAAATTGGTTGGTGAAGATAAAAATGGAAATAAATATTATGAGAGTAAGTCAGGTAGAAGATGGGTAATTTATAATGGAGAGGTTGAAGCATCAAAAATACCCAATGAATGGTACTCGTGGATGCATTATATAAATAATAAAATAGAAAATGACCACGATTTAAAAAAATATGATTGGCAGAGAGATCATTTACCTAATCAGACAGGATCAAGCAGTTCATACCATCCAAAAAAGCAAAATGACATTATTAAAAAAAAATATAAAACTTGGAAAAGTTAAATATTTTATAGTTATAATTATTTTTCTTTTTTTGTTTAACCATGTAACACTAGCGGATTCGTCTATAAAAAGTGAGACAATTGCTGAATTAAGTGTTTTAGATAAAGTTAGTTCAAAAAATACAAATATAAAAGTACAAGTAGGAGCAGAGTATTCTTTTCAAAATTTAGTCATAAAAATTTTAAAATGTTATAATTCAAAATTTGACGACGACCCTGAAGTTACAGCTTATATGCAGGTAATTGACAATACAATTAAAAATAATAACAAAGTTTTTGTTTTTAATGATTGGACATTTGCATCAAGTCCATCAATTAGACCATTTGATCATCCTGTTTATGATGTATGGATAAAAAAATGCTATAGTTAAATTACTTTTTCTTTATCAAGCCAACTAACGTTAAAATTAGAACTTATAAACTTTTTATTATTTAGTAATACTTTATGAAGATCAATTGTAGTGGTTATGCCTTCAATTACAAATTCATCAAGAGATCTAAGCATCCTTTGAATTGCTTCTTCTCTATTTCTTCCATGAGTTATCACCTTACAAACCATACTATCGTAATAAGGTGTAATTTTATATCCTTGATATATGGATCCATCAACTCTTGTCCTAAAACCCGAGGGTTGATGACACATACCTATTTTACCAGGAGAAGGTTGAAAATTATTAGTTGGATCCTCAGCATTAATTCTGCACTCGATAGCATGACCTCTCGGGTTAATATCATTTTGCTCCAAAGCTGTATCACCAGTGAAAGCTATCCATATTTGTTCTTTTATAATATCTATTCCTGTTACCATTTCAGTCACTGGATGCTCAACTTGCACTCTAGTATTCATCTCTAAAAAGTAAAAGTTCCCATCTTCGTAAATAAATTCAACTGTTCCAGCTCCCTCATATCCAATTTGACTTACCATATTTACAGTTTTCTCAAATAAATCTTTTCTAATAGTATCATTTAAAACTGGGCTAGGAGTTTCTTCTATAAGTTTTTGATGCCTGCGTTGAACTGAACAATCTCTCTCATGTAAATGTACAGTTCTATTCTTACCAGACAATACTTGTACTTCTATATGTCTGGGATTTTGAAAGAATTTTTCTATATAAACTTCATCGTTACCAAAAAATTTTTTTGCTTCTTGTTTCGCTATTAAAAAAAGATTTTCAAATTCTTCTAGCCTATTAACTATTTTCATTCCTTTTCCTCCACCTCCACCTGATGCTTTTATTAGAATAGGAAACCCAATTTTATCACATATTTTTTTTGCATCATTAATATCTTTAATGCCACCATCTGATCCTTCTATTACTGGAAGCCCGTATTCTTTAGCAACTTTTTTAGCTTGAATTTTATCTCCCATCATTTTTATAACATTGGAAGAAGGTCCAATAAACTTTATTTCATTCTCCTCTAATATTTTTGCGAATTCAAAATTTTCTGATAAAAAACCATATCCAGGATGAACAGCTTCAGCTCCTGTTAGCTCAATAGCAGACATTATGGCTGGAATATTTAAATAACTAAAGGTTGGTTGATGTGGACCCACACAAATACTTTCGTCAGCCAATCTTACGTGCATGCTATCTCTATCCACATCGGAATGAATTGCCACAGTTGCAATACCCCATTCTTTACAAGCTCTAATTATACGAACTGCTATTTCTCCTCTATTAGCTATAAGTATTTTTTTAAACATTAATTTAGTCGAGGGTCGCAATAGTTTGACCAAACTCTACAGGCTGGCCGTCTTCAACACTAATTTCTTTTATAACTCCATCAAGTGGGCTTGGTACATGATTCATAGTTTTCATTGCCTCAACAATCATAACTGTGTCGCCTTTTTTAATTTTTTGGCCTATCTCTATAAATTTTTTACCCCCTGGTTCTGGAGCTAGGTATGCAGTGCCGATTATGGGTGAAGTGATTTTTTTGGAGTTATCAACTAGAACTTCCTCTTTAATTACCTTTTTTACATTAACAGGCTCTATAGTTTCAATATTCTTTGAGACTCTTGATTTTGAAACTTTAACCTTAACATCTTTTTCTGTGTACTCTATTTCTGTAAGATTAAACTCTTCTAAATAATCATTTAATTCTTTAATAATATTTTTATTAATCTTCATGTTTTATGATTTCATGTATAGAGTTTATGGCTAAAATATAGCCATTTATTCCCAGACCACAGATTATACCAGTTACAACAGCGCTTATCAGAGATTTATGTCTAAAATCCTCCCTTTTATAAATATTTGATATATGAAGTTCTATAATAGGTTTTTTAAAAATACTTAAAGCATCTCTTATAGCAACTGATGTATGGCTATATCCAGCGGCATTTATTATAATTCCATCGTGTGTTTTTCTAGCATCTTGAATAATATTTACGATATCTCCTTCAACATTTGACTGTTTGATTTCTAAATCAATTTTTAAATCTTTAGCTCTATTTAGACAGATTTCCTCAAGATACTTGTAGTCCTTGCTACCATATTGAGTTTGTTCTCTTTCGCCTAATAGATTAAGATTAGGTCCATTAATTATTATTAATTTACTCATTAAAACTTTATAGTATATGAATAAAAAAAATAAAATAAAAATTGTAGTCAATGGTAAACTTTTGACTGTAAATCTAAAATTTTCTTTAAAAAATCTTATCGAAAAGTTGAAAACCCCAATTAATAAAGTAGCAATAGAATTAAATGAGGAAATAGTTAATAAAAAAAAAATAAATAAAATTTTTTTAAAAAATAATGATAAAATAGAAATTGTACATTTTATAGGTGGAGGATAATGAAATCAGATATTTTAAAAATTGCAAATAAGAAGTTTAAATCTAGACTTATAGTTGGCACTGGAAAATATAAAAATATGAAAGAGTGTGCAAAAGCAATTAAAATTTCAGGTGCTGAAATTGTGACAGTTGCTGTTAGAAGAGTAAATATATTAGATAAATCCAGACCATTACTGATGGATTATATTGACCCTAAAAAAATAATGTATTTACCTAATACTGCCGGATGCTTTACTTCAAAAGATGCTTTAAGAACTTTAAGGCTTGCCAGGGAAATTGGTGGATGGAAAATAGTAAAATTGGAAGTTTTAGGAGATAAAAAAAATTTATTTCCAGATATGATTGAAACTCTTAAATCTACTGAAGTTTTAACAAAAGAGGGGTTTAAAGTAATGGTTTACTGCAATGATGATCCGCTTATGTGTAAGAGATTAGAAAATTCTGGAGCTTCAGCCATTATGCCACTTGCAGCACCAATTGGATCTGGTCTAGGAATACAAAATAAAATAAATATTAAAATTTTAAGACTTCAAACTAAAGTACCTTTGATAATTGATGCAGGATTAGGCCAAGCTTCAGATGCCGTGCAGGCAATGGAGATGGGCTGTGATGCAGTTTTAATTAATACAGCAATAGCAAAAGCTAAAAACCCTTTTCAAATGGCTGAGTCAATGAAGTATGCAGTAATATCTGGAAGAAAGTCTTTTCTATCTGGCAGAATAATGCCTAATCTTTTCGGCTCTCCCTCAACAACGAAAATCGGATTAATTTAATTTTTTCTCTTAAAGATTTTTTTCTTTTTAAATTTTTTTCTTTTAAAGTTTATTTTTTTTTCGTTTAGTAATTCTTTTTTAATATCCACTTTATCTTCTAAAATTTTCAGTAAGTTTTCAACTTTTTCAACTTTTTCTAATGATTTGGATGATTTTGATTTGAATTCAATTGTGTAATCTTGTAAACCCAAACCTTCACCAACTCTAAGGTTAATTTTAACTTTATTTTTATTTTTAAAATAACTTAAATCCTCAGAAAAATAGGTTTCGATAAAATCTAGTATTTTTTTGTTAATACTTACATCTACTATTTTCGAGTTTGTCTCAAAAATTTTAATTTCAATTAACTTCATTATTTTAAGCGCTAAAGTTTCATTAGTTAATTTAATTGACCATTTAATATTGCTTTCCCTCAATCTTTGCCTCGACATTTCAAGTAAACCAAAATTACTAATTCTTCCTATCTGAATTCTTGCTCTGTCATTTCTACATCTTTCCTTTAATCTTCTTTCAACTTGTTTTCGATTATTAAAGTTAAGCATATCTATGAAATCAATAATTATTAAACCAGATAAATCTCTAATTTTAATTTGTCTGGCTATTTCTTCAGCTGCTTCGAGATTAGTGTCCAATGCTGTACTTTCAACATTTTTTTGTTTTATAGATTTACCTGAATTTATATCAATCGAAACTAAAGCTTCAGTTGGATTTATAACAATATATCCACCTGAACTTAGTTTTACCTCGGTTTTAAAAATTTCAAAAAGTTTTTTTTCTATATTTTCTTTAAAAAATAATGGAATTTTTTCTCTAAATTTTTTGACCTTTTTTAATTGTTTTGGCATCATTAGTTTCATATAATTTTTAGCTTTTTGATATCCCTCATTACCCTCTACAATAATATTTTGTGTTTCATCATCATACATATCTCTTATGCTTCTTTTTATAATATCACTTTCTTGATGAATTAATGACGGAGCGATAGAATTTAATGCATTATCTTTAATAGAGTTCCAAACTGTAATTAAATTTTTAAGATCTCCATCAATTTCATTTTTAGTTTTGTTTGACCCCGCAGTTCTTACTATAATACCCATCTCTTTAGGAATTTCTATTTCGTTTAGTATTCTTCTAATTTTTTTTCTATCACCTGGATTAAATATCTTTCTTGAAATGCCACCACCCTTAGCTGTATTTGGCATTAATACAATATATTTGCCTGCGATACTAATAAATGTACTTAGAGCAGCTCCTTTAAAGCCTCTTTCATCTTTTAAAACTTGAACTAATATTACTTGATTTGGTTTTATTACTTCTTGAATTTTATATCTCTTAGATGGAAATTTCTTTTCATTGTTAATTTTCTCTTTGTTGTCATCTTCTAATTTCTCAACCGGATCATTTATTTTTATCTCTTCATTTCCTTCTAAAATTTGATTTTCATTATTTTCACTTTCTTTAGAGAGTTCTTCTCTAACTTTTTCCTCTTCCTCTTTAATTTTTTCTAAATCACTATTTGGCAGTTGGTAGTAATCAGATTGAATATCATTAAAAGACAGAAAACCGTGCCTCTCTCTTCCAAAATCAATAAATGCTGCTTGAAGTGAAGGCTCTATTCTGCTTACTTTACCAAGATAAATATTATTTTTTATTAATGTATTATTTACACTCTCATATTCGTAGTCTTCAATATGATTATCTTTTTTGAGAACAACTCTAGTTTCGTTTGGATGCGATGCATCAATATATAAATTTTTTGACATAAATTTTGATTATTTTTCATTAGTTTTATTTTTAAATTCTGTGCCTTATCTTTAACAAATTCAATCAATAATTTAAACTAAAATGAGCAAGTTAATAAAACAACTACTACTAGCTTTAATTCTATTTTCTTTAATAGTTTTTATAGCAATCTTTTCAGTACTTTGGTCATATTCAAATAAATTGCCAGATTATAAATTTTTAAAAAATTATAAACCACCAGTATCAAGTAAAGTATATTCTGGAAATGGAGTATTAATAAGTGATTTTTCAACTGAAAAAAGAATATTTGTTCCTTACAACACAATTCCAAAAAATATTATATATTCATTTTTATCATCAGAAGATAAGAACTTTTTTAAACACCCAGGTGTAGATGCAAAAGGAGTTTTAAGAGCTATAAAAAATAATATTTTTAATTTAATAAGATCAAATAGATTAGAAGGTGCATCTACAATTACTCAACAGGTTGCTAAAAATTTTCTCTTATCTAATGAGGTAAGTTTAGATAGAAAAATAAAAGAGGCTATTTTAGCATTTAGGATAGAAAGAGTTTTATCAAAAGAGAGAATATTAGAATTGTATTTAAATCAGATTTATCTCGGCGAGGGGTCTTATGGTATAGCATCTGCAAGCTTAAGATATTTCGACAAACCTATTGGTGAATTAGATTATTCAGAGTCATCCTTATTAGCAGCTTTACCCAAGGCTCCAAGCAAATATAACCCATACAAAAATAAAGAGTTAGCAACTTATAGAAGAAATTTAGTGATTAAAAATCTATATGATAATTCTTATATTTCTGATGAAAAGTACAAAGAATTAATTAATTCAGAAATTATTTTAAAAAAAAGAAAAAGAATTTTTTTAGAAGATACAAGATATTTTGTAGAGGATATAAGAAAAAAAATAATCAAGGATTATGGATATGACAAAATTTATAAACAAGGATTTAATATAAAAACCCCAATTAATTTAGAACTTCAAAATTTAGCTTCAGCATCATTAAGAAAAGGACTATTAGATTATGATAAGCGAAAAGGTTGGCGCGGACCTTTAGATAATCGAAAGAATAAAGGTTGGAATAAAAATTTAGAAAAGTTTAGTTTAGAGAAGTCACTTGGTTGGCAAATAGCAATTGTGAAAAGAATTGATAAATTTGAAACTGTAATTGAAACATCAGATAAAGAAGCTGGCATAATAAGCTATGAGGATATTAATTGGACAAGAAAAAACTTTAATCAAATTTTTAAAATTAATGATCTGATTTATGTTCAAAAAATTTCAGATGGCATATTTAGTTTAAGACAGCTACCAAATGTTAATGGTGGAATTGTTGTTATGGATCCTTATAGTGGCAGAGTATTGGCCATGTCTGGAGGTTTCAGTTTTAAAAAAAGTGAATTTAATAGAGTTTCACAGGCAAAGAGACAACCTGGATCTGCTTTTAAACCATTTATATATGCTTTAGCATTAGAAAATAATTACACACCATCTTCTTTAATCCTAGATGCTCCAATAGTTCTTGATCAAGGACAGGATCTCAAAATGTGGAAACCTGAAAATTATGGTAAAAAATTTTATGGTCTTTCTACTTTAAGGACTGGGGTTGAGAAATCCAGGAATCTAATGACTGTAAGGATTTCACAGGACTTAGGAATTGATAAAATTATAAAATTTTCAAAGAAACTAAATATATATGAAAATCCTGATGAATTATTGTCAGTGTCACTAGGCTCTGCAGAAACAACTTTATTAAATATTACTAGCGCATATTGCTCCTTTGTGAATGGTGGAAAACTAGTTGCCCCAATCATAATTGATAGGATCCAGGACAGTGAAGGAAATACAATTTTTAATAATGAGAGAAGATTTTGTGAAAACTGTGATAAAATTTCATTTGAAGGGGATAATGTACCAACAGTAAAAAGTAATTTTAAGCAAATCTTTTCTCCACAAACTGCCTATCAAATGACCTCGATACTAGAGGGAGCAATTCAAAGAGGTACTGGGAAAAAACTCCGCGATTTAAATCTACAACTTGCTGGAAAAACAGGAACAACTAATAACAATACAGATACTTGGTTTATTGGGTTTACATCTAATTTGGTAGTTGGGGTTTATGTGGGACATGACAATCCAAAAAGATTGGGAAAATATGAAACAGGTTCAAAAACAGCATTACCAATATTTAAAGAATTTATAAAAAAAGCGGTAAACAATTATGAAGCCAGACCTTTTAAAATTGCCAAAGGAATTAAAATGATGGTAATTGATGCAGATACAGGCAAAAAAGCAGATTTTGGCTCAAAAAAAACAATTATTGAGTCATACAAAAAAGAAAAAATTGAAAACCTCTCATTTATTAGTAATGATAAGTATAAATTTAATAAATTAAAAAACAGCATTTTAAAATTCTATTAATGGAACAAGAAGTTGAAAAATTTAAATCTGAAGTTATTAAAATAAATCAGAGAATAAAGGAGTTTCTTTGAAACACAAGATATAGAGTCAAAAAGAAATAAACTAAATACCTTAATTGAAGAACCTAAATTTTGGGATGATAGAAAACTAGCAGAAAAGATATTAAAAGAAAAAAAAGGTTATGATGATTTATTAGATTCACATAAACAGTCAGAGAATGAGATTAACGAGTTATATGATATATTTAAGTTAGCAAATGAGGAAAATGACAAACAACTTATTCAAGAGTGTTTAGACAAATTTACTAACCTAAAAAGAGAATTTAAAAAACTCGAAATAAAATGTTTCTTATCAAATGAAAATGATACATTAGATAGTTATCTTGAATTTCATGCAGGCGCAGGAGGTACTGAAAGTCAAGATTGGGCTCAAATGTTGAGAAGAATGTATATGAAATGGGCATCTGATCGAGGATATAATGTTGAATTGATTAGTGAGCATAGAGGTGATGAGGCAGGTATAAAGTCTTCAGTTATTAAAATTTCTGGAGAATATATTTATGGTTTTTTAAAATCAGAATCTGGAATTCACCGTTTGGTAAGAATCTCCCCATTTGACTCAGGTGCGAGAAGACATACTAGCTTTGCGAGCGTTTGGGTTTACCCAGTAATAAGTGAGAATATAGATATTGAGGTATTAGACAAAGATTTAAGAATCGATACTTACAGATCAAGTGGAGCAGGCGGACAACACGTTAATACAACTGATAGTGCAGTAAGAATTACTCATATTCCAAGTAAAATTGTTGTCCAATGTCAAAACGAAAGATCACAACATAAAAATAAAGAAACTTGCATGAACATGCTTAAAGCAAGACTTTATGAACACGAAATACAAAAGAGAAAAAAAGAGAGTGATAATATTGAAAGCTCAAAATCAGAAATTGGTTGGGGACATCAAATAAGATCATATGTATTACATCCTTACAGAATGGTGAAAGACAACAGAACGAACTACGAAAATTCAAATCCAGATAAGGTATTAGATGGAGAAATTGATGAATTTTTAGAAAACTCTTTATATAAATTAAATGCCTAAGAAAATATTAATTACAGGTATATCAATTTTATTAATTTTCATTATATGCATTTCATATTTAAGTATTTATGGAATAAAAACTGATAAATTTAATAATTTTATAAATAATAAAGTCAAAGACTTTAACTCAAAACTAACACTTCAAACTGAGAATGTTTATATTAAGTTAAATCTGAGTGAGAGAGCAATTAATATTAACACTAAGAATGCAAATTTAATTGCAGAATTCAATACAATTAAAATTTCAAATGTAGATATAAATTTAAATTTGATAAAATTTTTAAAGAATGAAAGTTCAATAAAAAATATAAAAATAAAATCTGCAAGTAATTTAATAAAAGATGTTACATCATTCTTAAATACAATAGACTATAATCTAACTAGATACATATTTTATAGTCAGATCAAAGAAGGATTATTAAATTTTGAACTAGATGCTAAATTAGATAGTAAAAGACAAGAGGCTCTCTCTTATTTTATTTCAGGCTCAGTGAGCAATGCAAAATTAAATATACCAGGATATGAAAGTTTAAATGACTTAAATTTTAATTTTCAGACTCAGGATAAAATAACTAAAATTTCAAATTTAAACTTTACTTATGATAAGATACTGCTTTCATCAAAAAGATTAGATATAAAAGAGAGAAAATCTGGAGAATATTACATTGAAGGAGATATAGAAAATACTAAAGCATTAATAAACCCAAACTTAATATTTAAATTTACAAATATAAAACAAGATTATTTGTCTAATAAAGATATTTTGTTTAAGAGTAAAAATTCATTCTCATTTAAATTAAATAAAAATAAAAAAATTAAAAATATCAAAATTGATTCAGTTTTAAATTTTGACGAAATTCATTTTAATAATAAATACCAAAATTTAATTTTTTTAAAAGAGGGTACAATTAATTCTAAATTTGAAAATGAAAAATTTACTGCTGAGCTTGATACCTACTTTGCTTTTTTAGACGATTTAAAAATAAAGAATGAATTTAAAAATAATAATTTAAAATTATCTTTAAATAGTAAAAAAAATCAAAAAATAGTGATAAAAGGAAATATAAGAAATGGAAAAGTACTTTTAGATCCTAAAATTTTTTTAAACTTTATAGATGTAGATCCCAAACTTCTATCTGATAAAAAAATTAATTTTGAGTCAGATAATAACTTTAAATTTGAGTTTCATAATAACAAAATAGAAAATTACCTGGTCGATTCAGAAATTTACTTAGATAAATTAGAATTTAATAAAGAATTACAAGACGTTCTGTACTTAAAAAATATTAAAACTAAAATAATTTTTGGAGATCAATTATTAAAAGTAGATTTTAAAAGTAATTATTCATTTTTAGACAAAAATTTTGATAATGAGTCAGAAAATAATATTATAAATCTCAAATTAGATAAAAAAGACGATAAAACCTCTGATGTAGAAATATTTGTACAGTCAGATAATAATACAATTAATACTAAAGAGTTTAAGAAATATTTAGATATTCAAGAACAACATAATTTAATAAAGGATCAAATAATAAACCTAAATTCAAATTTTACAATAAATGCATCGATTGATGACACATTTAACATTAAAAAATTTGCTATAAAATCAAATTTAAGTTTTGATAATTTAAATATTAATTACAGATCAAATTTCATTAAAAAATATTTAACAAGTTTCGACAATAAGGTTACTATCAAAAATCCTCAAATCTTATTTGAATATTCAAATGATATAATTAATTTTCAACTAGATGGAAAATATTTATTACAAAATAAAGAGGATAATTTTTTTATTAAATACAAAGGTAGCGAAAATAATTATGAACTTTATACATTATTTAATTTAGATGATAGTGATTTTAAAATTGATGAAATTCAATATTTAAAGAAAAAAAACATTCCATCAAAATTAGAAATTTTATTAAATAAATCTATAAATGGATTTAACTTACATAAAATCAGTTTTAAAGAAAACAAAAATTACATTTCTATAGATAATCTCTATATATCCGATGATTTTAAATTGCAGAGTGTGGATAAAATTGATGCAAATTTTTTTAATAGCAAGGGAGTTAAAAATAATTTTCAAATTAAAAAAAATTCAAATAATTATCAATTTATTGGAAAACAAATCGATGGAGAAAAAATAATTGAAAAATTATTGAAGAGCAATAATGAAACTAAGATTTCAAATTTCTTTGATAATTTAAATACTTCAGTAATATTGAATTTAGAAAAGGTATATTTAGAAAAAGATGAATATCTTAAAAAATTTGTTGGCGAATTTGATATAAAAAATAATAAATTAATACTAGCTAAAGCTAATGGAGTTTTGGACAAAGAAAATCAATTCTCTTATTCTTATAGAACAACAGCTAAGAATGAAAAAATTACAAATATATTTATTCAGGAACCAAAACCATTTATCAATAATTATAAATTTATAAAAGGTTTTGATGAAGGGGAATTAAAGCTCAGTTCAATCAAAATTGATAATACATCTAGGTCAAAACTCAAGATTAGTAATTTCAAAGTTAAAGAAGTACCAGTTTTAGCAAAAATTCTTACACTTGCAGATTTACAAGGTATTGCTGATTTTTTGACAGGTGAGGGAATAAGATTTAATGAATTTGAGATGGATTACAGAACAAAAAATAATCTAGTAGAAATAGAGGATATGTATGCATTAGGACCAGCTATTTCAATAATGATGGAGGGTTATATTGAGAAAGACAGGATAACAAGTTTAAGAGGAACCTTAGTACCTGCATCAACTATTAATAATACAATAGCCAAAATTCCTTTACTTGGTAAAATTTTAGTAGGTAGTAAAACTGGCGAAGGTGTATTTGGTGTCAGTTTTAAAATTAAAGGACCACCCGATAATTTAAAAAGTACAGTTAATCCAATAAAAACTTTAACTCCGAGATTTATTACCAGGACATTAGAAAATCTTAAAGGTAATTAATTTGTTATTTTAAAGTGCTTTTTTTTTCCTATAGAAAGCTTAACAAAACCCTTATCTGAGAATAAATTAGGATCAATTACATATTTTTCATCTAATACAATTTCATTATTTAATTTTATCCCGTTTGACTTTATTAATCTTCTTATTTCTGATTTAGAAATTTCTTTATTTACAAAAGAAATTAGCTCAACTATATTTTTTGATAAAATATCATTATTGACTTTTATCCCAGGAAGATTTTCTCCTGTAGAATTCTCTTTAAAAGTATTTTTTGCAAGTTTCTCAGACTTTTCAGCTTCTTTTATTCCATGCAGCATTTCAGTTGCATTATTGGCGAGTAAAATTTTTAGTTGGTTTATATCCTTATCTTTTTCTTTCTCTATTTTATCTAAAGACAGATCAGTAAACATTTTTAAAAACTTTAATACATCTCTATCATCAGTATTTCTCCAAAACTGCCAGTAATCATATGGAGATAACATTTCTTTATTCAACCATACTGCACCTTTTTCAGTTTTGCCCATTTTAGTGCCTGATGCCAAAGTTATGAGTGGTGTAGTTAAACCGTACGCTTGATTTCCAGACTCTCTCTTAATTAGTTCAACTCCATTTACTATGTTACCCCATTGATCTGACCCACCAATTTGTAAGTTACATTTGTTTGATTTATTAAGTTCATAAAAATCATATGCTTGTAAAATCATATAATTAAATTCCATGTAACTTAATGATTGTTCTCTTTCTAATCTTAATTTTACACTATCAAATGTTAACATTTTATTTATTGTAAAATGTCTACCTATATCTCTTAAAAAATTTATGTAGTTTAGTTTGCTTAACCATTTATAATTATTAACAAAAATTGGCTTCAATTTTGGGTTATTTGTTTTAAGAAAAATTTTAAATACTTTTTTTATATTATTTATATTTTTCTCTATTTGTATTTCAGATAGTATTTTTCTAGTCTCTTCTTTTCCAGATGGATCTCCTATTCTTGTTGTTCCTCCACCCAAAAGAACAATTGGTCTATGCCCATATTTTTGCAAGAGTCTAAGGCACATTATTTGTAATAAACTGCCAACATGAAGGCTAGGAGCAGTACTATCAAATCCAATATAAGCACTAATACTTTCTTTGGTCATTGAGTTTGACAATTCTAATTCATTTGTACATTGATAATAGTATCCTCTATCTTTAAACTCTTTTAAAAAATTATTCATAAGGCTATAATCTCACAATATACATATTTTAATAAAAAAAAATAAGAATGGAAAAAAACTTATCTGCCCTTGGATTTATGAGTGGAACATCTGGCGACGGTGTAGATACATCAATTATAAACTCTAATGGCATAGATACTCTAAATATTAAATATAATAGATTTGATCCCTACCCAATTAACCTGTCAAAAAAAATTCATAGAATAAAAGAGAGTATTTCAAATATGCAAGATCTGTTAAGATATTCATCTGAAATTGAAGAATTGGAGATAGAAATTACTGATTTTCATGCTGACATAGCAAACAAAACATCTAAAGAATTTAATTATGACCTGATAGGTTTTCATGGTCATACAATTTATCATAATGCAGATGAGAAGATTTCTAAACAAATCGGAAAAGGTGTTAATTTATCAAAATTAACAAATAAAACTGTGGTTTATGATTTTAGACAAAATGATATTAAAAATGGAGGAGAGGGTGCACCTTTAACGCCAATTTATCATCTTACCCTAATAAAAGCTTTGTTTAGTGAAAATAAAATAAAAACACCAATTTCAATATTAAATATTGGTGGAATTGCCAATTTAACTGAAATTGATAAAAATTTTAAAATTATAAGTAAGGACATAGGACCAGGAAATTGTTTGATTGATAAGTGGATAAGAAAAAATTCTGATAAATTTTTTGATATAGATGGAAATTTAGCAAACAAAGGTAAAACAGACAAATTTATTTTTGATCAATATTTAGATAACTATTACTATAGTAAAATTAGTTCAAAGAGATCTTTAGATACAAATGATTTTGATATTTCTTTTGCAAAAGGCCTGTCTTTAGAAAATGGAGCTTCTACAATTACAGAATTAACTTCTAAATTATTATCAAAAAAAATTGGTATTAATAATATTTATCTTTGTGGTGGTGGTAGGAAAAATAAATTTTTAATTGATTCATTAAAAAATATAATTGATAATAAAGTATTTTATATTGATAGTTTAAATATTGATGGTGACTATATAGAATCTCAAGCTTTTGCATTTCTCGCAATTAGATCGTATTTTGGATTACCTATTTCATTTCCATCAACAACTAATTGTAAGGAACCAACTGTCGGTGGAACTATAATCAAAATTTCTTAATTAATAAAGAGCAGTTTCCTTCTTTATATATTTGTTTAAAGATTTAATTAGATGTGGGCTATTTTTAGAAAAAAAATGGTTCGCATCAGTTATAGACTCAAATTCAACTTTAATACCTTTTTGTTCACTTAGTCTCTTATTTAAATCATTTATATGTTCTACTGGAACTAGTTCATCTTTTTTTCCATAAATCATTATACCAGAAGTAGGGCAGGGTGATAAAAAAGAAAAATCATAAACATTTGGCTGAGGTGAAACTACTACGAATCTATTTATTTCTGGTCTTCTCATTAATAATTGCATTGCTATTAAAGATCCAAAAGAAAAACCTGAAATCCAACATTGAGAATTATCAAAGTTTTCTCTCTCAAGCCAATCAAGCGCTGCCGCAGCATCAGCCAGTTCTCCCTGTCCATTATCAAACTCCCCATCACTTTTTCCGACTCCTCTAAAATTTACTCTACAAACCGAAAAATCATTTTCGACAAAAGTTTGAAATAAATCGACAACAATTTTATTGTTCATCGTCCCACCATATTGTGGATGAGGATGTAAAACTAATGCAATCGGTGAAGTGTTTTTTTTGCTTTTATAATATTTTGACTCCAACCTACCTACTGGTCCTGGAATAAATATTTCTACTATTTTATTATCTACTGATGCCATTGATTATTAATCTCAAAAAAAAATAAGGTTTTTTCTATCAAAATTGAGTGACAAAATGCAAGTTTTTAAATTGCAATTAATCTTGACTAAAATAGTCGGGTATATATAAGTCGCCTAAATTGCGGAAAATATGAAATTATCAAGTAAAGGTAGATATGCTGTCATGGCTCTAGCTGATCTAGCTAAATTTAATTTAAATGAGCCTGTACCATTAAGAGATATCTCTTTAAGACAAGGTATATCGCTTGTTTACTTGGAACAGCTTTTTTCAAAATTAAAAAAGAACCAAATTGTTACAAGCATTAGAGGTAATAGAGGTGGTTACGCATTGTCAAAACAAGCCTCTGAAATAAAAATTTCAGATATTTTGATTGCTGTCGATGAAAAAGTAAAAACAGTAGGGTGTGAAAAACATTCAGAGAGTGGATGCAATGGTAAATCTTCTAAATGTATTACCCATGACTTATGGGATGAGCTAGAAGATTATATAAATAATTTTTTCCAACAAAAAACATTAAGTGATTTAGTTGATAGAGGGAATTTAAATGGATAATAGGCAAAAAGAAATTGATAATTTAAAAGATTATAAATATGGGTTCACAACAGATATTGAAAATACAAGAGCTCCTAAAGGATTAAATGAAGATGTGATTAAATTTATATCTAATATTAAAAAAGAACCTAAATGGATGCTTGATTTTAGATTAAAAGCATTTGAAAGATTTAAACAGCTAAAAGAACCTGATTGGCAAAAACCAAAATATCCAAAAATAGATTACCAAGATTTATATTATTATTCGGCACCTAAAAGTATGAAAGATAAACCAAAAAACTTAGATGATTTAGATCCTAAACTTTTAGAAACTTATAAAAAATTAGGTATACCACTACAAGAGCAAAAAAGACTTAATGGGATAGCAGTTGATGCAGTATTTGATTCTGTTTCTGTCGCAACAACATTTAGAGAAGAACTCACAAAACAGGGGATTATTTTTTGTCCAATTTCAGAAGCTATACAAAATCATCCTGAATTAGTTAAAAAATATTTAGGTTCTGTTATACCAGTTACTGACCATTTCTTTGCAACTCTAAACTCTGCAGTTTTTACTGATGGATCATTTGCTTACATACCCGAAGGTGTACGTTGTCCAATGGAGCTTTCAACATACTTTAGAATTAACGCATCAAATACAGGACAATTTGAAAGAACACTAATTGTTGCTGATAAGGGAAGTTATGTAAGTTATTTAGAAGGTTGTACTGCTCCAATGAGAGACGAAAATCAGTTGCATGCTGCAAATGTTGAATTAGTTGCGTTAGATGACGCGGAGATAAAATATTCTACAGTTCAGAATTGGTATCCTGGTGATAAAGATGGAAAAGGTGGAATTTATAATTTTGTTACAAAGCGTGGATTGTGCAAAGGAAAGAACTCAAAAATCTCTTGGACTCAAGTAGAAACTGGTTCTGCCATCACTTGGAAATATCCAAGCTGTATTCTAAAAGGTGATAATTCGGTTGGTGAATTTTACTCTATAGCTATTACTAATAATCATCAAAAAGCTGATACTGGAACTAAAATGATACATTTAGGAAAAAATACTAAAAGTAAAATAATATCAAAAGGTATTAGTGCTGGTTTTTCAGATATGACTTATAGAGGTTTAGTTGATATTTCATCAAAAGCCACAAATTCCAATAATTATACTCAATGTGACTCTTTATTAATGGGCAATAAATGTGGTGCACATACAATTCCTTATATTAAAAATAAAAACTCAGAGTCTAATATTGCTCATGAAGCTACAACTTCAAAGATTAGTGAGGAGCAATTGCATTACTGTCAACAAAGAGGTTTAAGTGCTGAAGAAGCTGTAGGATTAATTGTTAATGGATTTTGTAAAGAAGTATTACAACAATTGCCAATGGAATTTGCCGTCGAGGCCCAAAAACTAGTTGGTATTAGCTTAGAAGGTAGCGTGGGTTAATGTTAAAAATAAATAAGTTAAATGCAAAAATTGATAGTAAAGAAATTTTAAAGGAATTTTCTTTAAATATAAATCCTGGTGAGGTCCATGCTATTATGGGTCCAAATGGATCTGGTAAAAGTACATTATCAAATATCTTGTCAGGTAAAAAAGGATACGATGTTTCAGGAGAAATACTTTTTGAGGAAAAAGATTTGTTTGAACTTGAAACGGAAGAAAGAGCTCATAAAGGTATTTTTCTAGCCTTTCAATATCCATTAGAAATTCCAGGTGTTAATACAAATATATTTCTAAAGACTTCATTAAATGCTGTAAGAAAAGCAAGGGGTGAGAAGGAGCTTGATGCTATAGAATTTTTAAAATTAGTGAAGGAAAAATCTAAAGAACTTAAATTTGATGAAGAAAAATTAAATAGACAACTAAATGTTGGTTTTTCAGGTGGAGAGAAAAAGAAAAACGAAATTTTACAAATGTCATTACTAGCCCCAAAATTGTCAATCTTAGATGAAACAGATTCAGGTCTAGATATCGATGCACTAAGAATTGTAGCTGATGGAGTTAATACATTAAGGGATAATAAAAATTCTTTCTTAATTATTACACATTATCAAAGATTACTTGATTATATTAAACCAGATTTTGTACATGTTTTAATGGATGGAAAAATTGTTAAATCTGGTGGTGCAGAACTAGCTTTGGAATTAGAAAAAAAGGGGTATGAAAATTTTCACTAAATGAAAGAACAACTGCAAAAAGATTTTGATAATACTATTAGAAATTTAACTTTATCTCAAAAAGATATTGAAATTAAAAAATTTTATTTAGATAATTTTATAAACAAAGGTTTTCCGAATAGAAAAGAAGAAGATTGGAAGTTTTCTGATCTTAATCAAATAATAAAAAAAAATATCGGAGAGTTAAGTTTTTACAGTGACTATACATCTACAAATAAAGTTGATACTTCTGCATTCGTAGATGGTCTAGAGCATAACAAAATAGTATTTATTAATGGAAGAATAGAAAAAATTGATTTTGATTATGAAAAAAAAGATCAAATAGAAATAATTGATCAGTCGGAAACTATCAATAAATTCAATAATAATAGCTCTTTGTCTGACTTAAATAGTGCTTTTACCAATAAGTCTTTTAAAATAGTGGTAAAAGAGGGTTATAAATTAACAAAACCTCTTATTATCTATCATACAACCAACTCTAAAATCTGGTCTAAAAATATTAATTTAAGATTAAATTTTGAATTGTATGAAAATAGTTCCCTAAGATTAATTGATTTATTTAGAGACACTTCTGAAAAAAATTTCCTAAATATTTTTTACAACTTTGATTTAAAAGAAAGTTCCATTTTAAAAAATTACAAAGTAGATAAATTTGAAAATAAAAATATTAAGTATTCCTTCAATAATATTGAGCAAGATAAAAATAGTATTTCAGAAACATTTATTTTATCTTCAGGATCTAATTTTTGTAAGAATGAAATTAATTGTAACTTAAATGGTGAATATTCATCAGCTTTTGTAAATGGTATTTTCTCTATAAATAATAATAAACACCACGAAATTAGAACGATAATAAACCATTTAACAGAAAATACGAAAAGTTATCAACTTATAAAAAGTGTTTTAGAAGATAGTTCAAGAGCAGTCTATCAAGGAAAAATTTTTGTTAACTCTAAAGCTCAAAAAACAGATGGCTATCAACTGAGTAAAGCAATATTATTAAATAAAGATTCAGAGTTTAATGCTAAGCCCGAGTTAGAAATTTATGCTGATGACGTAAAATGTTCACACGGTTCTGCATCAGGCAGTCTTAATGAGGATTCAATTTTTTATTTAATGTCTAGAGGATTAAATTATCAACAGTCGAGAGAACTTTTGATAAACGGTTTTTTGTTAGATGTTGTTGAAAAAATTACTGACCCTGAAGTAAAAAATTTAATTAAAAATATGATTGGAATTAAGGAATGAAAATTGAGAATATAAAAGATGAGTTTCCTATTTTTGATGAAAAAATTCAAAACAATGATTTAGTCTATTTAGATAGCGCTAACTCATCACAAAAACCAAAAGTTGTAGCTGATAAAATAAATGAATTTTATACTAAACAATTTTCAAATGTTGGAAGAAGTGTTCACTATTTAGCTGTTGCAGCCACAAACTTATATGAAAATACAAGGTCCTCTGTTCAAAAATATATTAATGCTAAAGATAAAAATGAAATAGTTTTTACAAAAGGAGCAACAGAGGCATTAAATTTAGTAGCAAATACTCTAGGGCAAAAATATCTAAATGAAGGTGATGAAATTTTAATTACAGAGCTTGAGCACCATTCAAATTATGTACCTTGGCATTTCTTGAGAAAATCAAAAAATATTAAAATCAATTTTGCAGAGGTAAATGATGACGGTGATATTTCTCTGGAGGATATTGAAAAAAAAATAACTCCTAAGACTAAAGTAATAGCAATTACTCATTTATCTAATGTTACGGGAGCAATATTGCCTATTAAAGAAATAACAGATTTAGCTCATTCTAAAGGAATAATAGTCGTCATTGATGGTTGTCAGGGAGCTCCACATCTTAAATTAGATATGCAAGACTTAGATTGTGATTTTTATGCAATATCATGCCATAAAATGTACGGACCCACTGGACTAGGTGTTTTATACGGTAAAAAAAAGTGGTTAGAGGAACTACCACCCTATCAAGGTGGAGGTGGAATGATTAGAGAAGTTAAAAAAGATAAAATATCTTATGGAGATTTACCGAATAAATATGAAGCTGGCACCATGGCAACGGCACAGGTCATTGCGTTTGATCAGTCAATAAAGTTTATGGAGAGTATTGGAATAGAGAATATTATGAAACATGAAGCTGATTTAGTTGAATATGGTCAAGAATTGTTACAAAAAAATAATTCAGTTAAATTGATTGGTAGTCCAAAAAATAAAGGTGGAGTTTTATCGTTCACATTAGAGGGTGTTCACCCACACGACATTGCAACAATACTCGATGAAGATGGTGTTGCGATAAGAGCAGGCCATCATTGCTGTCAAATATTACATGATAAATTAAATATACCTGCTAGTGCAAGAGCTTCAGTTGGAATTTATAATACTAAAGATGATTTAGACAAGCTAAACGACTCAATTAATAACTGTAAAAAAATATTCAATTTAAAATGAACTTAAAAGAGCTTTATCAAGAAATTATTTTAGAACATGGAAAAAATCCAAGGAATCTTGGTAAAACACATGAGTTTAATAAAGATGCCAAAGGTCATAATCCATTATGTGGAGATAATGTTCATGTTTATCTTAAACTAAATGGACAAAAAATAGTTGAGGACATTTCATTTGAGGGAAGCGGTTGTGCTATTTCAATGGCATCAGCTTCGATCATGACTGATTTAATTAAAGGCAAAAATGAGCACGAGGCTAAAGAGATAGTTGAGGATTTTTTAGGAATGATAAAAGAAAATCCAGAATTAAAATCTGAATACTTAAAAGAAGACGAAAAAACTAAATTAATGTGTCTATCTGGTGTTAAACAATATCCAATGAGAGTTAAGTGTGCAACATTATCATGGCATACCTTTGTATCTGCATTAGACAACTCAGAGGAAACAACTAAAACCGAGTCGTAATTTTATGGAATTAAAAGAAAAAGTAATTGAGGAAATAAAAAAAATTTACGATCCTGAGATACCAGTAAATATTTATGAGCTAGGATTAATCTATGATATTATTGTAGATAAAAAAAATATTAGTGTAAAAATGACACTTACCACTCCAAATTGCCCAGTAGCCGAAAGTTTGCCTAAAGAAGTTAAAGATAGTATTATGCAATTAGAAGAAGTTGACAAAGTAGATTTAGATTTAGTTTGGGAACCACCATGGGATAAATCTATGATGTCAGAGGCAGCAAAACTAGAATTAAATTTATGACGAAACAAGTTATATCATTAAGCGATCAAGCAGCAGTGAGGATAAAAGAAATTATGTCTTCTGCTGAAAATGACTCTATTGGAGTTAGAGTTGGAGTAAAATCAGGTGGATGCGCAGGAATGTCTTATATTATGGAATACACAAAGGAAATAAATCCTAATGATGAGGTTATTGAAGATAAAGGAGTTAAAGTATTCATTGATCCAGCAGCAGTAATGTATCTTTTTGGAACTGAAATGGATTATAAAAAAGAGGAATTTTCTTCTCAATTTGTTTTTAACAATCCAAATGAAACTGAAAGATGTGGTTGTGGAGAGTCTTTTAAAGTTTAATTATTGGTAATAGGAAATAAACCAATACTGGCCTCTTTTATTCATAGAATAAGTCTTATTTTTTCTACGTTTAGGCTTTTTGATTTCAGGCCTATTATAACCAATAATATTCTTAATTGTTGATATGAGCTTAGTCATACCTTTTAATAACAAAATTGAGTGAAATTAGAATTCTAATATGGGAATACCTGCTATTACTACAGGTAATCCCATAAAAATAAGCCTTTTAACAGCTGTAATACATATCGAATTCAATAGGGTGCGGCGTATGTTCAAAATTATGAATTTCTTCATATTTAAGTTCAATGTACGCATCTATTTGATCATCAGTAAATACATTACCTTGAGTTAAGAAACTTCTATCTTTATCTAAAGCTTCCATTGCTTCTCTTAAAGAACCGCAAACAGTTGGCACCTTCTTAACTTGCTTTTCTGATAAAGCATAAAGGTCTTTGTCGAATGATTTACCTGGATCAATTTTATTTTTAATTCCATCAATTCCAGCCATTAGCATGGAAGCAAATGTTAAATATGGATTTCCAGATGCATCTGGGAACCTGATTTCACATCTTGCACCTTTTTTACTTAACGTGATTGGAATTCTACATGAAGCCGATCTATTTCTTGCAGAGTATGCAAGTAAAACAGGAGCCTCAAATCCTGGTATTAATCTTTTGTAACTATTTGTAGTAGCATTAGCAAATGCATTAATTGCTTTTGCATGCTTTAATACTCCACCAATATAGTAAAGTGCAGTTTGAGATAATCCAGCGTATTTATTTCCAGAAAATACCGGGGTTTTCCCTTTCCAAATTGATTGGTGAGTATGCATTCCAGAACCGTTATCTCCTTTAACTGGCTTAGGCATAAAAGTTGCAGTTTTACCAAAAGAGTGAGAAACCATTTGAACTACATATTTGTATAGTTGAACGTTGTCTGCTTGATCAACCAAAGTTCCAAATAACATTCCAAGTTCATGTTGACTTGGTGCAACCTCGTGGTGGTGTTTTTCTACAGTAATTCCAACATCTCTTAGCCCTTTAAGATATTCACCTCTCATATCTTGAGCACTATCTACTGGGGGTACAGGAAAATATCCTCCTTTTACGCCAGGTCTATGACCCATGTTTCCATTATCATAAGATTTTCCAGAATTATATGGACCTTCTGAACTATCAATTGAAAAACTTGTTTCATTCATGTCATTTTTAATTCTTACATCATCAAATACGAAAAACTCGGGCTCTGGCCCAAAGTAAGCTGTATCACCAATACCTGTTTTCTTTAAATATGCTTCAGCTTTTTTTGCAATCCCTCTTGGATCTCTTTCATATGGATCTCTTTTAACAGCATCCAAAATATCACAAAACAAAATTAATGTATTATGAGATGTGTAAGGATCTATCACTTTTCTGCTTAAATCAGGTTTTAATATCATGTCAGACTCATTAATTGCTTTCCATCCTGCAATTGATGATCCGTCAAAAAATACTCCATCGTTTAACATTTCTTCATCAACAATCGTTGTGTCCATTGTTAAATGCTGAAGTTTGCCTCTTGGGTCGGTAAATCTAAGATCTACGAATTCAATATTCTTAGACTTCATTAATTTTAGTACGTCCTTAGCGCTCATATTATCTCCTATAATTTTTTAATTCTATTATCAGTTAAGAAAAGATAAATAATGCCTATTAAATAGATATCACTTATGCTTTTTTTACATGTATATTAACCCTAAAAAATTAGAATTTTCAATCAATCCTAAGTTGCAATAATGAGTTTATTAAATAAAGAACCAGTTAAAAGAGCTGAAAAAGCATTAAAAGAATTTGATGAGACCTTATCAGTCACAGAATTAGAAAAAACAGCAAGAACAGCCTTAGATGCAGCAAAATCATTAAACTGTGAAGTAGGAGCGATCGTAAAAAGTCTACTTTTTAAAAATGGTGAAAATTATTTTTTATGTTTGGTCTCTGGTGACAAAAGGTGTTCATTAAACAAACTAAAAAAGTTTTTTAATAGTAAAGATTTGAGCATGGCATCTCCAAATGACGTGAAAGAACAAACTGGATATACAATTGGAGGTGTCTCTCCGATAGGACACACAAATAACTTGCAGATATTAGTTGATAGTTCTCTGAATAGATTTGAAGATTTGTTTGCTGCTGCTGGACACCCAAACTGTATTTTTAAAATAAATTTTGAAGATCTTAAAAAAATTACTAGTGGATCAATAGAAGATATAATTGAATGAAATCTCCAAACGCTACTGATTATTTTATTCTTACTTTTTTGGCCTTACTTTGGGCTTCAGCTTTTTTTAATATAAAAATTGCAACATATTCTTATGGACCAATAACTATTGCTTTTTTAAGAATTTTTTTTGGAATGATACCTCTATTATTACTTTGTTATTTCAAAAAAATAAAAATTGAAGCGTTTTCTAAAGATTGGAAATGGTTTGCAGCAATTGGTATCATCAATTTAGTTATACCTTTTTTCCTAATAGCATACGGAGTTCAAAAAGTTCAAAGTAATTTAGCAGCAATTTTAATGTCAACTACACCTATTAGTGCAACAATACTCGCACATTTCTTTGCTGACGAAGAGAAAATAAACGTAATAAAAATATTTGGAATAGTTTTAGGTTTTTCAGGAATTGTTTATTTATTCTCAGAAAATTTACTTATAAATAATGAAAATTTATTTTCTGCTCTTATGATTCTATTGGGATCCACTTTTTATGTTATTGGAGGAATTTTAACATTAAAAATTAGTAATAAGAAAAATGAAAATGTAACTGCATCAATTCTTATTTGGGGAACTATAATTGCTTGTCCAATATCACTAATAATTGAGCAACCATGGAATTTTAATCCATCACTAGAGTCCACATTATCTTTGATTTATCTTGGTATTTTTCCAACTGGAATTGCATGGTTATTAAGATTTATGATTTTAAAGAAAAATGGTTTAGTTTTCCAAAGTCAGGTCGCTTATCTAATACCAATTTTTGGTGTTATTTTAGGATTTATTTTCTTAAACGAATTAGTAACACCTAAAATTTTAATTGCTTTATGTGCTGTTGTCTTAGGAATTTATTTTGTAAAAAAAGCAGGAGATAAAAAAATACAAAGTATATAAAAAATTTCTAATTTATTTTTAATTGTTCAAATTTTTTTGACTTAACTGATTTTTGTGCAGCTTCTGCTAACATTATAGACTTTCTTCCATCTTCAAAAACAGCTTTAGGTTTAATATTTTTTTTGCAAAAGTTCGCAAGGTCAGATAGTTGCAACCTAAAAGCTTCTGCATATCTCTCTATAAAAAAATGGAGTAGAGGGGATTTATTATTTGTTGAATTTTTTAAAAAGAGATTAGTTTCTGTTTCTCTTTTATTATCTGATATCATCATTCCTTTTGTTCCAAAAAGCTCAACTCTCTGGTCATAACCAAAACTACAATGTCTTGAATTAGTTATTACACATTGCACTCCTTTTTTCGACTTAAGCACTGTAGTTGCAAGTTCATAGTCTTTTATCTTATTAAATCTTTGATCTGATATATTACTACCAGTAGCAAATACTGATTTAAATTCATCTGAACCCAAGTAGTATCTTGCTAAATCAAAATCATGAATCATCATGTCTTTAAAAATTCCTCCAGAACCTTTTAAATAAGACAGTGAAGGAGGAGCAGGGTCCCGACTAGTTATAATAATTTTTTCTAGTTTACCTATTTTATTTTTTAACAAATTCTTTTTAAGTAAATTATGTCCAGGATCGTATCTTCTATTAAATCCTATTTGCACTTTAGGATTAAGTTTTTTAATTTTCTTTAGAGATGAATTAATTTTTTTTAAATTTAAATCTAGTGGTTTTTCACAAAAGACTACTTTTTTATACTTAGCACCCTTTTCAATAAATTTTAAATGCGTAGAAGTAGAGGAAGCTATAAAAATACATTTAATTTCGTTATCTTTAAAAGCAATATCTGGATTATTTATTGAAATAGCATTTAATCTTTTTGAAATTTTGTTTGATAAATTTTTATTTAAATCAAAAACATACTTTAATTCAAATTCACTATTTTTTCTTAAATTATTAGCATGCATCTGGCCAATTCTACCAAGGCCAAACAGAGCAGTTTTTATTTTATTTTTACCCATCTTTTTTTTTTGTTTGAAACTTTGCATGCCTCGATAAATTTTGCAGTTTCAAGCCCCTCATCCTCATTTGGATAAAAATACCTTTTTTTTGAATTATTTTTCAAAGAATCTGCAAATTCACGATAAATATTTGCAAATGCATCCAAATATCCTTCAGGATGTCCAAATTTTAATCTAGAAAATTTTTTAGACAATTCAGCATTAAAAAAACCTCTTTCAATAAATTTTACCGCACCATTAGATGGATTAAGTTTTAAATAGTTTGGATCGTTTTGAACCCACTCCAAACTTCCTTTTGTTCCAAATATTCTTATTCGTAATCCATAAACTCCACCTCTAGCCATCACACTTGTCCAAAACATTCCTTTAGCACCATTATTAAAATTAATCATTACTTGAGCATTGTTGTCCATTTTAATTTTATTTGAAACTTGTTTAATATCTGCAAAAATAGTTTCACCTTTTAAACCTGATATGTAAGTTGCCATATGATATGCATGGGAGCCAATTTCGTTTAATACTGCTGAAGCTCCAACAATATTTTTATCTATTTTCCATTTAAACTTTTTCTTTGCATTTTTTTGTGAAATATTTTCTCCACCTGACCAATCTTGGACATATTCAACGTTTATGTATTCAACTTTTCCAATTTTACCTTTTTCAACTAATACTTTTGCCTCTCTAACCATAGGATAGGCAGAATAATTATGTGTCAAAGCATACTTAATTTTTTTATTAGATTTTATTTTTTTAAATAATTTCTTAGCTTGAGCAAGATTCCCAGCAAATGGTTTATCAGAAATTACATGTATATTTTTATCAATAAATTTTTCTGCAATAATTTGGTGACTTGAAGGAGGTGTCATTATTGCCACGACATTAATACCATCTTTTCTTACTGCTTCTCTTTCAGCCATTTCTCTAAAATTTGAATAGCATCTCTCTTTTAAAATACCTAGGCTTTGACCAAAGCTTTTAGATAGTTTTGAATTTCTCGAAAAAACACCAGCAACTATCTCATATTGATTATCAAATCTTGATGAAATTCTATGAACATGACCAATCCAAGATTTTGGACCACCTCCAACTACGCCAAGCTGAATTTTTTTTCCTTTAATTAATCTCATGATTAAATATATCTTAACAAATAAAAAATTTATGTCAGTAAAATTAGGTATAGCACCAATTGCTTGGAGTAATGATGACATGCCTGAGCTAGGCGGAGATACTCCTCTAGAACAATGTTTGTCAGAGGCAAGTCAGGCTGGATTTGTTGGGATTGAGTCAGGTGGTAAATTCCCAAAAACATCAAAAGAATTATTACCAAAATTAGATAAGTATAACTTAAAATTATGTTCTGGTTGGTATAGCGGAAATCTTAGAAAAAATTCTGTTGAACAAGAAAAAAATTTAATTCAAGACCAACTTAAATTATTTAAAGATTGTGAAGCTCCATGTATCGTTTTTGCTGAAGTTTTTGGATCAATACAGGGTGATCCAACAAAAAAACTTTCCAGTAGACCTAAGATGACGGATCAAGAATGGAAAGATTATTGCGAAAAAATATCTGAACTTGCAAAATATCTTGAAGATGAGGGTATGCCTTTAGCTTATCACCATCATATGGGAACAGTTATTGAAACAGAAGAAGAAACAATTAGATTGCTAGAAAATACAGATGATAGTGTAAAATTAACTTTAGATACTGGTCATATGTTATTTGCTCAGGGAAATTCAATTAATTTAATTAATAAATTCAAGGAAAGAGTAATCCATATTCACTGCAAAGATATTAGAGAAGAAGTATTAAAAAAAGCTCTTTCTGAAGATTTAAGTTTTAGGGATGCCTTTTTAGAAGGTGCCTTTACCGTACCTGGTGATGGGTGTATCGACTATAAACCTTTGTTTGATATTTTAAAAAAAAATAATTATCAGGGTTGGCTTGTTGTAGAAGCTGAACAAGATCCTAAAAAAGCTAATCCACTTGAATATGCTATTAAGGGTTACAAATATATTACAGATACTTTAAAGAAATCAAATTTAGAGATTAATAATCTATAATTTTACTTTTTTACTATCTTCAAGTTTACCATCAAAAAAATCAAAAATATTTTGAATAGTTTCTTTTGCCATTCTTGTCATGCATTCCTCAGTGAATGCAGCAGCATGAGGACTAAGGAAAACTTTGTCATTTTTTAATAGAGGATTATCAGCTTCTGGAGGTTCTACCTCAAATACATCAATTCCTGCTCCAAAAATCAAATTCTCATTTAAGGCTTTATCTAAGTCTTTCTCATTAATAATACCGCCTCTTGCGGCATTTATAATGATGCAGTTTTTTTTCATCGTTTTAAGAAGTTCATAATTTATAATATTTTTAGTTTGATCAGTTAAAGGTATATGGAGTGAGACTGCATCCATATCTTTAATAGCCTTTGATAAATCTTCAACTTTTTTTCCACCCATTTTGCTTATTGTCTCTGCATCTACAAATGGATCATAAACAAAAACGTTCATTTCAAATCCTAAACATCTTTTAATCAACGCTTTTCCTATTCTTCCAAATCCAGCTATAAGAATGTTTTTGTCCCAAATCTCTATAGTTTTTGGTAATTTATTTCTTTCAGTAAATTTTCCACTTTTGACTGAATTGTCATACATATTTTTTCTTTTTGAGATGCTTAAAAGCATGAAAAGAACATGTTCTGCAACTGCTACAGCATTTGCTGTTGTGGTTATTGCTACATCGATATTTCCTTTTTTACAGCTATTTAAATCAATATTATCGTAACCAACTCCATGTCTTGAAATTATTTTAAGGTTTTTTGCATTTTCAATTGCTTCTGCAGGCAATATTGAGGTTCTTAAAGAAACTGCATCTGCATCGACAATTTTTTGTTTCACGTTTTCAACGCTTAAATCTTCAACTACTTCATAGTTATAGTTACTATTACTTTTTAATAACTCCATACCTTTTTCATGAATTGGTTGGACAATGAGAATTTTTTTCATAATTTTAAAAAAGAAATTATACTAGTCTAGCAAGATCTCTTTTGCTATTTTTAAATGTTGGAAGTGGATACTTAAATGCATACTTTCTTGGAATACATTTATTCTTTGCCTTTTCCCATAAAGCAATCCATTGCTTATAGTTGTGGATGGTAATGTTTTTTTTGTTTCTACTTCTTACATAAAAATTTGGCAAAGGTTTTCTACCAGACGGGGTTCCAGCTCTATTATATCTTAAATCAGCACTAATTCTAAAATTATTAGTTCTGTTAGGTAATGAGCAATGAATTGAATGTTTGTGCAAAATAATAATATCACCAACATTAGCCTCCAGAAAAACTGGCTTGTAATTATCAAGTAGTTTACTATCTTTTATTTCAACCTGACCTCTATATCCAGATATATGATTTAATAATCCTAATTTATTAATTTCTTTTACCGTAATCATACATCCATTTTTTTTAGTAGTTTTAGTAAATGGAATCCAAACAGTGACCATATCAGTTAATCTTTGTCCCAATGAAGATAATACAGCTGCATCTTGATGCCATGGCGTTCTACCAGATAGACCATCATGGATAGAATGTTTTGGTAATTTGCTCTCTGGTTGTTTAATTCTTGTATTTTGCACTGGATTTGACAAAATTTCTGGCCCTAATAATTTTTCAACTACATCCAAGATTTTTTTGTGATTTATTAAGTTCCACAAAGATTGAGAGGCAAAGTAATCACTGTCCTTTTTTACATGATCTCTAGGAAGTCTAGTATTAAAATACTGATCAAGATCATAAATATTTAGCTTTGAAATGTATGTGTATTTTTTCCTAAAGTTATATTTAAAAATCTTTTCTTTCATGTGGTCTGGAGCAAATTTATGAACTAAATTGTCCATTACATATTCCATATCATTTAAAATGGGTTTTAAATCTTTATCGAAATTAAGAACATTTTTTACCCTTAAGTAACCATCTCTATCTAAAATGTTCCTTAATTTAGTCATAGTTTACTAATTATCAGAATTTAGCTGTACATACCTTCTTTTACTTTAATCATTTTGTACATTAGGTCATTCAAGGGTGTAGCTATTCCATGTTTTTTTCCTATTTTAGATACAGCGCCACTTATGAAATCAATTTCAGTTTTTCTTTTATAAAGTACATCAAAAGCCATTGATGATTTATTTGTTTGTTTTGAATCAACAATCTTATTAAACATGAATAAACACTCAACCTCTGAAACATCAACACCATCTGCTAAAGCAACATCTCTTGTTTCTAAAATTATCTCTTTACCTAAACTTCTTGAGACGTCGTTGGCATTATTATTTATGTAAAGATCAGTGTGATGCAGATCAAAAATAGCCGAAAGTGGGCCTATCGCGGTTAATGCAAAAAGTTTCATCCATTTTCTTTTTTTTACATCCTCAGCTGCAATCATTTCTAAATTATGAGCAGTAAATGTGTCTGCAATTTCAGTTATTCTATCTGTTATCCCACCATCATATTCTCCAATCCAAGAGGGTAGAGCTGCATGATTCATAATATGACCAGGGCCTAAGATATTTGATGCTTGAGTTGTTGTTCCACCAATTACTTTTTCGTCGCCAACAATACTTTTGATTATTGCCTCATGTCCAATTCCATTTTGAAAAGACATAAAAACTGTTTTATCGCCAATAATATTTATAATACTTTTTAATGCAGGCTCTAAAGCTGTTGCTTTACACATGACTATCACAGCATCAACTTTTCCAATTGTAGATGGATCTGATGTTGCTGGTACTTTTATGAATCTATCACCACCATGGCCATCCATTTTTAGACCATTTTTATTTATTTCATCAACATGCTCTTTCCAAACATCAATGAGCGTTACATTTAGACCTTTTTCAGATAGTAGACCTCCAAATAGACATCCCATTGCTCCCGCACCAAGAACTGCAACTTTCAAATCTTTATTATTCATTTTTAATAAACGAAATATATTAATGTATAGAAATTATGCAATATATTATGTAACTAATTTATTTATGGAATTAAAAATAGAAAAAGGAATTTTTAAGAAATTCGAGTTAAAAGAAATAACAAATGCTTTGCAAGTTGGATTGTCAAAAAATTTTGAAAGTGTCACAGCAAAGATAGTTGATTGTCCAAATTTAAGAGATTGGAATTGTCCATCAGAAGGAATGAGTGGTAACCAAAGAATAATTGATGTTGGAGGAGAACCGTATATGCACGATCCTAAATATATTGGTGCTGAATTCGATTATGCAGAAATATCAAAACTGATTGGGTCAGAGAAATCATACGCACTTGGCGCAGGATCTGGAGCAATGTCTTGTCTTGATGGGCACTGCGGTGAATTGGTTATAAACGAAAACTTAACAACAAAGGAGTATAGATCTTTAATAGCAAGGGTAGGTACAGATAAAAAATGTATTGTAGAGGACTATAATGAAAGTAAACATGGCGGACTTGGCAATGTTTATTATTCAGATGGTGTTAAGGGTAAAGTTATTTATTTAAAGATAAAGAAAAGAATTGGAAAACAAGGCTCATTGCCTCAAGCAATCAGAGCAGCACTTTCAGAAAATTTAAAAACATTTAACAACGATCATATCGCTTTAGCTGGTGTATTTAGAGTTTTAAATGGAAAAATAAGATCGCATGTTCAACCAGATTATAAGGATATAAAACATGAATACTACGATCCAAAATTAATGAAATGTACAAAAGATTTTCTTCAATTTTATGAGCCAGTAGGGCCAAAATTACAATGTTATACCGTTTTATGGACAGGAGATCCAATGGGTGGAGAATTAAATCTAAGAGAGTCTGGAGAGCATACACATTTTCATTCATACGAACATAAAAATGATGCAGGACATTATCATTTTGATGTGACACCAGACGAGATAGAATACGAAGGATATTTTAATACTGCACAAGAAGTTCACAGAGTAAATAATATTTATAAAGAATTAGCTGCGAAAAATTAATTTAGTAAGTTTCAGACTCTTTTTTGCTTATTGAGCCTTTCATTTTTTCTACAATTGCCTTAGCACCAGCGCTCATTGCCCTTTGATCTGCTCCTATAGTTACAAAGTTAAATCCTTTATCGATCATTTTTTGTGCATACTCAGGTGTTCCATTATGAATTCCTGCAAAAATATTATTTTTTTTAGCATGCTCTAAAATTCTAAGAATTTCAGAATATGCCTTTGTATCTTCTGGTCTATCAAATCCAGGCTTTTCTCCAATTGCTAAACTTAAGTCAGCTGGGCCAATATATATTCCATCTACACCATCTGTAGACATAATCTCATCTAATTTATCTAATGATTCTTTTGTTTCAATCATAGCTAATTTTAAAATTTCATCATTTGCATGGTCGGCATAATCAGCTCCACCATAAATCAATCCTCTAACAGGACCAAAACTTCTATATCCTCTTGGAGGATACATGCATGCTTGTACAAATCTTTCTGCCTCTTCTTTATTGCTAACCATAGGACATATAATTCCATAACAACCAGCGTCTAGAATTTTCATTATTTGACCTGGTTCATTCCAATTTACTCTAGCAAGAGGAGTTACATCAGTTGATGAAATAGTTTGAAGCATTGGAAGTGCATTTGTATAATCAACAAGTCCATGCTGCATATCTACAGTCAGAGAATCCCAACCTTGATGTGCCATAACTTCTGCAGAAACAGTGCTTGGTATTTGTAACCAGCCATTTACAACAGGCTTACCGTCAGCCATCATTTGTTTGACTTTATTTTTTCTCATTAATAATTGAGACCGAAGTGAGTATACTTAACGTTCAAATAATCTTTGATGGCCATAGAACCACCTTCTCTTCCATAACCTGTTTGTTTTATTCCTCCAAAAGGCACTTCAGCAAAAGCAATTGTTGGATGGTTCACTGCGCATGTTCCAGTTTCCATTTTTTCTGAAACTTTGTGCGCTTTTTCTAAGGAATTTGTGTAGATATAGCTTGCTAAACCAAGGTCATTATCATTAGCTCGCTTAACAACTTCATCTGTGTCTTTAAAAGTAAGCAATGGAACTAAAGGTCCAAATGGCTCTTCTTTAGCAATTGTAAAATTATCTTTAACGTTGTCAAAAATAGTTGGTTCGTAAAAATACCCTTTATTAAAACCAGCAGGTCTTTTTCCACCACATAAAACAGTCGCTCCTTCGCTTTTAGTTTTTTCAACTAATGCCTCTATTTCATTTAATCTTTTTTCTGTTGTTAAAGGCCCCAGAATTGTATCTTCATCCATACCGTTACCTACTTTAAGCTTAGTAACCTTTTCAACTAATGTTTTAGCAAATTCATCTTTTTTACTTTCATGAATATAAAATCTCGCAGGTGATATACAAACTTGACCATTATTTCTAAATTTAGCAGTAATTGCCATGTCAGTAACCTTATTAATATCTACATCGTCAAAAACAATAAAAGGTGAATGACCACTTAACTCCATTGTAACTCTTTGCACTTTTTCAGCAGCTTGTTTTAAAATTAGTTTTCCAACTCTTGTTGAACCAGTTATAGAAACTTTTTTTACTATGTCAGATGATATTAATTGAGATGAAATTTTAGCTGGGTCACCAGATAATAAATTTACTACTCCTGGAGGAACACCCGCATCATTTATAATATTCATAAGCTCCATTACACTACCTGGAGTAATTACATCAGGCTTACAAATTACTGAACATCCTGCAGCTAAAGCAGTGGAAATTTTTCTTGAAGATAAAACTATTGGAAAATTCCATGGTATTAATCCAGCAACTACTCCAACTGGCTCATATTTTACATACATTCTTGTATGTTCAAATCTACTTTCAACTATTTGACCATAAATTCTTTTTGTCTCTTCAGAGTTCCATTCAAAAATATCTGCAGCTCCTCCAACTTCTCCTTTTGCTTCTGATAGTGGCTTTCCAACTTCTAATGTTAACCACTTAGCTAATACATCAGTTCTCTCTCTCATTAGGTCGGCAATTTTCCTTATAATTTTTGATCTTTGCCAAGGTGGAGTATTTCTCCAAACCTCAAGACCTTTTTCTGCAGACTTAAGTGCTTTGTTTACATCTTCTTCACCTGCTTTAGATGCCTTACCTAAAACTTCCTCAGTTGCAGGATTTAAAACATCATAAGTTTCATTATTTTGTGATGCTTGCCATTTGCCATCAATGAATTGTCCAAATTTGCTATACATAATTTTTATTTTGTGGTTTATTAGTTGAATATTTGAGGAGAATATAACTAGAAAAATGAGAAAAATAAAGCTTACTTGCGCGCATGCATTGGTAAAACATTTAATCGCTCAGAAAGTCTATATTGATGGTCAAGTTAAGCCTTTGTTTCCTGGTGTATTCGGTATATTTGGACATGGAAATGTCGCCTGTCTAGGACAAGCATTAGAGGAAAATAAAGATCAACTTCCAACATACAGGGGTCATCACGAACAAAATATGGCTTTAACAGGTGTTGCTTATGCAAGAGCTAAAAGAAGAAAGCAAATTTTTATTGCAACAAGTTCGGTTGGACCAGGATCTACAAACCTAGTTACAGCATCAGCTGTAGCAATGAGTAATAGATTGCCAATTTTATTTTTACCTGGAGACACTTACGCAAATAGAATGCCAGATCCAGTTTTGCAACAGGTTGAACACTTTTCAAATCCGGGAATGACAGCTAACGACTCATTTAAACCAGTTACAAAATATTTTGATAGAATTACAAGACCAGAGCAAATATTACAGTCACTCCCTCAAGCAATTCAAACCATGTTAGATCCAGCAGAGTGTGGACCTGCATGTTTATCTTTGTGCCAAGATGTACAAGGTGAAACTTTTGATTATCCTGAGGAATTTTTTAAAGAAAGAATTCATAATATTAGAAGACCTAGACCTGACGATTTTCAAATCAAACAAGCAGTTGAAAAAATTAAAAATTCGAAAAAACCTATTATAATTTCTGGAGGTGGAGTATTTTATTCTGATGCCATGGATGAGTTAGGCAATTTTGCAATTAAACATAATATACCAGTAACCCAAACAGTTATGGGATACTCAACAATGAAAAAAGATCATTCTCATTTTGTAGGACCAATAGGTGGCCTTGGTGGCAAGGCAGCAAATAATTTGGCAAGAGAAACTGATTTAGCAATTTGCATAGGAACTAAGCTTGCAGATTTTACAACTGGCTCGTGGGCTAATTTTGAAAATCCTGAATTTAAATTAGTTTCAATTAATATAGCAAGACATGATGCCAACAAACATTTAGCAGAAGCAGTTATAGGTGACGCAAAAGTTACCTTAACAGAATTATCTAATGCTATTGGGGATTGGAAATCATCTGATAGCTGGCATAAAAAATCACAAGTCGAGTTAAAATCTTGGAATGAATACGTGGATAAAGAGAGCGGTCCAACAAATCAAGAATTACCAAGTTATGCTCATGCTGTTGGAGCAATTTATAGAAATTCAGATCCAACTGATATAGCTGTTACAGCAGCTGGAGGTTTGGTCGGAGAAGTTGTTCAAGTTTGGCGTCCAAAAGAGTTAAATACTCATGAAACGGAGTGGGGATTTAGTTGTATGAGTTATGAAATTTCTGGTGCTCTTGGTATAAAAATGGCCAATCCTGATAAAGACGTAATTGCTTTTGTTGGTGATGGATCATACCTACTTAACAATTCAGATATATATTCTTCAGTAATTACTAATAATAAATTAATAATCATTGTATGTGATAATGGAGGTCATGCTGTTATAAATAGACTTCAATTGTTCAAGGGTGGAAAAGAATTTAATTGTTTGTTTAATTCCTCAAATATTCAAAACTCCAAAGAAGTAGATTTCGCTCAACATGCAGCAAGCATGGGAGCAAAATCAGAACATGTTTCTAGTATTTCAGAATTAGAAGAAGCATTTAAAAGAGCTAAACAATCAGATATAACTTATGTTATATCAATTAAAACACATAGTTACGAATGGCTTGAAGGATCTGCTTATTGGGAAAGCCCTACGCTTGAAATACCAACATCAAAAGAAAATGAAGAAGCATTAAAACTCCACAAAGAAGGAAAATCAAAACAGAGACAAGGTGTTTAAAAACTTTATATGAATAAAGTTTTTAAAATTGGATTAATAGGTTGTGGACATATTGCTGAAACATATTTTAGAGCTGAAAAATATTTTAATAATATAAAAATTATTAAATGTGCTGATATTAATGAGAAAGCTTCTAAGCGTTGTGCTTTAAATTTTGGAATAAAATCTGTAACTGTTAATGAGCTTCTTAAAGATAATGAAATAGAAATTATTTTAAACCTTACAATTCCAAAAGCACATTATCAAATATCTAAAAAAGCTTTAATAAATGGAAAACATATTTATTCAGAAAAACCATTAGCAATAAATTTAAATGATGGAAAAAAATTATTAAAAATTTCAAAAAAGAAAAAATTATATTTAGGAAATGCTCCTGATACTTTTTTAGGAGGCGGAATTCAAAAATCTAAAGAATTAGTTGAAAAAAATATTATAGGAAATGTAAAATTAGGAAATGCGGTTTTTGCATTTCCTGGTATTCAATCCTACCATCCTAATCCTGAGCCTTGGTTTACAAAAAAAGAGGGAGGTCCTGTTATCGATATGGGACCATATTATATTACTGCCTTAGTAAATCTTTTAGGACCAGCAAAAAAAGTTACAGGCACCATCATTCAAGGCCAAAAATATAGAACTATTGGGATAGGACCAAAAAAAGGCAAAAAATTTAAGGTAGAATGTCCAACTACTTATTTATCTACAATTACTTTTAAAAATAACTCCGTTATAAGATTAACATTATCATTTGATGTTATAGCTCATCAAAGAAATCATATTGAATTATATGGAGAAAAAGGGTCAATGATAGTTCCAGATCCAAATATGTTCGGGGGATCAGTATTAACTTGCAATAAATTAGGCGATAACTGGAAAGAGTTTAAGACTTCAAAAATGCCATTAGGGAGGATTAATATAAGAACACAAAGTTCAAGAGCTAATGAAACACCAACTAATGCAAACTATCGAGGCGTGGGGTTGTCAGAGATGGCATATTCGATTGAAAATAAAAGAAAACATTTGTGTAGTGGTGAAATTTCTCTTCATGTATTAGACATTATAACTTCTATTATGAAAGCTGCCAGGTCTGGCAAAATTCAATACATTAATACATTTTGCGTAAAACCAAAAAAGTTTTCAAAATTAGATGTTAAGAAATTACTAAAATAAATATAAAATGAAAAAACATATCGTAATTTCAGATCCATTTCCAAGAACATTAGATTTAATTTTTTCAAAAAAAAAACTTAAAGAATTAAAATCAAAATATAAGTTAATAACAGCTCCTAAGTTTAATAAAAAAGATTTTTACGAAAAAAATATTCATAAAGCCACTTTTATAATGGGCCAACCAGATCTTGACAAAAATCTTTTATCAAAAGCCACACAATTGAAATGTATTATAAATGTTGAAAGTAATTTTATGGATAATATTGACTATGAATATTGTTTTAAAAAAAAAATTGATGTCATAGCTACATCACCTGTATTTTCAAAGCCAGTTGCTGAAATAGCTTTAGGTATGACTTTATCCATATTAAGAAACATCCATAATGCTCATTTCGATTTTGTAAGAGGAAAAGAAAAATATGGTTTAGAAAGTAATTTAAGTGCTTCTCTTTTAACAAATAAAAAAATTGGATTATTGGGGTTTGGAGATTTAGCAAAGGCGCTTTATCCTCTTTTACTACCCTTTACAAAAAATATAAATGTATACGATCCCTGGGTACCTAACAAAATTATTAAAAAAGCTGGTTTTAAATCAATTAATCTAAGTAAAATGTTTAGCGATTGTGAGATTATTTATGTACTAGCAACAATTACAACTAAAAATAAAAATTTAATAGACAAAAAATTATTAAATAGAATGAGGTCGAAATCAGTTTTTGTTTTAATGAGTAGAGCAGCAATTGTTAATTTTGGGGATCTTAAAAAAAGAATTAAAAAAGGAGATATCTTTGTAGCAACGGATGTATTTCCTGAAGAGCCGGTTAAAAAAAATGATCCAATTAGAAAACTGAAAAATGTATTGTTTTCAGCTCATAGGGCGGGAGCTTTAGAACAGGCTTTTTTTGAAATGGGTGAAATTGTTCTAAAAGATATGAGCTTAATTTTAAAAAAAAAGGCTCCAAAATTCTGTAAAAGAGCTCGAAGCAAAACAGTAAATCTTTTAGCCTCAAAACCTGTTGCAATTAACTGATTTTTTTATATTTTCATGATTTATGTCATCAATTAACCAACTACTTCTCGAAGCAAAAAGTGTAACAAAGTACTTTGGAACCATAACGGCTCTTGAGAATGTAAATTTAAAGATACATGCAGGAGAGTGCCTCGGTGTTGTGGGTGATAATGGGGCTGGAAAAACGACATTAATGAAGGTTTTATCTGGACTTTATAAACCAAGTTCTGGCTCACTATATTTTGATGGTAAAAAAGAGATATTAGAAAGCCCAAAAGACTCTCAGGAGTTGGGTTTAGAAATGGTTTACCAGGATTTGGCTTTAGCGGGAAATCTTCCTATTGGTGAAAATATTTTTTTGGGACGTGAGCCTACTAAAAATCTTGGTTTTATCAAGCTGCTAGATTTTAAGAAAATTAAAGAACTCACTGATGCTCATTTAGGTAAGTTAAAAATTAATGTAAAAAGCGCAGATCAAAAAGTCGAGGAACTTTCAGGGGGTCAAAGACAAGCGGTAGCCATAGCAAGATCTACTGCGTTCAATGCAAAGGTAGTTATTATGGATGAACCCACAGCTGCTCTTGCTATTAAGGAAGTTGGAAAAGTTTTAGATTTAATTAATAGCTTAAAAAAAACTGGAGTAGGTGTAATTGTAATAAGCCATAGAATGGATGATATATTTGCTGTATGTGATCGTGTGATGGCTTTATTTCAAGGAACTAATTTTGCTGAGTCAGAATTATCAAAAACTTCTAGAGACGAAGTAATTGGTTGGATCATGGGAAAAAAATAATTATGGATAATAAAGATCAAGAAAAAGATTCACTATATTTAAAATTAATTCCTTACTTTGATAGATATGGAATTTTATTATTATTACTAATAATGATAGTGGTAATGCATTTCTTGCAGCCAGATGTTTTTTTGTCGTGGAGAAATGTAACCAACGTGTTTAAACAAATATCTTGGCAATCTATGCTTGCTCTAGGAGTTTTCATGGTTATTGTAACCGCAGGTATTGACCTTTCAGTTGGTTCTATAATGATGTTGTCATTGATGATATTGGCAATTGTAGCAAAAGCAGGAGCCCCATGGTTTGTTGTTGCTATGACACCACTTATAGCAGGATTAATATGTGGACTAATAAATGGTCTTGGAATTACTATTTTGCGGATGCCTCATCCTTTCATAATGACACTAGGTACATTATATATATTTAGAGGTACTGGAAATTTAATTTCAGGTGGAACACCAATAAGTGGCTTTACCGATGAAGTAAGATATCTTGGACATGGACGGATAGATTTAACTTGGTTAGGTCTCGAAAAATCTCAGTACCTTCCAGTGAGCTTAGTTCTTATTGCAATTGTATATATAATTTTCTGGGTTTTCATGAATCATACTAGAACTGGTAAATGGATTTATGCTATTGGAGGTAACCCGAGTGCAGCGAGGGCATCGGGCGTAAATGTAAATAAAATATTAGTAATTGTTTACTCTTTATGCGGATTTTTATCAGGTATTGGAGCATTAATTTTAGCAGGAAGAACAGACTCTGGTTATCCGAATGCTGGATTACAATCAGAATTAGATGCTATTGCGGCCTGCATAATTGGTGGAGCAAGTTTTTTCGGTGGAAGAGGTACAGTGCTTGGAGTGTTTGCTGGCGTAATGATTATGGGTATTTTAAGAAATGGCCTAAACCTTATGGATGTGAGCTCGTTTTGGCAACAAGTCTTAATTGGTTCTATAATAGTATTAGCTGTATATATCGACGTGCTAAGAAGAGATCTTGGAACAAGAAAATAATACACGTATTAGTTGAGCTAAAAAATAGTGTCTTTTATAAACAGTTGAATTTTTATTAAAAATTTAATTAAATTAACCTTTAATAATTATTAAAGGGGAAATTTATGAGAGAACTAATGAGAAAAGTTGTTGTATTTTTTTCAACAATTTTTTTATTAACAACTATGGCGTCAGTATCTTTTGCTGATGGTCACGGTAAAAAAATTCTATTTAGCATCAAAGGTCCTGGTTCAGGAAACCCATTTTGGGCTTCTGTAACTAAAGGTGCTGAAGAAGAGGCAAAAAAACTAGGTGTTAAATTAATTTTAATTGCACCTCCACAAGAAGGTGATGTTCAGGCACAAATTAACCAAGTAGAAGACCAACTTGCAAAAGGTGTTGATGCTTTAGCACTTGCTCCAGGAGATCCAAATGCTTTTGCTCCAATCGTAGATGATGCGATTAAAAGCGGAGTTCCAGTTGTGTTTGTTGACACTAAAGGAATTAACGAAGGCGTAACTTTTATTGGAACAAATAACATGAATGGTGCAGAATTAGCTGCTAAATTTATATGTGATAAAACTCCAAAAGGTTCAGATGTTGCAATTCTTACAGGAATTGAATCTCAATCAACTGCATTATTAAGAAGAGATGGTGCAATTAAAGGATTTAAAAATTGTGGTTTAAATCTTGTTGCTACACAAACTGCAGAGTGGGATACAGCAAAAGGAAGATCTGTAACAGAGTCAATCATTCTAAAAAATCCAAACATCAAAGCAATATTTGCTTCTAATGACAATATGGGATTAGGTGCTATGCAAGCTTTAAAAGATGCTGACATGAATGATGTAATTGTTGTTGGTTTTGATGCAACTCCTGATGCAGCTACGAGTATTTTGAAAGGTGAAATGACTGCAACGATTGCTCAGTTCTCATACAACATGGGTGCTTATGGTGTTAAGTACGCTCTTGAGTTAGCTAACGGTGGAAGTATTGATATAAACATCGACACTGGAACACAATTAGTAACTACTGCAAACGCTAACGATTTTAAATAATCTTTAGTTTTAAAGAACAATTTAAAGGGTGGAATTTTATTCCACCCTTTTTTTTTATGTATTATAATCTGTAAATGTTAATTAATATTAATCCCGTATTAAGCCCTGAATTACTCTTTCACCTGCGATCAATGGGCCATGGAGAAAAATTAATTTTAGCAGATGCAAATTTTCCATCAAACTCTACAAATAATAAAGTAATTCGATTAGATGGAGTAAATATTAAAGATGCTGCGACTGCCATATTATCTGTATTTCCATTAGATAGTTTTGTTGTGTCTCAAGGTGGATCTCCAGCTCTTAGAATGGAGGTCGATAACAAACCAGACGAATTAACTGAGACACATAAAGAATTTATTGAAGCAGTAAAAATAGTCTCAGGAGAACATTGGAAAGTTGGATCAATTTCAAGACAAGATTTTTATGAGGAAGCAAAGAAAGCTTATTGTATAGTAACTACTACAGATGCTAGGCCATTTGGATGTTTTGTAATTACTAAGGGTGTTATTTTACCAGATGGGAAAGTCTGGACCTAAAAAATGAAATCCATTTGTGTTTTTGGTGTTTTTGTAGCTGACCTTTGTTTTGTCGCTGATGCAATTCCTGAAAAAGGGCAAACTATTTTAGGAAGTAAACATATTGTTGGTCCAGGTGGGAAAGGATCAAACCAAGCAATAGCTGCAGCTAGACTTGGAGGTAAAGTAAATTTTATAACAAAAATTGGGAACGACCAAAATGCAAATATGGCCCTAAACCTCTACAAGGAAGCAGGTATAAATACAGACTCAATAATTCAAGATGAAAATCAGTTAACAGGTGTAGCAGGTATAATGATTAACAAAAAAACTGGAGACAACGCTATAAACATTGTACCAGGTGCAGCTGGTTCTTTAACTAATAAAGATATTGATAAAAATATAAGTTTTATTGAAAATTCAGAAATTTTTTTAACTCAGTTAGAGACACCTTATGAGGTAACTAGTTATGCACTTCAAAAAGCTAAAGAAACAGGTTCAATAACTATTTTTAATCCAGCACCTGCATCAAATATCAATGAGAGTGATTTTAAATGTATGGATTATTTTACACCTAATGAAACAGAAGCAAGTTTTTATCTAAAAAAAAATGTTGAAAGTAAAACAGAAATTGAAGAAGCTGCAAAATATTTTCTAAATAAAGGAGTTAAAAATATTGTTATAACTCTAGGCTCAAAAGGAGTTTATTTTGCAAACTCATCTGAAAGCTTTTTTCTAGATGCCTTTAATTTGAAAGATGAAGTTATTGACACAACAGGAGCAGGGGATGCATTTAATGGAGCTTTTGCATATGCCTTATCTAATAATCATAAAGATAAAGCTGCTTTAGAATTTGCAAATAAGGTTGCGGGTATTTCAACTACAAGGGTTGGGGCAGCCAATGCAATGCCCAAACTTAAAGAAGTAGAAGACTATTAGTTATTCTATAATTTTAAAATCAGACTTATATTTATCAGTGATTGTTAGACCAAGACCTGGTTTATTATCATCTAGATCTATACATCCATTTTCAGGCGCAGGGTCTCCTTCAAAAATGTAATAGAATAATTCATTACCTATTTCTACATCATGGACTGGAAAAAACTCTGAAATTGGACAATTGAAATTAGACATTGTTAGATGATAATTATGCATTTGACCAGCATGAGGAATAACTGGCACTTGATATGCTTCAGCTAATGCATTTATTTTATTTGCAATTGTAAATCCTCCAACTCTGTTATTATCGTATTGAATATAACTAACTGCTTTAATGTCTAACAATTGTTTAAATCCAAATAAGTTGAACTCATGTTCTCCTCCTGAAATTGGAATTGCATTCATATTATTTAATTCAGCATAACCATGAATATCGTCTGCTATAACTGGTTCCTCTAACCATCTAGGATTAAATTTTACCAATTTAGGGATCATTCTCTTTGCATAATCCAGGTTCCAACCCATATAACATTCCATCATTAAGTCAGTTTCATATCCAATAACCTCTCTAACTGCTTCAGCTAGCTCAATATTTTTTTTCATACCTTCAGGGCCATCTTTTGGCCCCCATCCAAATCTCATTTTAAACATTTTAAAACCTTGCTTAACATAGCTTTCAGCTTCTTTTTGCAAATCCTTGATTGGTTGGCTGTAAAGTTTAGATGCGTAAACAGGTATCTTCTCTTTGGTTCTTCCACCCAATAGTTTAAAAACAGGTTTATTTGTAATTTTTCCCATTATATCCCAAAGCGCAATATCAATTGCAGAAATAGCTACCATGCCTAATCCTCTTCTTCCCCATGCATGTGTTCTTCTGTACATTTTTTCCCAGATATAAGAATAATCAAATGGATCTTCACCTATTACCAAAGATGTTAAGTAAGTATCGATTGTTTTTTTTACTAATTGAGGAGCAAGTGCTGCGTTTCCAATTCCAACAATTCCGTCATCAGTTTCAATTTCACATATTAACCATTCATGAAATCTAAATGATCCCATTGCATCTGATTTTTCAAACAAAAGGTCTGAAGCATTTGTACAAAAATTATTTTGTGGAGGAACTGTTTTACCGTTCCATTGATATACCTTGGTACGAATACTTTTTATTTTAGACATTTAATTGTTTTTATTTTCTGCCATTGTTAATGCAATTTTGAATGAATTCAAAGTAGGTTCTAAATTTGCTTTATTTTTACCTGCAATATCAAATGCTGTTCCATGTGCAGGAGTAGTTATAGGGACTGGCAAACCCCCTTGTACAGTTACTCCTCGATCAAATCCAAATGCTTTTAATCCTGATTGTAAAGCATCATGATACATACCAACAATACAATCATGATTTCCATTTTTATAAGCAGTAATAAAAGAAGTATCACACGGTAAAGGTCCATCAGCATTAATACCTAGTTTTTTTGCCTCTTCTATTGCAGGTATAATTTCGTCTTTTTCCTCTGTTCCAAATTCAGCATGGGGATTTAGTGCTTGGACTGCTACTCTTGGACTTTTAATACCATTTAATTTCATTGCTTCATTTATAAGTTTAATTGGCTTAATAATTTTTTCTTTTTTTACATGTTCTGGAACTTCTTTAATTGGAATATGTGAGGATACCCTTGCTGTCCAAAAATTATCAATAACATTAAACTCACAAAAAAAATTTTTAACCTCTAACTTTTCAGCCATTAAATGTAATTCATCAGAATATTTATTTCCTCCAAGTTTAAGGCTTGTTTTATTAAATGGTCCAAAGTTTATTGCATGAATTTTATTTTCTTTAGCAAGATCTAAAGCTAAATTTAGCGAAGCTAAAACGCTTTCTCCCGCCTCTTTAGAGCACTCAGATAATTTATAATTATGATTTTTACCTTTAGAGATATCTAGAAAAAATTTACTATCTTTTGTAAAATCAATATTATCAAAATCTTCTACAAAATTTAAATTATGTGATTTGCCTGAAATTTTATTCCCACTCTCTAATATGTTTTTTTCACCAATGATAATTACATTAGCTTTGTTAGTGATTTCCTCTGATAATAGTTTTGAGACCAATTCAGGTCCTATACCAGAAGGATCCCCTAAAAGAACTGCTATGTTAATTTTATTTTGAGCCATTTTTTACTTTACGCTATGTATCAGATTATGTTTATATATTTAAATATAAATTAACTTAAAAGAGGGAAATTATGAAAAAAAGTTTTAAACTTTTCTTAGCAGCTGCATTTCTAGTAACAGAATTTTTTGTTGTTGCGCTTCCACTTATGATTACTTCTGCAAAAGCAGATGGTCACCCAATCCAAGCTATTACTCATGCTGGTTTTGGTGGTGGTACAGACGTAACTACTAGAATGATGCTTCTAAGAGCACGTAGAGTTCTTAAACAAGATATGCAATTGGTTAACAAAAAAGGTGGTGGTGGAGCAGTATCAATGGATTACATGATGAGCTTACCTGCTGACGGACAACACACTTTAACTTGGACTACAGGTCATGCTGTTTCAATGGCTTTAGGTAAAACTAAAGTTAAAATAAGTGATATGCAACCACTAGCAAGAGGAACTGATGATCCTCAATTGTTTGTTGTAAATTGTAAAGCTGACATTAAAGACGCTAAAAAATTTATTAGTACTCAAAAATCAAAATCACTTAAATATGGAACAACGCATGTTGGTGGAATTGATGATGTAAGTGCTATAGCATTTACAAAAAAAGGTGGATTAAAAGATCCAACTATTGTTGCTTATAAGGGTGTCGCTCCAATTAAAACCAACCTAATCAAAGGAGATATTGATGTAGGTGTTTTAAACTTAGGGGAAGCATTAACAGAAATAAATGACGGAACACTTTGTGTTTCTGTTGTCTTAGCAAATAATAGAATGGCTAAAATTGGAGACTCTCCAACAGCTAAAGAGTTAGGAATACCTGTTTCTTTATCTACTGTTAGAGGTTTTGTAACTAAAAAAGGAGCTCCAGCTGAAAGAGTTAAAGAATTAGAGGCTGGAATGATGAAAGCTATGAGCCATAACTACTACAAAAATTTCTTAACAGAAATTGGTCTTGATGAGACGAGTGTAGTTGGTGCTGATGAATGGGGTAAGCAAATGGAAGAAATGCTTACAGAGATGACAGCGCAACTTAAAGCTTTGGGTTACATTAAATAATCATAAAGAAGTACATTTAATTTATGAATAATGTACGAAAGCAAAAAAGGGCAAACAAAAGTTTGCCCTTTTTTTTTAAAGATGAGTTTAAAGTTTCATTTATTATTGTTTTTATCTCAATAATTTTACTAATAAGCACTTTTTCGTTTGATATTGTTCCTCCAATTTTAAATAGAGGTATACAACCTGCAACTTTTCCTAAAGCTTTATTAATATTAATAATAAGCTTAACTTTAATTATCTATTATTTATCAATAAAGAATCCTTGGAAAATAGGGAAAAAATTACCTAAAACATTTTTTTTAACTTTACTTAGTTTTTTAATATTTGTTATTATTTCAAAAACCTTAGATTTCTTTTTAGCAATATCAGTATTATCAATTTTTGTTTCATATAATTGGGGTGAAAGAAGAATATTTTATTTATTATTAGTAAGTATTATTTTTCCTATTTTGGTTTTTATTTTTTTTGAAACAATCTTAGGCTTAAGATTTCCTCCAGGTATAATTACAAATCTTTATTATTATTAAAATGGATAATCTTTTATTAATGCTGACACCTTTATTTAGTTCAAAGCTATTGATAGTTTTACTTTTTGGAACTTTGTTTGGATTAATTCTAGGAGTTCTTCCAGGTTTAGGACCAACAACTGGTGGAGCGTTAATTTTACCATTTACAATGACGCTAGATCCCTTATCTGCAATAGTATTGTTAACTTCCATTTATTGTGCAGGAACTTATGGAGGAGCAATTACTGCGGTACTAATTAATACCCCAGGAACTCCAGCAGCCGCAGCAACATGTCTAGATGGATATCCTTTGGCCCAAAAGGGTGAAGCTGGTAGAGCCTTGGGAATGGCAACTGTATCAAGTACAGTTGGAGGAATTTTTAGTGTTATAATTTTAGTCTTTTTTGCACCTCTTTTGGCAAAACTCGCTTATGAATTTGGACAACCCGAATATTTTGCATTAGCAATTTTTGGTTTAACCATGCTTTCATCTATAGGAGAAGGCAGTCCTATTAAAAACTTAATTGCAGGGGCATTTGGAATTTTAATTTCAACTATTGGAAAAGATTTTATGACATCAATAGATAGGTTTACTTATGGAATTAACGAACTCTCAGTTGGTATTGGTTTTATTCCGGTAGTTGTTGGTTTATTTGCAATTAGTGAAATGCTCACTCAATCAACGCTTCTTGATCAAGTATTTAAGAGAGTTGCTTTAAAGGCAGTAAAACTTCCAACCAAAGATGATTATAAAAAAACATGGAAAACAATTCTTAGATCAAGTGGAATAGGTTCATTCATTGGAGTTTTACCAGCTGAAGGAGGTACTGTAGCATCATTAATTGGTTATTCAGAGGCTAAAAGATTTTCTAAAAATCCTGAAGAATTTGGCAAAGGATCAATAGAAGGGATTGCTGGCGCAGAAGCTGCAAATAATGCTGCAACAGGTGGAGCAATGGTACCAACATTAGCACTTGGAATTCCAGGAAGTGCTACAACAGCTGTAATACTAACAGGTTTAATTATTCATGGTGTCAGACCAGGTCCAGATTTATTCAGAGAACAACCTGATTTTCTATATGGAATATTTGGAGCCATGTTAATTGCAAACATTTTATTTTTTATCTTTGGGTTTTTTGGAGCGAAAATATTTGCGAGAATAACCTTAGTTCCAAACAAAATTTTGTGGCCAATGATATTTGCTGTATCTGTTTGTGGAACCTATTCACTTAGCCAATCAATTATCGATGTTTGGATTATGTTATTTTTTGGAGTACTAGGATTTTTTATGAGAAGATTTGGATTTTCAGTTGTTCCTGTAATTATAGGATTAATTTTAGGAGAGTTAGTAGAGGGAACTTTAAGACAATCTCTTGTTATTTTTGATGGAAATTGGCTAATGTTTTTAACAAGACCAATAGCTTTAACTTTTTTTATTTTATCTTTAATTGCATTGGCTTTTCCTTTATTAAGATCAAAAAAACAAAAAAAATAATATGATTAATTTTGATTTAAAAGATAGAGTTGCAGTAGTGACTGGAGGTGCTCAAGGTTTTGGACTAGCTATTACTGAGAGATTTATTGCTTCAGGAGCAAGCGTTATAATTTGGGATATAGACGAAGAAGCAATCAAAACTGCAACAAAAAAAATTAATTCAGATAAGGTTTCATACCAAATTGTTGATGTTGGGAATTATGAGAATATAGAAAAAAATTTAGCTGAGATTGAAAAAACTAACAAAAAAATTGATATTTTTATCAATAATGCAGGAGTTGCAGGAAAAAATACCACAGTAGTTGATTATCCACTTGATGAATGGAAAAAAGTTATAGACCTAAATTTAAATGCAGTATTTTATTGCTGTAAGGCTGTAACGCCTTACATGATCAAAAACAATTATGGAAGAATTGTTAATATTGCCTCTATTGCTGGAAAAGAGGGCAATCCTAATGCCAGTGCATATAGCACATCTAAAGCTGGAGTTATAGGTTTAACTAAATCACTTGGAAAAGAATTAGCATTAAAAAATATAGCTGTTAATTGTGTAACCCCTGCTGCAGCAAAAACAAGAATATTTGATCAAATGACAGAGGAACATATTAATTATATGTTATCTAAAATCCCAAGAAATAAATTTGCCAAAGTAGATGAATTAGCATCTCTTGTTACATGGTTATCCAGTGAAGAAAATTCTTTTTCTACAGCAGCAGTATTTGATTTGAGTGGTGGAAGAGCAACTTATTAGTTTATGCAGATAGGTATTGATGTTGGAGCTACCAAAATTGAAAGTGTAGTTCTTGACGAGAAAGGCAACGAAAGTAATCGTGAAAGAACAGATTGCCCAAAAGACTATTTTCAAATTGTAAAAACTATTAAAGAAATTGATAAGAAGCTAGAGAAAGAATTTAATAAAGAGTTGCCAATAGGTGTTTGTCATCCTGGCGTACATTCTCCTCAAACTGGATTAGTTAAGAATGCGCCTAATTGTTATTGGTTAGAAAAAAAACCATTTCAAAATGATTTAAGGAAAGAATTAGGTAAAGAAGTATTTTGTGAAAACGACGCAAATTGCTTTGCTTTATCAGAGGCTTTAGATGGTGCAGGAAAACATTATAAAATTGTTTATGGAATTATTATTGGTTCTGGAGTAGGCGGTGGTTTAGTGATAGACAAAAAAATTGTTAGCGGACCAAATGGAGTAGCAGGGGAGTGGGGACATAATCAAATTAACCATTTAATTTCTAAAAAAGAAAATTTCGAATCTACCAATCTAAGAGAAGGCGAGATTGAGAGTTTTATGTCAGGCTTAAGTTTGGCTAAAAAATTTAATAAGCAATATAAAAAAAATTTAAAAACTAATGAGATCTTTGAACTGTATAGAAAACATGATTTAGATGCAGAAAATTTAATAGATAATTTTAAGGTAAATTTAGCAATGTCCTTAGCAAATATAATTAATATTCTTGATCCCGATTGTTTTGTTTTTGGCGGGGGTGTTTCAAATGAAATTGATTTTTTAAGTGAAATAGAAACTATCGTAAGAAAATTTGTAACTGGCAGAGAGTATGAAGGTGTATTTCTTAAACCAAAGTATGGAGATGCTAGTGGCGTTAGAGGTGCAGCAAGATTAGGTAGAAAATCAATCTATTAATATTATAAATCAATTAATAGTTGAATTTTTTTTTCTTGTAGTCTTTTAATAAATCAATCTATAATTGTTTTTTTTAAGTTAACTTAATTTAACAAATAAGAGGGAAATATATGAAAAAAATGTTAATTGCTTTAATTGCGTTTGCATTCACTTCTACATCTTCTTTTGCAGGACCAAAAATTGAGGTTTTGCACTGGTGGACATCAGGTGGTGAAGCAGCTGCACTAAAAGTATTAAAAGATGATTTCGCTGCAAATGGTGGTGAATGGTTAGATATGCCTGTAACTGGTGGTGGTGGAGATGCTGCTAACGTTGCATTAAAAGCAAGAATAGTTGCGGGAGATCCTCCATCAGCTTCTCAAATTAAAGGTCCAACAATTCAAGAATACGACCAAGAGGGTGTTGTTGCTCCTTATAATATCGATCCAATTGCTCAGTCAGAAGGTTGGGACAGTTTATTAGATCCAATGATTGCTGCAGTTCATAAATGTCAAGACAACAGCGGTCCATATTGTGCAGCCCCAGTAAACATTCATAGAATTGATTGGATGTGGGCAAACAAAGCAGTATTCGATGCTAATGGAATTTCAGTTCCTACATCTTGGGATGAATTAAATGCAGCAGCAGAAAAACTTCAAGCTGCAGGAATTATTCCTTTTGCGCATGGTGGTCAAGCTTGGCAAGACGCAACGGTCTTCGAAGCAGTAGCTATGGGTATTGGTGGAAATAACTATTATAAAAACTGTTATGTAGATCTTAAAGAAACTTGCTTAAGAAGTGAGACAACAGTAAAAGTTTTTGATCAAATGAGAAAACTTCAAGGTTTTACTGATGAAGGTAGCCCAGGAAGAGACTGGAACGTTGCTACTGGAATGGTTATTGAAGGAAAAGCTGGTTTCCAAATTATGGGTGACTGGGCAAAAGGTGAATTTACTGCTGCTGGAAAAGTACCAGGCGTAGATTACTATTGTGCTGCAACTCCATCTAATAATGGATACTTGTACAATGTAGATAGTTTTATATTCTACAAAACAAGTGACCCAGACAAACAAGAAGGTCAAAAATTATTAGCTAAATTAATGATGGGTAAGAACTTCCAAAAAGTCTTCAACTTATACAAAGGATCAATTCCAGCACGTTTAGACGTACCTATGGATGAATTTGATAAATGTGCAAAAACATCAAATTCTGACATCAAAACTGCAGGAGCAAGTGGTGGATTAGTACCAAGTTTTGCTCACGGAATGGCACAAGGTAATACTATGAAAGCTGCTTTACAAGATGTGATCACAGAACATTTTAATTCTGATATGTCTTCTGTTGATGCAGCAAATGCTTTGGCTGATTCAGTTTTAGATAATATGTAAAAATATAAAAATTAAGGCCACCTAAAGTTTAGGTGGCCTTTTTTTTTAATCAAAATTAGAAAATATTTATAATGCTCAAGTGGTTAGAAAAAAACCTACCTAAAATCGTAATGGCACCAGCTGTTGGATTAATTGGTTGGTTTGTCTATGGTTTTGTGCTTTGGACTTTATATATATCTTTTACAAATTCTAAAATTTTACCCAAATACGAGCTTTGGGGAGTAGGTCAATATGTTAAGCTTTGGGGTTCTAGAAAATGGCTTATTGCAGTAGACAATTTACTTATTTTTACAGCTTTGTTCTTAATTTTTTGTGTTGTGATCGGAATTATTCTTGCAATATTTTTAGATCAAAAAATTAGGGCTGAAGGTGTCTTAAGAACTATTTACCTATACCCTATGGCTTTATCTTTCATAGTTACTGGAACTGCTTGGAAATGGATTTTAAATCCAACACTTGGTATCCAAAAAATGTTTATCGACTGGGGTTTTGAAAACTTTACATTTGATTGGCTGGTCAATCGAGAAATGGCAATCTACACCATTGTGATTGCAGGTGTTTGGCAATCAGCTGGATTTGTAATGGCATTATTTCTGGCTGGATTGAGATCAGTTGAAGATGAAATTGTTAAAGCAGCTAAAATAGATGGTGCAAATTTATTCACAGTTTATTGGAAAATTTTACTTCCTATGATGAGGCCAGTCTTTTTTACGAGTTTTGTCATTTTAGTTCACATTTCTATAAAAAGTTATGATCTTATAGTTGCACTAACTCAAGGTGGACCAGGTATATCCACAACTATGCCTGCTTTATATATGACTCAAACTGCATTCCACAAAAGCCAAGTTGGTTTATCAGCTGCAAGTGCAATTATGATGTTTATGGCTGTAGCGGCAGTAATTATCCCATATTTATATTCTGAGTTAAGGAGAGAAAATGCAAGATAAGTTACAGGCTTCATACAAACAACTTGAAATGAAGTCAAAATATACAAACATGTTTTTGAGATGGTTTTTGTATTTTGCTTTAATACTTTTCGCATTATATTTTATTTTTCCACTATACGTAATGGTAGTAACTTCATTAAAAACTATGGAGGAAATTCGTCAAGGAACACTTTTAACATGGCCAAGTGGATTAAATTTTGACTCCTGGGCAGTTGCATGGGGAGGTAGAGGATATGGAGCAGGTGATACATTTTTAAGACCATATTTTTGGAATTCATTCAAGATGGTTATTCCAGCTGTATTTTTTTCCACATTTATAGGAGCCATGACTGGATATGTTTTAACAAAATGGAGATTTAAAGGAGATCAATGGGTTTTTCTTTTTTTATTATTTGGATGTTTTATTCCATTTCAGGCAATTTTGTTACCAATGGCAAGAACTCTTGGAGTTTTAGGAATATCAAATTCTATAATAGGACTAGTATTAGTCCATACAGTGTATGGAATTCCATTCACAACTTTGTTTTTTAGAAATTACTATATTTCTGTTCCTACAGAATTAGTAAAAGCAGCACGAATTGATGGAGCTGGTTTCTTTAAAATATTTTTTAAAATTTTACTTCCAATTTCTGCACCCATTATTGTTGTAACTGTTATTTGGCAATTTACTCAAATTTGGAATGACTTTTTGTTTGGATCAACTTTTTCATTTGGAAAGGCAGCACCAATTCAAGTTGCTTTAAATAACATGGTTTTATCAAGCACAAGTGTTAAAGAATATAACGTAGACATGGCATCTGCTATAATTGCAGGTATACCAACACTTATTGTTTATGTTTTAGCTGGTAAATATTTTATTAGAGGATTAACTTCAGGAGCAGTGAAAGGATAATAATGAAAACATTAAGAATTGAGGAATTATCAAAAAACTTTGGATCTACTGAAGTTTTAAGAAAAATTAATCTAGAGATAGATGAAGGGAATTTCTTAGTTCTTTTAGGCCCTTCAGGCTGTGGTAAATCAACTTTGCTAAACATTATTGCAGGATTAGAAACTATTAATGAAGGTAATGTTCATATTGATGATTACAATGTAAGTAAAGTAGAACCAAAAGACAGAAATATTGCAATGGTATTTCAGTCGTATGCTTTGTACCCGTCAATGAATGTGCGTGAGAATATGATTTTTGGACTTAAACAAGCAAAAGTTTCAAAAGAGAAAATAGAAGAACAGCTAGAAAAAGTATCAAGATTTTTACAGGTAGACGCATTGTTAGAGAGAAAACCTTCACAGTTATCAGGAGGACAAAGACAACGTGTAGCAATTGGTAGAGCGCTTGTGAGAGAACCAAGAATATTTTTATTTGATGAACCTTTATCTAATTTAGATGCAAAATTAAGAGTTGAGATGAGAAGAGAAATAAAAAAACTTCATCAACAACTTAAAACAACAGTAGTTTATGTAACGCACGATCAAACTGAGGCAATGAGTTTAGGTACAAATATTGCAATCATGAATCACGGTGTAATTCAACAGAATGATACTCCAGAAAATATTTACAACAAACCCAGTAATACTTTTGTTGCAGATTTTATAGGATCTCCTTCAATGAATTTAATTAAAGGAAATCTTAAAGAAAGTTCAAATAAAATTTCATTTATTGCTAATGGTTCTAAGGTTGAAATTCCAATTAATGGATATAACTTCAATGAAAAATCTAATTTAAATAATAAAGAAGTTTTTTTTGGAATAAGACCAGAACATATATTCTTTAAAAAATCTAACGAAAGTGATTTTGAGATTACTTTAAAAGCTGATTTAAGTGAGTATATAGGCCATGAGCAGATAATGACATTTGATTATGAAAATCAAGAAGTATTAGCTAAATTTCCCTCAACAATAAAAATTGAGCTGGCAAAAAATACAAATTTATTTTTTGATTTAACGCAAATTTCGTTATTTGATGCTAAAACTGAGGAGAGAATATAAATGAAAGTAAAATATTTTGATTTAAAAAACAAAAACGTTTTTATAACAGGTGGTGGTTCAGGAATAGGTGCTTCAATAGTTGAACATTTTTGTGAACAAGAGTGTGAAGTTTATTTCGTAGATATAAATAAAAAAGATTCAAATAAATTAATTAAAAATCTTAAAAAAAAGGGTCTTAAAGCACCTCATTTTATTGAATGTAATCTTATTAAAATCAAAAAATTACAAACCATCATTCAAAAAATAATTAAAACAAAAGGACCTATCGATATTTTAATCAATAATGCAGCTAATGATGATCGACACTCTACAGATCAAGTAGATGAAGAATATTGGAATAATAGAATGGATGTGAACTTAAAGCATTTTTTCTTCACAATCAAAGCTGTTTTAAAAGGAATGATTAAAAATAATGGTGGCTCCATCGTGAATTTAAGCTCAGTTTCATGGATGTTAGGCGAAGGTGATAAAGTTGCTTACGAGACAGCAAAGTCAGCTGTTATTGGATTAACCAGATCTTTTGCGCGAGAGTTTGGTAAATATAATATTAGATGTAACTCAGTTACACCCGGATCAATTGCTACTGAAAGACAAATAAAGCATTGGTTAACTCCAAAATATAAAAAATTTATTCTTGATAAACAATGTTTGAAGAGACAACTAAAGCCTGATGATGTGGCTAGCTTGGTTGTTCATCTTTCTTCCGATGTATCGTCAGGATGTACAAAACAAAACTTTATTATAGATGCTGGTATCACTTAAAATTTATATAAGTGCCTAAAAAAATTCAAATATCAGTTGTTGGAATAGGTTTAATGGGGCTACAACATATTAAAGCTATTCAAAAATCAAAATTTGCGTCTTTACATTCTATTGTTGAAATTAAAAAAACTGGGGTAGAGTTATCAAGTAAATTTAAAGTACCACTATATAAAGATATTAAAATTTTATTAGAAAAGAACAAACCCGATGCGGTGATAGTTGCCACTCCTAATATTTTACACGAAATTGATACAATAAAATTTTTAAAATCAAAAATACCTGTTTTATTAGAGAAACCAATTTCAGATAATATTAAATCTGCAAAGAAAATCATTAGTAGTGCAAGGTCAAATAGAACCTCATTATTAATAGGATATCACAGACGGCATAATTCAATTGTTAATAATGTAAAAAAAATAATAGAAAATAAAAAACTTGGAAAAATAGTATCTGCAAATATTTTATGTTGGCTATATAAACATAAAAAATATTTTAATGAAAAATGGAGAGTAACCGAGGGTGGCGGTCCATTGGGTATTAACTTAGTTCATGATATCGATATGATTTGTTATTTACTTGGTCCTGTTAACTATGTTCAGGCATTTAAATCAAATAGTATTAGAAAACATAAGGTTGAGGATACTGCTTCAGTAAATTTATTTTTTAAATCTGGAACCTTATGTACTCTAAACGTATCTGATACCATAGTCTCACCATGGAGCTATGAATTAACAGCAGGTGAAAATCCTGCCTATCCAATAACTGACCAATCTTCTTATTTTATTGGAGGAACCAAAGGTTCTCTTCAATTTCCGAATTTAAAGTTATGGTACTACAAAAAAGAAAGAAGTTGGTGGAACAATATTTATAATAATAAAATTAATGTTCAAAAAAGCAATAAAACTCTAATTAATCAGATTGATCACTTTTCAAAAGTTGTTATGAAAAAAGAAAAACCAAAAGTGACTGGTAAAGATGGTTTAAATTCTTTAATAATTTTTGAAGCAATAAACAAAAGTTCTAAATCAGGTAAAAAAATAAGAATTAGCTAATTTTTTTTACCTTCTTTGTGCCCTCAACTCTAATAAACAAAACTCCAAAAATTATAATTCCTATAAGACCTATTATTTTACTTATATCTGCTGGAACACCAAAAATTAAAAAGTTAATTATTGTTGACCATAATAATTGAGAATATTGAAAATTAGTTACAAATGATAAATTAGACAATTGAATTGCATAAATAATTATAAAATGACTTATGAAACCAAATATTCCCATAGCAACTAAACCAATCCAATAAATATTATTTTCAATCGTTACCCAATTAAATGAAATATAAATTGTAAATATCAAAGCCCCAGTAACAGCGGTATAGAAAACTGCTGAGAAAGGCTCATTGTTTCCTGAAATAAGTTTTGTAAAAAATTGATAAAGTGCCCAACATAATGGTGGCACAATAGGAAAGATGAGTTCTGGTGATAATACTTTCATACTAGGTCCTAGGGCATAAATAATTGATCCAAAACTTAGCAACATCAATATTGTACCTTTAGGAGATAATATGTCTTTTAAAAAATATGCTGATAAAAGCGAAACAATTAATGGAGCGCTAAAAAAAACTACATAAATGTCAACTAAATCAAATCTTTGCAATGAGTTGAACATAAAAAATGTTGCTGTAACCATTAATAATGATCTAATAATTTGAATTTTAAAATTTCTAGTTAAATTTAGCTTTGGTTTGAAGATTACGAAATAAACACAAAGTGCAACAAAGTGAAAAAAAAATCTTCCCCACACGGCTTGCGTAACTGGCATAACATTTCCTAAATATTTTGCAGTTGAATCCATACATACAAATAAAAAAAACCCTGAAGCGGACAGAAAAATAACCTTAATTAAAGAAGCTTTTTTATTTTCTGACATGATAATTTATGAAAAATTTTTCAAAAAACTACATTACTACGCCTACTTGCCAAGGATTAAATTCCTCGTCACCGTAGCCATTAATTTCACTTTTTGATTTATTTCCTGAAGCTGTATTTACAACTAGCTCAAATATTCTATTTCCAACTTTATCAATGTCTTCTTTACCTTCTGCAATAGTCCCACAATTTATATCCATATCTTCTTCCATTTTTTCATACATCGCAGTATTTGTTGATAATTTTAAACTCGGAACAGGTTTACAGCCAAAACATGAACCTCTTCCTGTTGTGAAACATATTACATTTGCACCTGAAGCAACTTGCCCTGTTACAGACACAGGGTCATACCCTGGGGAATCCATGAAATTAAAGCCTTTATTTTTTAATGGCTCTGCGTATTCAAGCACATCTTCTAGTATTGATTTGCCACCTTTAGCAACTGCGCCAAGTGATTTTTCTAATATCGTAGTTAAGCCGCCTCGTTTATTTCCTGGAGCAGGGTTGTTGTCCATGGTGCTATTATTTATTGAAGTGTAATTTTTCCACCATTTTAATCTTTCCATTAATTTATCAGCTGTTTCTTGGCTGTTAGCTCTATTAATTAAAAGATGCTCTGCCCCATAAATTTCAGGAGTTTCAGATAATATTGAACTTCCACCTTTTTTAACTAACAAATCAGCTGCAACACCTAAAGCTGGATTAGCTGTAATGCCAGAATATCCATCTGAACCTCCACATTGAAGAGCTAAAGTTAAGTGACTAACAGACTGAGGTGTTCTCTTAATTTTGTTAGCCTCAGTTAACAAATTTTTTATTTGCGATAGAACTTTCTCTACAATTTTTTTTGTTCCACCTTCATCTTGGATTGTTAGAAAATGAATTCTATTATGTTTTTTTAAAGACTCATCAAACAAACTCACTTGTGCACACTCACAACCTAAACCAATAACAAATACATGAGAAAAATTTGGATGATTTTTAAATCCATCTATTGTTCTTTGAAACATTTGCATACCTTCACTTACAGTATTCATTCCGCACCCAGTGGAGTGAGTAATTGGAACTATCCCATCAATATTTGGATAATCATTTAAAATGTTTGAATATTTTATTTTTTCAACAATCATCTTAGTAACAGTTGCTGAACAATTAACTGTACTAACGATCCCTATATAATTTCTAGTAGCAACTTGACCATTATCTCTTAAGATCCCGTTGAAAAAAGTATCAACTTTTTCATCAATAATAGTTTTTTTATTTTGAACCCTAAAAGCTCTCTCAAAATCTTTAAATTCTAAGTTATGAGAATGAACATGTTCACCAGCAGTGATATTTTTTGACGCAAATCCAATTATCTGATCATACTTAATTATTGGATCACCTTTGTTTATAGGTTTTAAACAAACTTTATGTCCAAAAGGTATTGGATCAATTGTACTTATCTCTTGACCACTAATTTTAGTTTTTTCCGGTATAATAAATTGACTTACGCCAACATTATCATTCTTATTGAGAACAATTAGACTATTCATTTTTCAATATAAGTTTTATAAACCAATATAATATAATTTAAAAATTAATGAAAAAGAAGAATTTAAGAAGCAAACAATGGTTTGATGACCCTAAAGACCCAGGGATGACTGCTATGTATTTAGAAAGATATCTAAATTATGGTCTTACAAGAGAAGAACTTCAATCAGGAAATCCGATTATTGGTATTGCGCAATCAGGAAGTGATTTATCCCCATGTAATAGACACTTTTTATCACTTAGCAAAAGAATTAAAGATGGAATTAGAAGAGCAGGCGGTATTCCGATGGAATTCCCCACCCATCCAATCCAAGAAACTGGCAAGAAACCAACTGCCATGTTGGATAGAAATTTATCATACTTATCATTAGTAGAGGTACTTTATGGGTACCCACTTGATGGAGTTATACTTACTACAGGATGTGATAAGACAACTCCAGCAGCTTTAATGGCGGCTGCAACAGTTAATATTCCTGCAATTGTTTTATCCGGCGGTCCAATGCTTGATGGAAATTATAAAGGAAAGAAAGCTGGTTCAGGAACGATAATTTGGGAAGCAAGAAGATTGCATGCCAAAGGAGAAATTAATTACGAAGAATTTATGGATATGGCAGCAGCATCTGCACCAAGCCCTGGTCATTGTAATACAATGGGAACTGCTTCTTCAATGAATTCTGTTGCAGAAGCATTAGGAATGTCTTTACCTGGGTGTGCAGTAATACCAGCTCCATATCGAGAAAGAGAACAAATTTCTTTTGAGACAGGATCCAGAATTGTAAAAATGGTTCACGAAGATTTAACACCTTCTAAAATTATGACAAAGAAAGCATTTGAAAATGCAGTCATAGTTGCAAGTGCTATAGGAGCTTCTAGTAATTGTACCACACATTTAATTGCGATTGCTAAACACATGGGTGTAAAATTTGATTTGTCTAATTGGCAAAAGCTTGGACACAAAATACCTTTATTAGCAAACTGTCAACCTGCTGGAGAACATTTAATGGAAGGTTTTTATAGAGCAGGTGGAATTCCAGCAATCATGAAAGAATTAATGAAGCACAAAAAAATTCACCAAAACTTACTTACTGTTACTGGCAAAACAGTTGCCCAGAATTTAAGAAAAAAAGTTAATGTAGATAGGAATGTAATTAAAACATTTAAAGATAGCTTAACTGCTAAGGCTGGATTCTTAGTTATGAAAGGAAATTTCTTTTCATCAGCAATTATGAAAACTTCAGTAATTAGTAAAGAATTTAGAGATAGATACTTATCAAACCCTAAACATCCAAACGTTTTTAAAGGAAAAGCAGTAGTTTTTGAAGGTCCAGAGGATTATCATGACAGGATTAATAGCAAGAAACTTAAAATAGATGAAAATTCTATTTTAATAATAAGAGGCTGTGGCCCTGTTGGATATCCAGGTTCAGCCGAAGTAGTTAATATGCAGCCACCAGACAGATTATTAAAAAAAGGTATTAATGCACTTCCAACTCTTGGAGATGGAAGACAAAGTGGTACTTCAGAAAGTCCATCTATACTTCATGTATCACCAGAATCCGCTGTTGGCGGTGATTTAGCAATTGTTAAAACTGGAGACAAAATGACAATAGATCTAAATAAAAGAAGAGTAGACCTTCAAATTACTAAGTCTGAATTTATCAAAAGAAGAAAAAACAAAAAAATTAAAAAACTTACAAATCAAACTCCTTGGCAAGAAATTTCTAGATCAAATGTTGGTCAACTTGAAGACGGTGCATGTATTATGTCAAGAGATCAATATTTAGATATCACTAAAACAAAAGGTGTTCTAAGAAACTCTCATTAGATGAAACCAAAAATTTTAGTTTCTCGAAAAATTTCTGATGGTGCTGAACAAATATTAAAAAAAGAATTTGATGTAACTCTTAATTTAGAAGACAAACCTTATACATATGAGGAATTAATAAAACTTTCTAATGAATATGATGGTTTAATATCTACAAGTTTTGATAAATTAGATAAAAATTTTTTTGATAGTTTAAATGGAAAATTAAAAATTATTGGTCATGTTGGAGTTGGATACGACAATATCCATACACAATCAGCTAAAGAAAAAAATATCAAAGTTTCAAATACGCCAAATGTATTAAACGATGCTGTAGCAGAAATAACAATCCTTTTAATTTTAGCATCGTCTAGAAGAATTGGTGAGGCTTATAATCTAGTTAAGTCAAATAAGTGGAAAGATCATAGACCAGACATTACTAAACTAATGGTTGGTAATGAAATTACAGGAAAAACTTTAGGTATAATAGGAATGGGAAGGATCGGACAAATAGTTGCTGACAGAGCTAGATCGTTTAAAATGAAAATAGTTTATTACAATAGAAATAAGTTATCTAATGATCTTGAAAAAGATGCAACTTATTACCCTGATTTAAAATCAATGCTACCTAATTGCGATTATGTAAGCTTACATACTCCTGCCACAGCGGAAACTAAAAATATAATTAATTCAGAAATTTTAAAACTATTTCCAAAACATTCAGTTTTCATAAATACTTCGAGAGGATCAACTGTAGATGATGATGCTCTGATTGAAGCCTTGCAAAATAAAAAAATCTATGGAGCTGGATTAGATGTGTTTAATAATGAACCTAACCTTGATAAAAGATATTTAGAGTTAGAAAATTGTTTTGTTCTTCCTCATGTAGGAAGTGCGACACATGAAACTAGATTGGCTATGAGTATGTTAGCTGTAGATAATATAAAATGTTTTTTCTCTCAAAAACCTCTTTTGTCAGAAGTTGTATAAACAATACAACTTTTAGTTGCAATTATATAAACTAATTATCTTAAGAAATTTATTTCCCTCTTTTATTTGAATTTTTTTTCTCTTTATGTTTAAATTTAAAAAAACATAACCGAGAGGGAAAATAATGTTAAAATTAATAACAAAAATAACTGCTGCTATTGCTGTAGTTTCTATTACTTTATTTGGTTCTGCAAATGCAAAAACTCTAAAAATAGAAACTCACTTTACAGCTAGCTCACCAAATGGTGAAGTTGCAGCTCAATTCGCTAAGAACGTTGAAAAGTTTTCTGGCGGAAGTTTAAAAGTACAAATGTTTTACTCATCATCTGTAACAGGAAAATCTGCTGAGGTATTTAACTCTGCACAAACTGGAATTATTGATTGTGATATGACAGGTGCTGGATATCAAACGGGTAAAAATGCTGCATTCCAATTTGCAGGTGACGTTATGGGTGGATATGATAACCCATATCAACAATATGACTTCTTAAAGTTCCCAGGAGCTCAAGAAGCTGTTGATGCACTATACAATAAATATGGAATGACTTTAATTGGTTGGTGGATACCAGGACATGAGTCTTTAATATCTAGCAAACCAATCCCAGATGTTGCATCTATCAAAGACTTTAAATTTAGATCGCCTCCAGGAATGGAAAGTATGATCTTTACAGCATTAGGTGCTAAGCCGATCGTGATGGATTTTGGTGAAGTTCCAACTGCTTTACAAACTGGTCTAATTGATGGTGCGGATTATTCATCTTTAGCTACAAACTATGCAGGTGGACACTATGAGCAAAACAAATATGCTACATATCCAGGTTTCCACTCTATGCCAGCAGACCACTTAGCTTGTAATTCAAAAGTTTGGAATAAGTTAAAGCCTCATGAACAAGGTGCAATGTTAGCTGCAATCGAGATCTGCGGTAGAACAATCACTAGTTTAGTTGAGAGAAAAAATGCTGAAGCAGTCAAAGCTTTAAATGCTATGGGTGTTACTCTTCATGACTGGTCTAGAGAAGATAGACTTAAGTTCAGAAATGCTGCACTTGGCGCTTGGGAAGAATGGAAGAAAAAATCTCCTGAAGCTGCTGCTCTTATTGAGATACATAAAGCTTACATGAAAGCTAACGGTATCCTATAATTATTAGCAACATATCAAAATATTGAAGGGCCTGAAAAGGCCCTTCTTATTAAGTAAATTTTTTGCCAATGAATGATAAAGAGATTCAAGACAAACAGTTACAAGAGCAAAATGAAAAAGTTGCAAGCAAAGATGATTTTCCAATATTTTGGATAGATAGAATTTCCTTATTTTTAAGCCATACAATAAAATATTTAATCCCAGTAATAGTACTTGTAATGATGTACGAAATTTTTATGAGATATGTCTTATTTAAACCCACCTTATGGGCCAATGAGTTATGCCTATGGTTGGCTGGTGTATGTTATTTAGTGGGGGGCATATATGCAACAAGATTGAGAAGCCACATTAGAATAGTGTTATTATATGACTTTGTCAGTAGACCGACACAAAGAATATTTGATCTAATTAGCACTATTGTTATTGTTCTTTTTGCAGGGGCTGTAATTTATGGTGGTATGGAGGATGCTTACAGATCATTTGTAAACTGGGAGAGATTTGCAACGTATTGGGATCCACCAATTCCAGCTACTATGAAACCACTTACACTTATATGTGTATTTCTTATTGCACTTCAGTCTATTAACAATTTAATAATTGATTGGAGAAATCCTAAAGAAAGACAATACGATCCCGCTAAAGATTTAGAATAATATGGAATTTGAAATAGGAACACTCTCGATAATACTTATTGTTGGATTGCTAGCTCTTATAGCCATTGGTGTTCCAATGGGCTTTGCCTCAGGTTTTATGGGGGCAGTACTTGTATTTTTATACATTGGTGAACATGCATTAGGAATTTTACTTTCAAGATATTATTCTCTTGTTGTAACGTATTCATTTTTATCTGTTCCGTTATTTATATTTATGGCCTCCTTACTTGAACGCTCAAACATTGCGAGAGATTTATATGATGCATTAAATGCTTGGTTAAGAAAAACTAGGGGAGGGGTAGGTGTTGTAACTGCAATCATGGCAACAATTATGGCTGCGATGAGTGGAATTATAGGAGGAGAAATAGTTTTATTGGGATTAATAGCACTGCCTCAGATGTTGAGATTAAAATATGATCAAGACATGTCTATTGGTATTATTTGTGCATCAGGTTCATTGGGTACAATGATACCTCCATCTATTGTTCTAATTATTTATGGACTAACAACAGAAACTTCGATTACGATGTTGTTCCAAGAAGCTATTGTTCCAGGTTTAATGATTTCAGGTTTGATAATTACATACATTCTTATACGAACAAGATTACAACCACATCTAGCCCCACTAAGCGATGAACCAGCTTTAACTTTAAAAGAAAAAATGTCTTACCTTCCAGGCCTTTTACCACCAATTGGAATTGTAATAATAGTTTTAGGATCAATTTATTCTGGAATAACAGGTATCACAGAAGCAGCTGGAATGGGTGTAGTTGCTACATTAATTATAATATTTGCGAGAAAAGAATTAACGTGGTTTTTATTTAAAGATGCATTGGTTAGAACTTTTAAAGCCTCAGGTACTATTTTAACCATTACTTTTGGAGCTACAGTTTTAGCTGGAGCTTATTCTTTAGCAGGTGGACCAACTTATGTGGCTGAAACGATTTTAGCATATGATCTAAAACCAATGTATTTAATATTTATGATGCAAGTAATGTTTTTGATAATGGGTGCTTTTATGGATTGGGTTGGAATTGTTTTGTTAGCAATGCCAGTATTTTTACCAATAGTTCTCGCACTTGGTTTTGATCCTATTTGGTTTGGAATACTGTTCTGTGTTAATATGCAAGTCTCATTTTTAAGTCCTCCTTTCGGTCCAGCAGCTTTTTATTTAAAATCTGTAGCACCTCCTCATATTTCATTAACAGATATTTTTAGAGGATTTGCTCCTTTTGTAGTAATCCAATTGATTGTTTTAGCTTGTGTAATGTTCTTTCCAGAAGTGATGACACAAAATTTCCACGAATTCGTACCTAAAAAATAAATGACAAAAAAAATAGGTTTTATAGGCATAGGCCTGATGGGCCTGCCAATGTCTAAAAATATCCTAAAAGCTGGATACAATTTGACGGCATTCAATAGATCAAAAAATAAAGCAGAGCCGCTAAAAGAATTCGGTGCAAAAATTTCAAATACGTTAAAAGATGCTGTGGATGGAAGTGATATTGTTATCACAATGTTAACAGATGATACTGCTGTTGATGAGGTGATGAATAATGATGATTTTACAAAAAGCTTAAAATCTGGTGCCATAGTTATTGATATGAGTTCAGTTAAACCAACTACAGCAACTAAACATGGTAATAATTTAAAATTAAAAAATATAAATTATTTGGACGCACCTGTATCTGGAGGAACAATTGGTGCAGAGGAAGCCTCGTTAGCTATAATGGTTGGGGGAGAGCAAAATATTTTTGACGATGCATTTGATATTTTAAAAAAAATGGGTAACCCAACATTAGTCGGTCCAATTGGAAGTGGACAAGTTTCAAAATTAGCAAATCAAATCATAGTTGGTTTAACAATTGGTGCTGTTGCAGAGGCTGTTACTCTTTGTGAAAAAGCTGGAGCAGATCCAAATAAAATGATCAAAGCTTTGTCAGGTGGATGGGCAGATAGCAAAGTTCTACAGACACATGGAAAAAGAATGATCAATAAAGATTTTACTCCAAAAGGTAGAACATCAGTTCATTTAAAAGATATGAATAATATCTTAGAATGTGCCAATAATTATAATACTCATTTACCTATTTCAAATTTGGTTAAAGAAATGTATAAATCTCTTGTTGAAAATGGACATGGTGAAATAGACCATAGTTCACTTTATAAAGAAATTGAAAGGATAAATAATAAATGAGTGAAAGACTAGAAGGTAAAAAAATTGTAGTTACAGCAGCAGGTCAAGGAATTGGAAAAGCTACAGCAATTGCTTTTCATAATGAGGGGGCCCATGTAATAGCAACAGATTTGAATGATAAAACTTTAGCTGATTTAAATAAAGAATATCCTAATATTAAAGTAAAGACATTAGATTCCACAGATAACAATGCAATATTAGAATTTGTTAAAACACTTGATGAAGTGAATGTTCTATTTAATGCAGTTGGATTTGTTCATCATGGAACAATTTTAGATTGTGAAGAAAAAGACTGGGATTTTTCGTTTGATGTAAATATTAAATCTATGTATTTCATGTGCAAAGCAATTTTACCACTGATGGTTAAGCAAAATGGTGGAAGTATAATCAATGTTTCTTCTATAGCATCCAGCTTAAAAGGTTTGCCAAACAGATTTGTTTATGGTGCTTCAAAAGCTGCAATTATTGGATTAACTAAGTCTATAGCTTCAGATTTTGTAAAACAAAATATTAGATGTAATTCAATAGCACCTGGGACTGTTTTTTCTCCTTCGTGGCAAGATAGAGTAAACCAAAGTCCAGATCCTGTTCAAGCTAAGAAAGATTTTATAGCAAGACAACCTATGGGAAGACTGGGAACAGCTGAAGAAATTGCTTCTATGGCTATTTATTTAGCTGGTGATGAATCAACATTTACAACAGGAAATACATTTTCTGTTGATGGTGGAATGACAATTTAAATACAAAGGAGAAACAATGAAACTATTAAGAGTAGGAGAAAAAGGAAAAGAAAAACCAGCAATTTTAGACGCAGATGGAAAAATAAGAGACATCAGTTCTCATATAAATGATTTAAACCCAGATAATTTAAATTTTGAGACGATTTCAAAAATTCAAGGCGCAGACACATCAAGTCTGCCTGAACTTTCAACTAATGAAAGAGTAGGTTCATGTATTGCAAGTCCTGGAAAATTTGTGGCAATAGGACTTAATTATTCAGATCATGCAGCTGAAGTTGGTGCTGATATTCCTAAAGAACCAATAATGTTTATGAAAGCTACAAGTTCAATGTGTGGTCCAAATGACGATGTAGAAATTGTGTCTGGATCAAAAAAACTAGATTGGGAAGTTGAACTTGGAATTGTAATTGGAAAAGAAGTAAAACATATTTCTGAAAGTCAATCACAAGATCATATTTTAGGATATTGTTTAGTAAACGATGTTAGTGAACGAGAATGGCAAATTGAAAAAATGGGACAATGGGTTAAAGGAAAGTCTCATGACACTTACGGACCTACTGGGCCTTATCTAGTAACTAAGGATGAAATTAAAGATATTAATAATTTAAAGATGATGTTGGATGTAAATGGCGAAAGAATGCAAACAGGAAATACAAGTACTATGATTTTTAATGTAGATATCATTGTATCTTATGTGAGTAAATTCATGTCATTACAACCTGGAGATATTATAACTACAGGAACTCCCCCAGGAGTAGGCATGGGAAGAAAGCCTCAAGTATTTTTAAAAGCTGGTGATGAAATGAAATTATCTATAGAAAATTTAGGAGAGCAGAACTCTAAAGTAGTTGCTGTTTAATAATTGTGAAGATCAGCTCAATCAAAAGTCATGTACTTAGATATGAGTTGGATAAAGAATTAGGATATTCTCAGCAATATTACAAACACAGAACCGCCCACTTAGTAGAGATAGAAACTGATGAAGGTATTACGGGTTGGGGAGAATGTTTTGGCCCTGGAAATATAGCTCTCGCTAACAAATATATTGTAGAAAGAGTAATACAGCCTTTAATAATTGGAGAAGATCCAATTAATAAAGAATATATCTGGCATAAAGTTTATAATTTACTCAGAGATAGTGGCCAGAAAGGAATGCCTATTCAGGCATTATCAGGAATTGATATAGCATTGTGGGATGTACTTGCAAAAAAAGCAAAATTGCCTCTTTATCAATTATTAGGCGGCAAAACCAATAACAAAATTCCAGTTTATGGTTATGGAATGATGCTGCAAAAAAAATCTGTCGAAGAATTATGTGTATTATTCAAAAAAGAAGCCAATCAAATAAAAGAAAAAAACTTCAAAGCGATGAAGATGAAAGTTGGTTTAGGTCCAAAAGAAGATTTAAAGTTAGTAAGCGCAGTAAGAGAAGTTATTGGGGATGATTTTAAACTAATGGTCGATGCCAATCATGCATATAATAAAAACGATGCTTTATATGTAGGTAGAGGATTAGATGAAATGAAAATTTATTGGTTTGAAGAACCCGTTGCGCCAGAGGATTATGATGGATACAAAGAACTTAAAGAAAAATTAAAAACAAATATTGCTGGTGGTGAAGCAGAGTTCACAAAATATGGCTGGAATCGATTAATTAAAAATAATTGCATTGATATAGCACAACCAGAAGTTTGTGGTTTAGGTGGAATTACAGAATATTTAAAAGTATCAGCATTAGCTCAGTCTAATTTCATCCCAATTGTTAATCATGTATGGGGTTCAGCTTTAAGTGTAGCGGTAAATCTGCATTTACTTACTTCTTTACCAGATATGCCAGGAGGACTATTTCCAACAAAATCAATGTTAGAATTCGATACCACTGAAAAAAATATTTTTATTACAGATCTAGCTGAAGAAAAATTTTCAATTTTAGATCAAGTAAAAGACAAAGATGGATTTGCTTCCCCATTAGAAAGTATAGGAATTGGAATTAATCCAAAAAAAGATTTTATAAAAGAGTACGAGTATAATGGCTAAGATTTTAACTTCAAAACCTGAGGTTTTGTGGAATTTAAAATGTACGTTAGGTGAAGGTACTTTGTGGATCAAAGAGCATAATTCAATTTATTTTACAGACATTAAAAAAAAAAGAATTTATATTTTAAATTTAAAAAATAAAAAAAAAGAAACTATTAAAGTAAATAAAGAAATAGGATTTTTAGCTCATATTAAAAATAATAATTTTATATTAGGTCTCCAAGGTGAATTAAGAATAGTAAATTTAAAAAATAAAAAAAAAATTAAATCAATAGCCATTGAAAAGTCGTTAAAAATGAACAGGATTAATGATGGTAAAACAGATCTTAATGGGAAACTTTGGTTTGGAACCATGGATAACCCTGAAAGAAATATCCCAAACGGATCTCTTTATTGTCTCGATAAAAAATTTAATCTTAAAAAAGTAGATGACAATTACATGATTACTAATGGACCAGCATTTATTGATAAAAAAAACTTTTACCATACAGATAGTAGAAAAAGGGTAATCTACAAAATTAGGATAGATAAAAATGAAAATATAATAAGTAAAAAAATATTTAAAAGATTTTCAAGTAAGGAAGGAGTGCCAGATGGCATGACCTTAGATAAAGCTGGAAATTTATGGGTATGCCAATTTCATGGGGCTTGTGTAAGTGTTTTAAATAAATTTGCCAAACAGATACACAAGATCAATTTACCCGCTAAAAATATTACTAATTGTATCTTTGGGGGTCCAAAAAATTCAGATTTATTTGTCACATCTGCTTTAAAAGGCATGAAAAACAGTGAAATTAAAAAATTTAAATTTTCAGGAAGTTTATTTAAAATACAAACTAATGCTATTGGTATAAACCAGAAAAAGTTTGTAATTAAAAATGCTAAAAAGAGACCTCTATTATGAAAGAATACCAACAAAATCTTTAAGAGATGATGTTAGATATTTAGGTAATATATTAGGCAGAGTTATCAAAAATCAAGAAGGACAGAAATTTTTCGATCTTGTTGAGAAGATTAGGTTACTGTCTAAAGCAAATATAGCCAATAAAAAACAAAAAGAACCCTTCAAAAAAATTTTAAACGAAGTTAAAAAATTATCTCCAAATTCACTTTTCAAATTAACTAGAGCGTTTAACCACTTTATGAATTTTTATAATTTGGCTGAGTCAATTGACGCTTCAAGGACTTTAGACCTCTACGAAAATGTTAAACAAAAGAAAAAATTTCAAAATATTTTTATTGAAGAAATATTTGAAAATTTTTTTAAAAATAAAAAAATATCAAATACTAAAATCTATAATATTGCCAAAAGTTTAAATATAGGTATTGTGCTTACAGCACATCCAACAGAGGTAAAAAGAAGAACCTTAATACAGAAATACCATTCCTTAACAGAAATATTAGAGCAAAGAAATCTGCTTAAAAATTATCCTTCAAAATTAAAAATTTTAGATCGTAAAGTTTTTGATGAGATCACAATTATATGGAATACAGATGAAATTAAAAGATCTAAACCAACCCCTGCAGAAGAAGCGAGATGGGGACTCGCAATTATAGAAGATAGCTTGTGGGATACAATTCCTAAAGTGTATAGAAGATTAAATCAAATATTTGAAAAAAATATGGGTAAGGGTTTACCTAAAAATTTTAATCCTATTGAGTTTGGATCATGGATGGGTGGTGATAGAGATGGAAATCCATTTGTTACATCAGAAGTCACTAAAAGAGTTATTTTGTTATCAAGGTGGGAGGCAGCTAAACTTTATGAAAAGTCAATGACAAAATTAATTAGATCTTATTCTATGGAAAAATGTTCAAATAAAATTTTAAAAATTACAGGGAAAACATTCGAGCCTTATAGAGTTTATCTAAGACCTTTAAGAGATAAATTAAGAAAAACGCATAGAGCAATAGAACGTCATTTAGTAAATAACGAACCACTAAATGAAAAAAATTTATTATCTGAGAGAGAAGAAATTTTAAAACCATTGAGAGTAGTAAGAGAGTCTTTAGAGCAAAATCAAAGTGAAAATATAGCAAGTGGTGATCTATTAGATTTAATGCGTAGAGCTAAATGTTTTGGCATAAATCTTGCTCGACTTGATATAAGACAAGAATCTTCAAGACATTCTAAATTATTGGCAGAATATATAAAGAATAAGCTTAACCAAGATTATTCATCATGGGATGAAGGTAAAAAAATAAGGTATTTATCTTCAAAAATGCAGAGCAAAAATTTATCAAAAAATTTTCAATTTAAAAATAAAGAAAATAAAGAAGTATGGTCAACTTTTAAAGTATTGGCAACTCAACCTAAAGAGTGTCTAGGAGCGTATGTAATATCAATGACATCCTCTGCTTCTGATATTTTATCAGTTATGTTTTTACAAAAGGAGGCAAACATTAAAAATAGACTTAGAGTAGTCCCTTTATTTGAAACGTTGGATGATTTAATAAATGCAAAACCTATTATGGAAAAACTTTTTTCATTAAAATGGTACAGAAAAGATATTAATCATAAACAGGAAATCATGATTGGATACTCAGATTCTAGTAAAGATGCTGGAAAGCTTTCTGCGAGCTGGAACCAATATAAATTACAACAAGAAATAATTAAACTAGCTAAAAAATATAAAATTGACGTAACATTTTTTCACGGAAGAGGAGGATCTGCTGGAAGAGGAGGTGGACCAATACAAGCTACATTGAGATCACAGCCAGCGGGTTCAGTTAATGGTAAAATACGAATAACTGATCAAGGAGAAGTTATACAACAAAAATATGGTTATGAGCCATTGGCAAAATATAATCTATGTAGTTACATCGGGTCTGTTATGGAAGCTACTTTAAACCCACCTCCAAAACCAAAAGATAGCTGGGTAAAACTAATTCAAAGTATGTCAGAAATATCAACAAGCTCTTATAGAAAAAATATAAACCAAAGTTCAGATTTTATTAGATACTTTAAAACTGTAACGCCACATATGGCGCTTGGAAAACTCTCAATAGGTTCTAGACCTTCTAAAAGAAAAAATGTTGATAATATAAATAGTTTGAGAGCTATCCCTTGGGTATTTGCTTGGACACAGATTAGATTAATGTTACCTGCATGGCTAGGTACCGCAGAAGCTTTGAGATATTCATCAATTAAAAAGTTTAAAAAAACACTTATAGATATGGAAAAAAACTGGCCATATTTTAATTCAACAATGGACTTGCTTGATATGGTACTTTCAAAAGTAGACCCTGAGATATCTAAAATTTATGAAAAAAACTTAGCTGACGATAAACTCATAAGAGTTGGAAAAAAATTAAGGTTCCAATTTGATGCAGTTAAAAGATTAAATGATCAAATAACACCTAAAGAAATTTATAAACAAAGAAAGAGTTTCAGAGGTCCAGCAATTATTAGAAACATATATTCCGAAATCCTTAATGTTTTACAAGCAGTAGTAATGAATAAGCTTTTACAAAAAAAATTAAATAAGAAGCATAAAAAAGATCTGAATGATGCAATGATGGCATCAATAGCAGGTATTTCAGCAGCTATCAAAAATACAGGATAATGATAGAATTTTTTTTAGCTTTTGGAGCAGGTTTACTTAGCTTTTTATCTCCATGTGTTCTGCCTCTAATACCAGGATATATATCATACATATCAGGATCAACTCTTAATGAATTACTTGAAAAAAAAACCATAAATATTTTTCCTATAATTTTATTTGCAGTTGGATTTTCTATAGTATTCATAAGTTTTGGAGCTACAGCTACATTTTTAGGATCTCTAATTTTAGATAATTCATATCAACTCAGAATTGGGGCTGGAATAATCATAATTATATTCTCGCTACAAATACTAGGACTCATAAATCTAAAGTTTTTAAATTATGAGAAAAGATTTCAAACAAATAATAATACTGGAATAATAAGTTCTATTTTAATTGGGATGGCTTTTGGCTTTGGTTGGACACCTTGTATTGGTCCAATCTTAGGATCAATTCTTGCAATTGCATCAACAGAAGATAGCATTAATAAAGGAATTGGTCTTTTGTCATTTTATTCCCTTGGACTAGCAATTCCCTTTGTTCTATCAGGATACTTGATACAAAAATTTATGATTTTTTCTAAAAATCTAAAAGCAAAGATGAAGATGATAAATATGTTTGGTGGATCACTTCTACTAATTACAGGAATACTAATGATTACTAATCAATTGCAAGCCCTAGGTTATTATCTTCTCGAGTATATACCTTTTCTACAGAACATAGGATAAATTAATTTATATTAAATTTTCTTTGTAAATGTCTAAGTTTGCTATCAGTACTATCATATTCAATATAGCACCCTTGTAAAAATCTTTTACCCTCATTTGGATTAAATTCTGTTCTACCATGAAGTAGTCTGTAATTATCCATCATAATTAAATCCCCAGACATTAATTTAAATTCTATTCTATAGAAATCGGAGTTATATAAATCAGATAATTTTTTTCTAGCTTTATAATAAAGATCTAGTTCCTCTTTTTTTAAAACCGGCACGTAATCAAGCCGTGGACTAAATCTAACTTGTTTAAAATTCTTATTTTCATCGAGCTCTATTAATTCAGACCAGTCTTCTAAAATTACATCTTTATCAATAAATTTAAATTTTACTTTTACTTTAGTTAATATTTCATAGTATTCAGGAAAGTCTTTTTTTAAATCTTCAGTAACAGTATAACCATCAACCAAAGTAGATAAACCACCAGTTACTTCATTTTCAATACAATGCAATATCTGAATACAAGGAACTGGATTTCTATATGGATTATCGGTATGAGGAGCCAAAGGCAAAGGTGTATATGCAAGATCATTAGGATTAGGTTTTGATGAAACATTAAAGTGCTCGCCAAAATTAGTTCTTCTAACACTGCCTACTGAGTTAGCAAATTTTATTAAATAATTATCATGAGTTGGAACATTCTTTATAATTGCAAATCCATACTTGTAAAAAGAAGCAAGTAATTCATACATTTCAACACTTTCATAAATATTCTCCTGAAAATTAAATTTTTTTACGTCATTAAGTGAGGAAGTCCATTTTACTTTTTCTTTAATTTTACTAATTGAGTTGGAATTTTTAAATTCTCGAATTATTTTATTAATATCAATTTTAGTTTCTATTCCATCTGAAAAAGTGATGTTTAATAGGTCTTTTTCAATTACTACTGATTTGATAATAACGTCTGATTCCATCGTGCTCGGATCAAAAAGTCTTTGTTGTGTCTTTTGATCGAGTAATTCAACATTTTCTACTCTTTCTCTAAGCCAAAAAGGATGAATTTCTTCATTCAGATTTTCATCTTTAAAAAAAACCTTATTATTGTCTAACTCAATTTTCATAAAATTGAGCATTAATTAAAAAATACCTTTAATCAAGGGAAATTAAGTAGTATTTGGAATTATGGATAAAAATCTAATAATTAAAAATAATGAATTTCCAAAGTTTTTGAACAAACTAGCAATTGATTTAACGAATTTTTATTTTAAAAAACTTAATAAGCCTTTTAACGTTAATAATAAATTACTTGGCAAAGGATATGATCCTGTTACTTCATGCGATAAAGCTTTTGAAAAATTCATTAGAGCAAAAATAAGCAAAAAATTTCCTGGACATGAAATTATTGGAGAAGAATTTGGTTATAAAAAAACTAAAAGTGATTTTAGTTGGGTAATTGATCCCATTGATGGAACTAGGTCATTTGTTATAGGAAGTCCAACTTGGAGTAATTTAATATCAGTAAATTATAAAGGTAATCCAATATTTGGAATGGCAAACTTCCCTATGTTAAACAAATATTATTATAATCAATCTTCAAAAATTGCATACATTGTTGAAAACAAAAAAAGAAAAAAAATATCAGTAAACAAGAGTGTTAAATTTAAAAATATTAAATTGACCGCTGGTTTTCATGGAGCAATTTCATTAAATCAACAAAAAAAAATTTCAAAACTAATTAAATTGATACAATTCCCTTGTTCAGATGCATTGTCATATGCGCAGATTTGTGAGGGAAGAATTGATGTTGTTATACAATGTAATAATAAAGTTTGGGATATTCATCCATTAATTCCAATTATTAATGCTGCTGGTGGCATTATAACAACTTGGAACAATAAAAATGCAAAGCAAGCAGGTCATATTGTGGTGTCTTCTAATAAAATAGTTCATAAAAAAATATTAGGTTTGCTAAAACCCATCGTGTAATAATGGAAATTCTTGTTCTTCAACACATAAATATTGAAGATCCTGGTTATATAAAAGATTTAATGATCAAAGATGGAGTTAATATTACAACTATTGAATTAGATGAAGGCGAAAAAATTCCGAATAATTTAAATTTTTTTAACGGTATGCTATGTATGGGTGGACCCATGGATACTTGGATGGAAAACGATTATCCTTGGCTCATTGAAGAAAAAAAAAAAATTAAAGAATTCGTTGTAGAATTAAATAAGCCATACTTAGGTTTTTGTCTCGGATGTCAATTATTAGGAGAAGTAATTGGAGGAAAAGTAGTTAAAACTAATAATCCTGAAATTGGAATGTTGAGTGTAAACTTTTTGGATGAAAAAAAGAAAGATATACTTTTTGCAGATTTTCCAGAAAAAATAACATCATTACAATGGCACTCTTATGAAGTTCAAGAATTAGAAAAAAATAAAGATGTAACATTAATTGCATCATCAAAAGAGACAAAATATCAAATATTTCGTTATAAAAACAATGCTTATGGTATTCAATTCCACATAGAAATCAAAGATACAACTGTAAATGATTGGGGTTGTGTCCCTGAATATAAGTCAGCATTAGAAAATCAATTAGGACAGGGTGCTCTGGAAAAATTTGATAAAGAGGCGAGAGAAAATATGACAAATATGAATAATTATTCAAAAATTTTATATACAAAGTTTAAAAATGATATCATTCATAACAATTAAGTTACCTATTTTACCCTTGTAGTTGACCCATTAATCAGGTTTAATTTTATTTGTAATAATTAGGAGGAAAAATGAAATTTAAAAATTTTATTAAAATTTTCTTTGCTATTTTATTTGTTTTTGTATCAACACATTCATATGCGAAAACAATTAAATGGTCTATGCAAGGAGATAGTTTAACTTTGGATCCTCATGCCCAAAATGAAGGTCCTACAACACAAGTTTCAAGACAGGTCTATGAAGCACTTGTAACAAGAGGTCTAGATATGAGTATTGAACCTCAACTTGCAACTGATTGGAAAACAACAGATCCAAATACTTGGGTATTTAATTTAAGAAAAGGTGTAAAATTTTCTGATGGTACTGATATGACAGCAAAAGATGTTGTGTTTAGTATATTGAGAGCAAAACAACCTACATCAGATTTTAAAGAATACATAAGTACAATTTCTGATGTTAAAGAAATTGATAACTACACTGTTCAAGTGAACACAAGTAAACCAAATCCAATTCTTTTAAACCAGTTATCAAATATATTTATAATGTCTAAAAAATGGTCTATTGATTTTGGAGCAACAGTTTCACAAAACTGGGATGGTGGAGAAGAAACATTCTCAGCAACTAATGCGATGGGAACTGGACCATTCAAAATTACTCTAAGAGAGCCAAATACTAAGACAGTATTTGAGAGAAATAATAATTGGTGGGGTTCAATGAAAGATAATAGTGTTAGTGAAATACACCTATTACCAATTAAAAATTCAGCTACAAGAGTTGCAGCATTATTATCTGGTGAAGTTGATTTAGTAACTGATGCTCCAGTTCAAGACTTAGCTAGAATTGGAAATTCTTCAGATCATGAAGTAGTGAGTACTGCTCAAATGCGTACAATCTTTTTAGGTATGGACCAAGCAGCAGATAAATTAAGATCTGGAAATACTGGTGATAATCCATTTAAGAAAAAAGAAGTAAGACAAGCTCTTTATCAAGCAATAGATATTGAAGCGATAAAGAAGAAAGTAATGAGAGGTCTCAGTGAACCTGCAGGAATCATAACTTTTCCTGGTGTAAATGGATACACACAAGATCTAGATAAAAGATTGCCTTATGATGTTGATGCCGCGAAAAAATTATTAGCTGATGCAGGATATCCAAAAGGTTTTGATGTTGAACTAAGATGCCCTAACGACAGGTATGTAAATGATGAAGCAATTTGCACTGCAGTAGTTGGAATGTTGGGTAAAATAGGTGTTAATGTAAACTTATTTGCTCAAACTAAAAGCAAACATTTTAAAGAGCTTAAAGAGGATAAAGGTGATTTCTATATGCTAGGATGGGGAGTTCCAACATTAGATAGTCATTATGTTTTTCATTATCTGTATGAGTCTGATGCTAGCTGGAATAAAGTAAACTTTAGCAACAGCGAAGTTGATGCTGCTATAAGAGTTATGGAAGGTGAAGTTGACTTAGATAAAAGAAATGCAGCTATTGCAAATGCTTGGAAAATTGTAAAAGATGATATTTCATATCTTCCTCTTCATCACCAAGTAATTTCTTGGGCAACCAAAAATAATGTAGATGTTCCAATAAGACCGAATAATGAACCATTATTCCGTTTTGCAAGTTTTAAATAAATAACTTTTTTATAAGCCCTTTGTTTAACAAAGGGCTTATAAGTATAAATATTTCTTAAATTGATAAAGTATTTTTTCAAACGTCTGATTCAGTCGGTAATAGTGATGCTTGTTGTGTCATTTGTTTCATTTTCTTTATTTAACTTTGTGGGTGATCCAATTAACAACATGGTTGGTGAAGAAACTTCTGATGAAGAAAGAGCAGAATTAAGAGAAACTCTTGGACTGACCGATCCAATACATATTCAATTTTCAAGGTTTGTAGTTAATGCTTCCAAAGGGGAATTTGGGATTTCGTATCAGTTAAGAAGACCAGTTTCAGAATTAATTATTGAAAGATTACCAGCAACAATGGAATTAGTTTTAATTTCTGCATTAATTGCATTGGTTTCAGGAACATTATTAGGAGTATACACAGGCATTAATAAAAAAGGTTTTTTAAGTGATTTTATATTGGCTATATCCCTTTTGGGAGTATCTCTTCCAACTTTTGTAATTGGTATACTTTTTATTTATCTATTCGCAGTAATATTAGGTGTACTTCCATCTTTTGGAAGAGGAGAAGTGATTGACTTAGGCTTATGGACTACTGGACTTTTAACAGTTTCAGGATTGAAAGCAATTATACTTCCGTCTGTAACACTAAGCCTCTTTCAAATGACTTATATAATTAGGTTAGTAAGAGCAGAGATGATGGAAATATTACAAACTGATTATATAAAATTTGCTAGAGCTCGAGGTATAAGTGAAAAAAGTATTAATTATAAACACGCACTAAAAAATGGATTAATTCCTGTAATAACTATAGCAGGAATAAATATAGGTACATTAGTTGCTTTCTCAATAATTACTGAAACTGTTTTTCAATGGCCTGGCATGGGCTTTTTATTTATTCAGGCGGTTCAATTCGTAGATATACCAATTATGTCAGCTTATTTAGTATTTATAGCTTTTGTATTTGTGATGATAAATTTCATTGTAGATATTCTATATTATTTTATTGATCCAAGAATTCGAGTTAAAGGGGATGCTACAAGTGGATAATAAAACACTCAATTCTTGGGAAAGATTAAAAGATAGCGACATTTACTTTAGTTTTATTAAATCTCCAACTGCAATTGTATCGTCAGTAATATTATTAATAATTTTCTTTTGCTCTTTTTTTGTTGAGTTCGTCACTCCTCATAATCCTTTTGACCCTGCATCATTATCTTTAATGGAAGCTTTTACTCCTCCTTCTTGGACTGAAGATGGTATGGCAAAATTTATCTTAGGTACAGATGGACAAGGAAGAGATATGCTTTCAACAATTCTTTATGGTTCACGAATTTCATTAATAGTTGGATTTTCAGCAATTATCTTTAGTCTAATATTAGGTGTCTCACTGGGTTTAACAGCAGGTTACTTTGGTGGAAAATATGAAATGATAGTAATGAGATTGACAGATGTTCAGCTAACAGTACCAAGTATATTAATGGCTCTATTAGTTGATGGTATTGCAAGAGGTATCATCTCCAGAGAAATGCATGATGAGATGGCAATATATGTTTTAATTTTTGCTATAGGAATTTCGGAGTGGCCTCAATTTGCAAGAGTTTCTCGTGCAGCAACTCTAGTAGAAAAAAATAAAGATTATGTTTCAGCCTCATCAATTATAGGTGTTTCAAATTTACTTATTATGTTTAAGCATATATTGCCAAATATAATGAGACCTATTTTGGTAATAGGAACAATAGGTCTAGCTCTTGCAATAATTGCAGAGTCAACATTGAGCTTTTTGGGAGTGGGAGTTCCTCCTACAACACCTTCATTAGGTACTTTAATTAGATTAGGAAATGATTTTTTATTTTCAGGTGAATGGTGGATAACATTCTTTCCTGCAATATTCTTAGTTATTCTTGCTTTCTCAATTAATTTATTAGGAGATTGGATGAGAGATACGCTTAACCCAAGGCTAAAAAAATGACTTTTTTAAAAATAAATAATTTGAGTGTCGACTATAAAATGAGAAAAGAAACTGTAAATGCTGCAAAAAATATCAATATTGATATAAAAAAAGGTGAAATTGTTGGATTAGTTGGAGAGTCTGGTTCTGGAAAAAGCACTGTCGCTAATGCCATTGTAAATTTAATTGATGAACCAGGTAAAGTTTCAAGTGGATCAATATTGATGGGAGAAACTAATATCAGCGAAAATCCAGAAACAATTGTTCAGTATCGAGGAAAAAAAATTGGATTAATATTTCAAGATCCTCAAACTTCTTTAAATCCAATTTTAACCATTGGTGAACAGCTTATAGAAACAATACAAACTCATTTAAATTTAAGTTCAGATAGTGCAAAAAATAAAGCAATAAATTTATTAAAAGAAGTAGGGATCAAAGATCCAGAAGATAGGTTTTATAATTATCCCCACCAATTTTCTGGTGGAATGAGGCAAAGAGTTGTTATTTCTCTTGCTTTATGTTGCGAGCCTGAATTATTAATTGCAGATGAACCAACAACAGCACTAGACGTTTCTATTCAGTCTCAAATTCTTGAATTAATAAAAAGATTAACAAAAGAGAGAAACTTAGCTGTAATACTTATTACCCACGATATGGGAGTTATAGCTGAAACTACAGATAGAGTAGCTGTAATGAAAAATGGAGACTTAGTCGAAATAGGTTTAACCAAACAGATATTAGTTAAGCCCAAGGAAAAATACACAAAGAGTTTAGTTAGTTCTGTACCACCGACTAATAAAAAAATATCAAGATTTACAATAATAGAAAAAGAGAATGTAAGTAATCAAAATAATAACATTAAAATATTAAACAGATGGTCCAAAAAGATAATTATTGACCAAAATTTAGTTGAAATTAAAAACTTAAGTAAATCATTTGATGATAGTTTTTTTACAGAGAATACAAAGAATTCTGTAATGGCTGTAGATAATGTCTCACTAAATATAAAAGAAGGACAGTCTTTTGGCTTAGTTGGTGAAAGTGGAAGTGGCAAAACAACAATAGCAAAAATGGTTGTTAATTTGTTTAAGCCTAGTTCTGGAGATATTTATTTTGACAGTGTTAATGTTACCAAAATTAAAAAAAACAAAGATCTACTTAAATTTAGAAAGCAAATTCAAATGATATTTCAGGATCCATTTTCTTCATTAAATGGAAGATTAAAAGTAAAGCAAATTATTGCAGAGCCTATTAAACTTCATAATCCAGATATAAAATCTAGCGATTTAGACATTTATATTCATGATTTATTAGAATCTGTTGAATTAACTCAACAGTCTGCAATTAGATATCCTCATGAATTTTCAGGAGGCCAAAGGCAAAGAATATCAATAGCAAGAGCATTAGCTACACAACCAAGACTTCTTGTCTGTGACGAACCTACATCAGCATTAGACGTGAGCATTCAAGCTCAAATATTAAACTTATTAAAAGATCTTCAAGAACAGTTAAATCTCACAATTTTATTTATTAGCCATGATTTACCCGTTGTTAGACAAATGTGTGATAAAATAGCTGTGCTTAAAGATGGAAAGTTATGTGAGGTGTCTGAAACAGAAGAGTTGTTTAAAAATCCTAAACATAATTATACTAAGGAACTACTTAAATTAATGCCAAAAATTGAATCAATTTATAACTAAAAGGAGAAAATTATGACAATATTTAAAAAAATTTCTGAAAGTGAGGCTACTGGAAAGGTAAAAGAAATTTTTGATGAAATAAAAGAAGCTCGACAGATAACAGAAATTCCGAATTTTTGGAAAACTATGGCTAATAGTCCTGAAACATTAGAAAGAACCTGGAGATCATTACAGCAAGTAATGGGAAAAGGTGAATTAGACCCTGCTGTAAAGGAGCTCATATATGTTGCAGTTTCAATTACTAACAATTGTGAATATTGTATTAAATCTCATTCTTTAGCCGCCAGAAAAAAAGGTGCCACAGATGGAATGATAAATGAAATGATTGCAATTGTTGGAATGGCAAATGAAACAAATCGTTTAGTTGAAGGTTATCAAGTAGAAGTAGACGACTTTCTCAAATAAAATGAATTTTGATTTTGTTTACAAGATATGTACAAAATCTGAGTGGAGCGAGGCAAAACAAAATAATGTTTTTAAAGGCACTGCATTAGATTTAAAAGATGGTTATATTCATTTTTCAGATAAAGATCAGGTCAAGCAAACACTAAATAAGTTTTATATTAATCAAACTAATTTAATAATTCTTAAAGTGGATGCTCTAAAATTAAAAAATCTAGTTTGGGAGCAATCAACTGATGGTAACATGTTTCCACATTTATACTCAGATCTAGATTTAGATTTTGTAGTTAAAGAATATATTATTGATTTAAAAGATGACGGTAAGCATAATCTGCCAGACGAACTTTAATATTTAATTTGATTTTCCAACTAAATTAACAATTAAAACTCCAGATATAATTAATATTAGACCTATAATTGTAAAAAAGTCCGGAATTTGGTTAAATTTATAAATACCAACAACTGAAGTAGCTATTATACATAAGCCTGCAAATGAAGCATAAGTTACGCCAACAGGAATAGTTTTCATAACTAAAGAAAGTGTATACATGCAAGCAACTATTGTTATTGCTGTAAAGACACTTGGTAAAAATATTGTAAAACCATTTGCAGCTTTGGCAAAACCATTTGATGCTGTACCAAGGGCAACTGCAATAATTAAAATTATATAAGCAGTTAAATTACTCATAATTAAAGAATAATATATCCTTAATTAATATCTACAAACTTTTCTAATTTATTTAATTGTTATAGGACCGACCATTCCACTTTCGTAGTGACCAGGAATGTTACATGCCATTTCTAAAGAAATATCTTTTGAAAACTTCCAAATAATTTCTCCTGTTTTATTTGGCTCTAGCATTACACTATTTGCGTGTTTGTGGCCCAATGAGTGATCTTTTTTAGACATTTCTTTCATTTTTTTATGATCAATTCGGTCGCCTAAAAGAATATCGTGTTCAATTAATCTTGCCATTTCGGGTTGGTGATCAATATGCATCTTTTTAGTGCCAATATTATATTCATGCACCAGTTCACCTAAATTTTTAACAATTATCTTTACTGTTTCGCCTTTTTTAACTTGAATTGAACTTGGTTCATAATAATTGTCATACATCTTTACTTCTATTACTCTAGTAACATCTTTTGGATCGCCCTTAGATCCAATCATCTTCATTGAAGCTGCATTTGAGTTAAAGGCGATAAAAATAAATAAAAGTATTAGTTTTTTCACTACTTAGGCATTGGTGTTGCGCCAGTCTCTAAACTCATGATTTTTCCATTATCATATTTGTAGACTGCCATTACTGCTTCAACATTTCCATCATCAAATGTTACGAATGCATGGTGTACACCTACTTCATCGTTCTCATATACTACTCTAGTATCTCTTTGGTTGATATCTCCGCTCATAGCCCATTTGATCACGTCAGCTTTGCCTAAAGTGTTTCCTGATTTATGCATTTTGAATTTGAAATCATCATGCAAAAGTTCATTCATAGCTGCCTCGTCTTTATTTTTCAATGCAGCACTGTATTTTTCTAAAATTGACATATTAATCTCCTAATTTTCTATTAATTTATTATGTTTATATACCATCAACAATTACAGAATTTGACACAGCATTGTCGTGTCTTATTTGCCTAATTGGTTTATATTCCTCAGAATTATACCATTCCATTGCCTTTTCTCTTGATGGAAATTTAATAACAATATTTCTCTCATTTGGCCAATCACCTTCTATTATATTCATTTCTCCACCTCTAACTAAATATTCCCCACCAAATTTTTCAACAACAGATTTTACCTTCGAAACATATTCTTTATAATTTTCAGGATTGTTAACAGTTATGTTTGCCAATAGATATGCGCTCACGAAACCTCCTTTTTTATAAGTAACTTTTAATTATTCTGCAGGTTTAATAACAGACTTTTTAGCATCTGCAGCATTTTTAAAAGCTTTATTGTAGTCAAATACTTCATGTACCATCAAATCATCCATTAGACCTGAATTTTTAAAAGCAATCTTCAAGGCAAGTGCTTGTTCATAATCTCCTTCTACACATGAGATAACATCAAATCTACCTCTTACCCATTCATAGCTGATCAATTTTAAACCAGCCGCCTCGGTAACTTTCTTAGTCGATGCATATCTATCTGCAGAAGGATCATTTTGCATTCTTTTCATTAATTCTGCACTTATTTTGCCAATCAAATAAAATCTTGCCATATTACATTTCAACTTTTGTTAAATCCCAAGCAGTCATTTTGATAACACATTCATCATAAATTTCTTTTCCAACTGGAAGTGTACCAGATATTAATTCTTTCATTTTTTCCTCATTGTGAACAAATACCTTAAACATAACACCGCTTTTGTCAGGTATTACTGCTCCTACTGTTTTTTCAGGATAAGCTGCAGATTTTCTTACACTCATGCCTTCATCTGACTGCATCCATCCCATAAACTTTTCAAACTTGCCTTCTTTTAATTCTGCAAGCACTAACATTTCTTTTTCCATATATTCCTCCTTTTTTTTATTTATTATTTTAAATCAATCTTATGATTATTCAATTATTTTGGTAATTTAGTTGCACCTGTCTCGACTTCAATAATTTTACCGTCTTTAAACTTCCAACAACACATCAAAGCTTCAGTATTTCCATCTTGATAAGTAACATATGAATGATCAAAACCAATTTCATCATTCTCAAAAAGGATCCTATATTTTGCAGGGCTCATCATACCTTTACTTACGGCTTCGACCATACCTGCTTTACCCATGTGCACATATTCACCTTTTAGATGAGAAAACATTTTGTAGTCATCGTGCACCAGCTCACCAGCTGCTGCACCATCTTTTTCCATAATTGCTTTATTTAGTTTTTCTAAAATTGACATCTTATTCCTTATTTCTTCATTGCATTGAACATGCTTAGTGTATCATCAAAAGCAATAAACATTGTCAGTTTACCATCATCGCCTACTTCAAAGTAATGACCAAAAATAGTATCCATGCCATCTGCCTTAGCAGATACTTTAACAAACACTTTGTTCCCCTCACTAATCATCATATCTGGAGTTACTGAAAAATTATTCCAAAGTTGTGGAACTTGCATCATGGTTTTCATATATGCTTCTTTACCTTTATGAGTTCCTGACATTGGATGTTTATCTCCAGGATAAATCCAAGTGATATCATCATGTACCATATCCATAAATGCCTCCATTTCTCCTTTCCCAAAAAGTTCATATCCTTTTTTAACTACTTCTTTTGCGTCCATAAAATCTCCTTTAATTTATTTATATTAAATTTTATTATAAGGTAGAAATGTAATGAATTTATTACAGTGCTGCTATGCGTGATTATATCCAATGAGGATAGGGAAGACCTTTTTCTTGTAAAAAAGATTTATTGAACATCTTTGAGTTGTATTTATCAGATTTATCACAAAGTATTGTTACGATCGTTTTACCTGGACCTAAAAGTTTACCCAATCTTATTGCTCCAGCAATATTTACACCACAACTAGTTCCTAAACTTAAACCTTCTTTTTCAATTAAATCAAATAGAACGGGTAATGACTCATGATCACTTATTGAAAATGCTCCATCTATGTTTGCTTTTGCAAAGTTTGCAGTAACTCTACTAGATCCAATACCTTCTGTAATTGAACCTCCCTCACTTTTTAATTCACCATTTTCAATATAATTATAAAGAGATGAGCCAGTTGGATCCGATAAATAGATTTTTACATCTTTATTCTTTTCTTTCAAAAAACTACTAACACCTGCAATTGTTCCACCAGTGCCAGACGAACATACAAATCCATCAATTTTGCCTTCAGTCTGTTCCCATATTTCTGGCCCAGTTGTTTCATAATGACCTTTAGAATTAGCAGTATTGTCAAATTGATTAGCCCAAACTACACCGTGATTGTTACTACTTTTCAATTCATCAGCCAATCTTCCTGCATATTTAACAAAGTTATTTTCATCTTTATATGGTTTTGGTGGAACCAACCTTAAATCAGCTCCAATATTTCTTAATAAATCTTTTTTTTCTTGTGTTTGATTATCGTTCATTACAATAATAGTTTTATAACCAATAGAATTTCCTAATA
>CACLSF010000002.1 GCA_902609535.1 uncultured Pelagibacteraceae bacterium | reverse complement strand
CGACTGACTCTCTTATCTTCATTTATTAACTTTTGTAATCTTGGTTCTATATTGATACTTTCTTGCAAGGTTAACGGTCTAGATGGGTCAAATGGTATCATTTTACATATAGTATCTATAAAACCATATGGAAGTCCTAATACACGTCCAACATCTCTTATTACCATTCTAGCTTTAAGTTTTCCAAATGTTATAATGTGGGCAACACTATCCTTGTATTTAGTTGTCAAATATTTGAAAACTTGATCTCTTTTTTCCTCACAGAAATCTATATCAAAATCAGGCATAGAAATTCTATCAGGGTTTAAAAATCTCTCAAAAATTAAATTGAATTTTATTGGATCAACATCTGTTATAGATAGACACCAAGCAACTAGGGAGCCTGCTCCAGACCCTCTCCCGGGACCAACTGGTATACTATTATTTTTTGCCCACTTTATATAATCCGAGACAATTAAGAAATATCCTGAATAATTCATTTCAGTTATAATTTTTATTTCATGATTTAACCTATCTTTATAAGTATCTTTAGTTTTTATATTATTTGAAATTTTACCTATTAGCTCAGGATCGATTTTAAATTTTTCTTCTAAACCTTTTAAAGAGTCATTTCTTAACTTATCGTCGATATTGACTGTATCTGTAATAATATTAGGCAGTATGGGTTTGGATGGAGTAGGTCTATAATTACATCTAAAAGGCAAATTATAATTATTTTCTAATGCCTCGGGTAAATCTTTAAAAATCTCATCCATTTCGGACGATGATTTTAAATAGTGATTATTAGTCAGTTTTAATCTTTTTTGATCGTTTATATAAGTTTTTTGTCCAATGCACATTAAAGCATCATGAGCTTCATGCATTTCCTTATCTAAATAATAAACCTCGTTAGTAGCTATGATTGGTATTTGATATTTTTTTGAAACATTTAGGTTAAAAAATTCAAATTCTTTTTCATTTTTATCACCATGTCTTTGAATTTCTAAATAAAAATTTTCTTTAAAATTGTTATTTAATATTGTTATTAATTCATCTAACTCCTCAAATAATCCTTTATTAAACATATTGCCAATTAAATTATTTATTGCTCCAGATAGAACGATAATCCCGTCACTGTATTTTGTTAAATCTTCAATAGAACAATGTGGTTTGTCATTATCGACATTTTCTAAATAAGCTTTTGAAGAAAGTTCAATTATATTTTTATAACCATGATAATTTTTTGCAATTAGAGGAATAAGTCCATAAGTATTTTTAAATTTAAATTGAACCTGTGATCCTATGATAGGTTGGGTACCAACAGATGAGATATTTTCCGAAAATTCTAATGCTCCTGATAAATTGTAAGTATCACTTAAACCTACAGACTGTATCTTATTTTTTTTACAATACTCTTTAAGATTTTCAATTTTTAATGCACCCTCACAAATTGAATACTGTGAGTGAATTTTAATTTGATTAAAAGATTTTTTCTTAGATTTTAGCATTGATGATTTGTATATTACCATCATTCATCATAATTTTACAATCTGCCATATTTGCAAAATATCTATTGTGAGTTGCAAAAATTATGATTCTATTTTTATTTTTTAAATTAAATAGGATTTTAAAGATAAGTTTTGCATTATCAGAATCTAGACTACCAGTTGGTTCATCGGCTAATATAATGTCAGGATCGTTAATTAATGCTCTAGCTATAGCAATACGCTGATTTTCACCACCAGATAATTCATTTGGAAAATGGTTTATTCTAGATGACATACCTACATTTTTTATTAATTTTTTTGCAAGATATATGGACTTTTGTTTTTCTTTAGAAACTAGTAAGTTAGGCAAGTAAACATTTTCTAAAGCGGTAAAATCTGATAATAAGTTTTTGTCTTGATAAATTATTCCAATTTTCTTTGCTCTAATTAAATCATTTTCAACTTTATTATTTAATTTTATTTTATTGTTGTTTATTTCGATTGAACCCGTTGTGGGGTAATCAATTAATGATAGTAAATTTAGTAAAGTCGATTTTCCAGATCCAGATGGTCCCGTAATAGAATAGGTTTTTCCAGGTTCAAAATTAAATGAAATATCTTTTAAAACTTTTATAGTTTTATTTTTTTCGTATTTTTTCGTTAGATTTTTTATTTTAATATAATTATTCATATTTGAGAGTTTTAACTGTATCTAAAGATGATGCTTTTGAAGCTGGGTATATAGATACTAAAATTGTTGCAATTATTGAACAAAGAGAGATTATTATTATTGAAATTAAATTTAATTCAGAAGGCATAGAATTTAAAATATAAATATCTTCTGGAAAAAGAGAAATACCGAATATATTTGAGATAAATTGTCTAATGCTTTCTATATAAATAGAAAAAAGAGTGCCAACAACTACTCCAAATAATGTCGCCGATGTTCCTATAAAAAAACCCACTAAAAAGAAGATTTTTTTTATGGATTTACTTGATACCCCAATAGATTTTAGGATACCTATATCTCTTGTTTTATTTTTAACTAAAATTGTAAGTCCAGAAATTATATTAAATGCTGCAACAATAATTATCAAAGAAAGAATTATAAACATTACATTTCTTTCAACTTTCAAAGCTGAAAATAATGATTTATTCATATCTGACCAAGTATAAACTAGTGAATCTGGAAACTGGGTTTTTAAATTTTTTTTATGAGTTTCTATATTTTTTGGATCTTTAAAATAAAATTCTAAGAACCTGTCTTCTTTATTCTTATTAAAAAAGCTCTCAAGTGTTTCTAAATTTATATATGCAATATTTTCATTATAGTCTGACAAACCACTATCGAAAATTGATACTATTTTAAAGTTTTCTTGTTTCGGCAATGTACCTACTAAAGTTTGTATTCCTGCAGGAGACATTACTGTGATAGTATCACCAATATCAACATCTAAATTAAAACTCAATTCTTTACCAATAGAAATATTATTATTATTTAAGTTTTGAGATCCAGAAAATTCCGTATTTTTTGCTATTTTAAGATTTCTAAAATCATTTTCTAAATATCCTTTTAAGAAGACACCCTTCGTAATATTTTTATTCAATATTACTGCTTCTCCATCATTTGAGACTATATTTTTTGCCAAATCCAAGTCTTGAATATATTTCAGTGGTTTATTTTCTTGTTGAACTACTGCATGAGCATTAAAGCCTACAATTTTACTTATTAATTCAGTTCTAAAACCATTCATCACTGACATAACAATGATTAGAACCGCAACCCCTAATGAAATACCTATAAAAGAAAAAATTGATATGATATTTAAAAAACCATCATTTTTTCTAGTCCTTAAAAATCTAAATGTAACTTCTCTTTCTAGATGTGAGATCAATTTGATTTAGCTTTTAAAATTTGTGACACAGCTTCTTCGATATTTAATTTTTGTGTTTCTCCATTGATTTCTTTAAACTCAAATAAATCTCCATCTGTTTGATTTCCCAAAATCAACTGATAAGGAATACCAATTAAATTAAATTTCCTGATTTTTGCAGAAATATTTTCGTCAGTATCATCTATGATGGCATCTATATTTTTAGACTTTAAATAATCAAATATTTTATTAGATTTTTCCAAATTTGATGTATCATTTTTTTTAATCATTGGAATTATTGCACAATCATATGGAGCAACTGATATTGGCCATTTCATTATTCCATCTTTATCGTTGTATTTAGCCTCAATTATGGCACCTACCAATCTTGATACACCTATTCCATAAGATCCCATTTTAACAAATTCTTTTTTACCATTAAAATCTACTGCAGCATTCATTGGTTTTGAATATTTATCTCCAAAATAGAAGATATGACCTACCTCTATTCCTTTTGTATTTACTCTATATTCTTCCGGAACAATTTTTTCAAATTCTTTCTGGTCAAACTTCTCGTCTGTAACAGAATAAAATTTTTCATATTGCTGTCGTAAATTAGTAAGCGAATTTTTTTCTAATACAGTAGATGAGCTATTAACATCAAATATCCTTTTGTCTGTGTATATTTTACTTTCCCCAGTATCGGCAAGAATTATGAATTCATGGGAAAGATTTCCACCAATAGGTCCTGTATCTGCTGCCATTGGTATTGCTGATAGATTTAATCTTTTAAAGGTCCTTAAGTATGAGAGAAAAAATTTATTATATGAAAAAAGAGCTTCATCGTCATTTAAATCAAAAGAGTAAGCGTCTTTCATATAAAATTCCCTGCATCTCATAATTCCAAACCTTGGTCTTAATTCATCTCTAAATTTCCACTGAATATGATATAATAGCTGTGGGAGTGATTTATAAGATTTAATACTTGATCTAAAAATTTCTGTTACAAGCTCTTCATTGGTAGGTCCATACAACATTTCTCTATTTTGACGATCTTTAATGCGCAACATCTCTTCTCCATAATCATCATATCTTCCACTTTCTTTCCAAATTTCTGATGATTGAATTGTTGGCATTAGAATTTCCTGAACGCCAATTCTATCCTGCTCTTCTCTGACAATTTGCTCTATTTTTTTCATAACTTTGAAACCGAGTGGTAACCATGAATAAATCCCTGCTGATGATTGCTTAATCATTCCAACTCTTAACATAAGCTGATGAGATTTAATTTTGGCTTCTGTAGGATTATTTTTAAGAATTGGTACAAATGATTTTGAAAAATACATTTTATTATTTAAATTCTTACCAAGTTTATATTTGTTAGTGGTTTTTTCCCAGTTTTTTCTTTTGAAAATTTACGACAAGTTATTTTAAGAGCATCTATGAGATTACCTTGTTGTTTTGTGTTGTTTAATGAAAATGTTTTAACAGTTCTTTCTATTTCATCCTCTAATCCATAAATAAACTCATCATTCTCATATACTGGTAGACCTCTAAAAGTTACCAAGGGTTTGTTATGAATGTTGCCTTTTGGTGTAATCATAATTGTAGCTTCTAAAAATCCATTTGATGAAATATTTCTTCTTTCTTTTATTGATCTAGAGTCTTCCTCTACTGGAATATTTCCATCTAAATAAACTCTTCCACTTGGTGCTTTGTCATAGACTTCTGGTTTTTCTCCAGGATATAACTTAACAATATCACCGTTCTCTACTTGAACTGGGTATTTAACTTGCATTTCTTTTGCAAATTCAATGTGCTCTATCATGTGTCTATGTTCTCCATGAACTGGGATAACAGCTTTTGGTTTAATCCAATTATACATATCTCTAAGGTCTTCACGGTTAGGATGGCCAGAAACGTGAATATATTCATTGTCTTCAGATATGACTTCAATACCCTCTTTGACTAAATTATTATGTAACTTATACAATTTCTTCTCGTTTCCTGGTATAATTTTTGACGAAAAAACTACAGCATCATTTCTTTCTATATAGACATCAGGGTGAGTATATTTAACTATCCTATTCATAGCTCCCATTGGTTCGCCTTGACTTCCAGTGCACAAATAAACAATTTTTTCTCTAGAAATATTTTTTGCGTCTCTTGAATCTATAGGATCAATAACATTTTTAAGATAACCACATTGTCTTGCTGCTTTAAATATTCTGTGCATCGATCTTCCAACTAGTGAAATATACCTTCCTGTTTGCTCTGCACAATAAAAAACAGTTTCCATTCTAGCTACATTGGATGCAAATGAAGTAACGATTATTCTTTTTTTTAATCTTTCAAAAACCTTAAGTAAATTTTTACGCACATCAAGTTCAGACCCTGCTCTACCTGCGCTAAATACATTTGTTGAGTCACAAATCATGGCTAATACACCTTCGTTTCCTATTTCCTTTAATCTTTCAGAGTTTATGTTTCCACCTATCAAAGGATCTGGATCACATTTCCAATCTCCGGTATGTAGTATATTTCCAGCTGGTGTTTGTATTCTAAGACCATTAGGTTCTAATATTGAATGAGTGAGTGTAACAAACTCTATTTTAAAAGGATCTAGATTGATTGTACTATTAAGTTCTACTATTTTTAAATAACCAGTTATATCAATTTTTTTTTCTTTAAATTTTTCAGTAATTAATACTGAGGTAAAAGGTGTAGCATAAATTTTACATTTTAATTTTGGCCAAACATGAGCAATAGCTCCAATATGATCTTCATGGGCATGTGTTAGGACAATGCCTAGCAAGTCATCTTTTTTATCTATTATAAATCCTGGATCTGGATATATAATATCAACACCAGGTACTGTATCATCTGCAAATGTAACACCAACATCAACAATAATCCATTTTTGATTGTCTGGCTTACCATATGCAAATAGGTTCATGTTCATTCCTATTTCACCAGATCCTCCTAAAGGACAAAATAATAATTCATCTTTCATATTTTTTTTAATTTATAGCTACTTTTAAGATACCTTTAATTGTTAAATTTTTATCAACCGTTTTAATACCTTTAATTGATGATTTAAATAAGTGTGCAAATCCACCTGTAAGTATAATTTTAAACTTCTTTCTAGTTTGTTTTAATATAAGTTTAATTATATTTTCAATTAAACCAGTATAACCATGATAAAAACCAGCTCTTACAGCAGTTTTAGTGTTTTTGCCAATGACATTTGTTGTCTTTTCTAGCTTAATTTTAGGTATTAAAGAGGCTTTATCTATTAAATTTTTCAAGGAAAGTTCTACACCCGGCGCTAAAACACCACCGATATAATCTTTTTTAATAACAATATCAAAATTGGTAGCCGTTCCAAAATCAACTATAATATAATTAAACCTACTATCAATAACTGCAATCGCATTAGCTAAACGATCAGAACCAATTTGTTTTCTATTAACTTTTATATTTATAAATTTTTTTAAATTACGTGTTTTTAACTCAACACAGTTCAATTTAGTTATTTCTTTGATGGTTTTTTTTATTATTTTATAAGAGTTAGGAACGACCGAGCTAAAGAGTACTTTTCTAAGTTTAGAATTATATTTTCTTAAAAATAATAATTTTTTATTGATAAATTTTTTGTTTAAATTTTTCTTATGAATTTTAATATTTTTAATCAATTTTAAATTGTCATTAAACAAACAAATTTTAATTGCAGTATTTCCAATATCTCCAATTAAGTACATATATTAAACTCCAAATAAGTGTAAGTTTTTTTCATACAGCAATTTAATTTCTTTAAATAATTCAAGTCTTTTAATTTTTTTATTTGTATAATTATTTAAAAATGTAGTTGGATAATTATTAATTTTTGGACTACTATAAACATTAATTCCAATTCCTACAATTAAGTATTTTCTATTCTGCATAAAAATTGTTTCTTGTAAAATTCCGCAGACTTTTTTTTTATTTATTAATATATCATTAGGTTTTTTTATTAGAATTAAAGTGTTTATTTTTTTATATATTATTTTTTTAATTATTTTTAAATTTAAATTTATTATTTTTGATAAAGATATTTTTTTACTAATTTCAAAGAAGACTGATAAAAACAAGTTACCTTTTATAGATATCCATTTATTTTTTCTTTGTCCTTTACCTTTTGTTTGTTGATCTGTTAAAATTATTCCTCTTTGATTGCCTTGTTTAATTAATCTTAGCGCTACATTGTTAGTGCTTTCAACTTTTTTGTATAAATATTTTTTTAATTTCATTAGATCATGGTAATTTTAGATACTATTTCTGTTATGCCGCTAGGATATATAAAGTATGCTAAAATAAATATTGTTGAAATAGCTAAAGTAATTTTTAATCCTAGATTATGAGATGTTTCGTATTCTTCTTTTTCTGGATCAAAATATATAATTTTTATAATTCTTAGATAATAAAAAGCTGCAACTACAGTTGCTAATAATCCAACAATTGCTAAAAAATACATTGATTGTTCTATAACAGCCAAGAATACATAAAATTTTGCAAAGAAGCCTGCAAGTGGGGGTATTCCAGCTAAAGAAAATAAAACTATTAATAATGAGAAGGATAAAATTGGATGTTTTTTAGAAAGACCAGATAAATCCTCTATATTCTCATAATATTTATCATTTCTCTTAAGCATAAATAAACAGCTAAAAAAGGCTAAATTCATTACCAAATAAATAGATATATAAGTAATAGAACTTTGTATTCCTTGGTTGCTAACTGTTGCTAATCCAGCCAAAGCATAGCCCATATGACTGATTGAACTATAAGCAATTAATCTTTTTAAGTTTTTTTGACCTATGGCTGCCACAGCACCAAATATCATTGAAGCTATTGAAATAAATACAATAATAGTTTGCCACTGATCATTCATATTAGCAAAAGGTGTATACAAAAACTTAATGAATACAGAGAGCGCAGCTATTTTTGGAAGTATAGCAAAGAATAATGTTACAGATGTTGGGGAGCCTTGATAAACATCTGGAGCCCACATATGAAAAGGAACTGCTGATATTTTAAATGCAAGACCAACTAAAATAAAGACTATCCCAAACGTGGTACCATAATTAAATTCAGTAGAGTTTATAAGTATTTGATCAAAATTTGTACTTTCGGAAAATCCATAAGTTAATGAACACCCATATAACAGCAAACCAGATGATAATGCACTAAGAACAAAATATTTTAGTCCAGATTCTGTAGAAAGTAAATTGTCTCTATTAAAAGATGCAAGAACATACAAAGCTAGTGATTGTAGTTCAAGGCCCATGTAAAAAACAATTAAATCATTTGAACTTATCATTATCATCATCCCTAAAATGCTGCTTAAAATGAGGATCGGGTATTCAATTTTATTTAAATTGATAACTTGGATATATTTGGATCCAGTTAACATTACAAAAATTCCAGATCCAACAAGTATAATCTTCATATAATTAGATAAATTGTCTATTAAATATGATTCATTGAATAAGTAAATTGTATCTAATGAGCTGAGATTTATTATTAGTGCCAATAAAATAACTAACGATATATTAGATAAATTATAAATTAAATTTGCACTATTTTTTTTGAAAACTCCAACTAGTAAAAATAGCATTATAGATACCGATATGAAGATTTCAGGTAATATATATTGAAAATTTTCCATTAGTCTTTTGATGCAAGGTTGTTAATTAAGTCAAAGTTGTACATGTTTAAAGTATTCTCGACTGATGCTTCAATTGAATTCATTAAAGGCTCTGGATAAAAACCAAAAAATAAAATTGGTATTACTAAAGCTGATAGAGTGATAATTTCAAAAGTTTTTAAATCTTTCATACTTTTAAGCTCTTGATTATTAATTTCACCGAAAACAACCCTTTTAAATAGCCACAGCATATATGCTGCTCCTAAGATTACTCCCAAACTTGCAATCATCGCTACTAGGATGTTTTTCTCAAATGCACCCATTAAAATTAAAAATTCTCCAATAAAACCTGTTGTTCCAGGTAGTCCTAGAGCTCCTAGTGTGAATACCATAAAAACAATTGCATATCTTGGCATTATGGAGACTAAACCGCCATATTTATTTATTAGTCTTGTATGATGCCTTTCATATACAACTCCAACACTCAAGAAAAGCGCAGCAGATACAAGTCCATGACTAATCATTTGGAAAATACTTCCCTCAATACCTTGTTGGGTCATTGTGAAGATACCTAGTGTTACAAATCCCATATGTGCAACTGAGGAGTATGCTATAAGTTTTTTCATATCTTCCTGCATCAAAGCAACCAGAGATGTGTAAATAATTGCAATTAAACTTAAGATATAAACTAACATTGTGAAATTTTCAGAAGCTATAGGAAATAATCCTAGCGAAAATCTAATAAATCCATATCCAGCCATTTTAAGCAATATTGCTGCTAGTAATACAGATCCAACAGTTGGAGCTTCTACATGAGCATCTGGCAGCCACGTATGTACTGGCCACATCGGAGTTTTAACTGCAAAAGAACTGAAAAATGCTAACCATAATAAATTTTGATATTCAGCATTTATGCCAAGTTCATAAAGTTTTTCAACATCAGTGGTTCCTGTTATCCAATAAATTGAAATAATAGCAACCAACATAAGAACTGATCCTAATAAAGTGTATAGAAAAAATTTAAAAGCAGAATATACTCTTCTTTCTCCACCCCAAATACCAATTATTAAAAACATTGGAATAAGACCTGCCTCAAAAAATAAATAAAAGACTACTAAATCAAGAGAGCAGAAAACACCTATCATAAAAGTTTCCATTATTAATATGGCAATTAAAAAATCCTTAAGTCTATTTGTAATTGTAGCATTAACTGAAATAATGCAAATTGGAGTTATGAAAGTTGTTAATATTACAAATAAAATTGAAATACCATCTATGCCAACTTTATAATTTATAAATCCTGATAACCATTCTCTATTTTCTACAAACTGAAAGTCTACTGAATTTTTATCAAAAACATACCAAAGATATAAAGATAATAAAAAATTCGCTAAAGAAATAAATAAAGCTACATATTTAGAACTTTGATATTTTCTACTTGATGATTTTGTGAATAATATAAATAAAGCACCTATTGTAGGTAGCAAAATCAAGGAAGATAAAATTGGAAAGTTCATTATTTTAATATCAGTATTGTTAATAAAACTGAAAATCCAATCAACATAACAAATGCATATTGATAAATAAATCCAGATTGAAATTTTACTGCTTTGATTGATAAATTCTTAATTACACTTGAAATTCCATCAGGACCAAATTTATCTATTATGGATCCATCAACTTTTTTCCATAAAAACTTTCCAATTCTTTTTGAAGGATTAACAAATAAGTAATCATATATTTCATCAAAGTACCATTTCTTAACTAAAAATTGATAAATTGGTTCATTCATTTCTTTCAATCCTATAACTATGTTTTTATTTTTTAGATATAAATAATAAGAAAATGGAATTGCAGCTGTAACAAGTATAGGTGTTAAAAACAAAAACCATGTTGGTGGATGATCTGTGCTGAGTGGCTCTAAAAATTTTATAGATTTACCCCAAAATTCATATGCTATTTCATGCCCTATAAATAAACCTTTAAACGACATACCTGCAAAAATAGCTCCTATTGCCAAGATTACTAGCGGGGCAATCATAATAAAAGGAGACTCGTGCACTTTATCAATACTAAGTTCTTTATTATTAAAATTACCATGGAATGTTTTAAAAATAAGTCTCCAAGAGTAAATTGATGTTAATAAAGCTGTAACAATACCCACAAAAGCTGCAAATATTCCAACTGCATTTCCTCTTAAGTACGCAAATTCTATTATTGCATCTTTAGAATAAAAACCAGATAAAAAAGGGAAACCTGTTAAAGCAAGAGTTCCAATAAGCATTAGTGCATATGTGTATGGAAGTTTCTTTATAACTCCACCCATTTTATTTATATCTTGTTCCTCATGAAATGAATGAATTACAGCACCAGCTCCTAAAAATAGCAAAGCTTTAAAAAAGGCATGTGTAAATAAATGAAACATCGCAACATTGTAAGCACCTACTCCAGCAGCAAAAAACATATAGCCCAATTGACTACAAGTAGAATAAGCAATAATTTTTTTTATATCATTTTGAACAAGTGCAACTGTTGCTGCAAAGAAAGCAGTAGTCATTCCAATTATGGTTATAACTGTGAGAGCTAATGGAGAATATTCATATATAGGTGAGCATCTAACAATGAGAAACACTCCAGCAGTTACCATTGTTGCGGCATGAATTAATGCAGATACTGGCGTTGGGCCTTCCATAGCATCAGGCAACCATGTATGTAATAAAAATTGAGCTGATTTACCCATTGCTCCAATTAATAAAAGCAAACAAATCAAATTAATAATTTCTATATTAATACCAATAAAATTAATTTTTTTATCTAAAACATTTGGTATTTGTTCAAAAACCTCATTATAATCGACTGTACCAAAAATATAAAAAATCAGAAAAATTCCAAGAGCTAGTCCAAAGTCACCAACTCTATTAACAACAAAAGCTTTTATTGCAGCCTTGTTTGCGCTCTCTTTTTTAAACCAAAATCCAATTAAAAAATATGAGCATAAGCCTACACCTTCCCATCCAAAAAATAGTTGAATAAAGTTGTCTGAACTTACTAAAGTTAACATTGCAAAAGTAAATAATGATAAATATGCCATGAATCTTGTTTTATGAGGATCGTGTGACATATAACCAATTGAGTAAATATGAACCAAAGCTGAAACAAAATTTACCACAACAAACATAACTGCTGATAAGGCATCAATTTTTATTGACCAGTTAACATTTAATGTTCCAGAATTGATCCAAGTAGCTATAACAAGATTGTTTGAATAATCTGAACTAATAACTTTATATAAAACAAATAAAGAGAGTATTGCTGAAATACTTACAAACGAACTTGTCAAAATTTGAGAATTTCTGTCTCCTATTTTCTTTCCAAAAAAACCACTAATTACAGCTCCTATTAGAGGTAGAAATAAAATTAGGTATTCCATTTTATCCTTTTAAATTTTTAATCTCTTCAACTCTTATTGTGTCTGAATTTCTAAAATAAACCACAATTATGGCTAATCCGATAGCTGCCTCAGCAGCGGCAACTGTTAAAATAAATAGAGTAAATATTTGTCCACTTAAATCATTAATAAATATAGAAAAAGCGACTAGATTTATGTTTACTGCAAGCAAAATTAACTCAATACTCATTAAAATTACTATTACATTTTTTCTATTTAAAAAAATACCAACAATACCAATTGTAAATATTATAGCAGCTAATGTTAAATAATGTCCTAAGCCTATGCTAAGCATCTATTTTAACTCCTTTATTTTTCTCGACGTCAACTAAATCAACACCCTCATCTCTTTCTCTAGAAATTTGCTTAACATAACTTTGTCTTTTAACTCCAGCTCTTTCCCTGTATGTTAAAACAATTGCTCCTATCATAGCAACCAGCAATATCATCCCCGAAATTTGAAATAAAAGTATGTAGTCTGTGTATAAAACATTTCCAATAGATCTAGTGTTTGTGACATCAGAAGATATATTTACTGAAATACTATTTAACAAATCAGGTTTATATTTCCATCCTCCAATTACAATTATAAGTTCAAAAAAAATAATTAAACTAACTAATAAACCAATTGGGATATGGGTTCCACCATCCCATCTTGAACTAAACCATTGACCTTTTTGTTCGGCTACATTTAACATCATCACAACAAATAAAAACAAAACCGCAACAGCTCCAACATAAACTATAAGCATAATCATACCTAAAAATTCTGCACCTATCATGATGAACAAACAAGATATACTAATGAAATCTAGGATTAAAAAAAATACTGAGTGAACTGTATTTTTTGAAACAGTCACCATGACTGCAGAAATTATAGCTATTAAAGAGAAAATATAAAAAAAAACTGAATGTGCAATCATAAGATTATCTATGAGAACTATCAGCCTTTATATTGGCAGCTAAAACATTTTCCCACCTATCACCATTTTCCAAAAGTTTTTCTTTTGTGTAATAAAGCTCTTCTCTAGACTCTGTTGCAAATTCAAAATTAGGACCTTGGACAATCGCATCTACGGGGCAAGACTCTTCACAAAGACCACAGTATATACATTTAAGCATATCAATATCGTACCTTACAGTTTTTCTACTTCCATCATCTCTTTCTTTAGATTCTATTGTAATTGCTTGAGCAGGACATACGGCTTCACAAAGCTTACATGCTATGCATCTTTCTTCACCATTAGGATATCTTCTAAGAGCGTGTTCACCTCTAGATCTTGTCCCTAGAGATCCCTTTTCAAATGGATAGTTAATTGTCTTTTTTGCTTTAAAAGTCTCTTTTATTGCAATAAATAAACCAGTCACAAAATCAATCATGAATATAGTTTTTAATAATCTTGAAATTTTCATTTATTTTCCTGGTAGTAAATCAAAATATAGTAAAAAACTTGAAGTTAAAACAACATAAAACAGTGAAAATGGGAGGAATATCTTCCAACCAAGCTTCATTAATTGGTCATATCTATATCTTGGAACAGTTGCTTTAACTAATGCAAATAAAATAAATAAAAATAATATTTTAAAGATTAACCAAAATGGACTTGGGATAATATTTAATGGGAATATATCTATTGGAGACAACCAACCACCCAAAAATAAAACTGACCCCATTGCACACATTAATAGTATGTTTGCGTACTCTCCTAACCAAAACATAGCGTACATCATTCCTGAATATTCAGTTTGATATCCGGCCACTAATTCTGCTTCTGCTTCAGGTAAATCAAAAGGAGGACGATTTGTTTCTGCTAGTGCAGAAATAAAAAAAATTACAAACATAGGAAAAAGAGGAATTACAAACCATAAATCTTGTTGTGCCATAACAATGTCGCTTAAGTTTAAAGATCCAACACATAATAAGACATTAATTATTATCACCCCTATTGAAACCTCATATGAAACCATTTGTGCAGCAGATCTGATTGCACCTAAAAAAGGATATTTAGAGTTGGAAGCCCATCCACCCATAATTATTCCATAAACACCTAATGATGAAACTGCAAAAAGATATAGAATACCTACATTGATATTTGCTAAAACAAAATCTTCCCCAAATGGAATTACAGCCCATGAAATTAATGCTAATGTCATTGTGACAACCGGAGCTAATACAAAAACAAGTTTATTTGAACTTGCAGGTATTATTATTTCTTTAAACATATATTTTAAAGCATCTGCTAATGATTGAAATAAACCGAAGGGACCGACAACATTAGGTCCCCTCCTTTTTTGAACAAAAGCCCAAACTCTTCTGTCAAGCCAAACTATCATTGCTACAGAGACTAAAACAGGCACTAAGAGAAATAATATTTTGTAAACTTCAGTAAATAATATTGAAAAATAAGAGTCCATTAACCCTCTGTTCCAGTTTTTTTCAAATTAGCTCTCGCGTATCTACATTCTGACATTGTTTTGGATGCACGGGCAATCGCATTAGAATAATAATAATCAATATCTTCAACTATTATCTTTTCATCATTTAAACTATATGAAGGCAATTCAAAATTTTTAATATTTTTATTATTTAAATGTTTTTGCATAGATTCTAGCAGTTCATCTTTGTTATTAAATAAAGAATTTCCATGTATAGCAGAAGATAATTCATTAATTATTTGCCAATCTTCTTTGGCTTCTCCTGGTGGATATGACGCTTTATATGCTTTTTGGAACTTTCCTTCTAAATTAGTGAAATAACCGTCTTGCTCAGTATATGCAGCACCAGGTAATATAAGATCTGCCATACCTGCACCTTTATCACCATGGCTTCCAATATAAATTATAAATTCATTACTTTTTTTAATTTTGAGATTATCTTGACCTAATAAAAAAATAACTTCTACATCACCATTCTCAATTTTTTTAAGAGTTTTATTACTACCATCATTTGAGGAAAAAATACCTAAATCATAAGAACCAACAGCTGATGCATCAGTTGATAAAATATTTAATGAATTCCAGTTATCATTGATTTTGTTAATGCTAGTTAAATATTTTTTTAACTCCTCAAATATATATGCACCATTTTTGCTATTTAATATTGATTGACCTACGATAATTATAGGTTTTTCTGCACTGGCAATTTTATTTGAGAGATCGTGTTCATTTTTAATTATTTTATTAATTACTTTTGGATCATTTTCTAAAACTTTGTAAGAATAGGTTAAATCACCTACATCCTCTAAAGAAAATATTTCGGTTTTATTTTTTAAAAAAGTTTTTCTTATTCTTGAGTTTAATATAGTTGCCTCAAATCTTGGGTTTGTGCCTATTAATAATATAAGATCACTTTCTTCAATTCCTTCAATGGTAGAATTAAACAAATAATTATTTCTGTTTTCAAAATTTATGTAAGTGTGGTTAGCTCTAGAGTCTAAAAAACTAGAATTTAAAGTTTTTTGAAATAAGTTTTTAACAGCAAACATGGTTTCCATGTTTGTCATGTCACCAGTTAAACCAACTATTTTGTCTGGTGATGTTTTTGAAATTTTTTCTTTAATTTTTTTGTACGCATCTTGCCAACTTATTTCTTCAAAATCTCCATTATTTTTAATAAATGGAGTGTCTAATCTTTGATTTTTTAATCCATCACATGCATATCTTGTTTTATCAGAAATCCACTCCTCATTAATTTCCTCATTAATTCTTGGTAAAACCCTTTTTACTTCCCAATCATAAGTATCTACTCTTATGTTTGACCCAACTGCGTCCATAACATCTATTGTTTCAGTTTTTTTTAATTCCCAAGGTCTTGCTTCGAACACATAAGGTTTAGAAGTTAATGCACCAACTGGACATAAATCTATTACATTTGCTGACATTTCAGATTCCATTGACTTCTCTAAATATGTAGTAATTTCCATATTTTCTCCACGTCCAATCGCACCTAATTCTGGTACTCCCGCTACTTCAGTGGCAAATCTTATACATCTAGTACAATGAATACATCTAGTCATTTGGGTTTTTATTAATGGACCCATGTATTTTTCAGGAACAAATCTTTTATTTTCTTTAAATCTTGATTTATCAATCCCATAAAACATAGATTGATCCTGTAAATCACATTCACCGCCTTGATCACAAACTGGACAATCTAAAGGATGGTTCGCTAACAAAAATTCCATCACACCTTTTCTTGCTTTTTCAACTTTTTCTGTATTTGTTTTAATTATCATACCCTCAGCTGCAGGCATTGCACATGAAGCTATTGGTTTTGGTGACTTTTCCATTTCAACTAAACACATACGACAATTCCCAGCTATGGATAGTTTTTCATGATAACAAAATCTTGGTATTTCAGCTCCAGCTTGTTCACAAGCTTGAAGTACTGTTAGACCATCTTCAACTTCAATATCAATATCGTTTACTTTTAATTTAGGCATTTTCTTTTTCTAATAAATGTTGATCTACTAAGTAAGGAATATTTTTTTGTTTTTTCACTAAAGGGTCAAATTTATTTCTTTCAAGTATTTCATCTTTAAAATGTCTGATTAATCCTTGAACTGGCCAGGATGAGCCTTCACCAAAAGCACAAATTGTATGTCCCTCTATTTGTTTTGTTACGTCAAAAAGCATATCTACTTCATCTGGAGTTGCCTCACCTGCTGCCATTCTTTCCAACATTCTCCACATCCATCCAGATCCTTCCCTACAAGGTGTACACTGACCACAACTTTCATGTTTATAAAATCTAGCTATTCTTGCCATACATTTAATAATGTCTTGGTCATTATTGATTACAACTATACCAGCTGTTCCTAGTCCTGTTTTATTTTCAACACATGCATCAAAATCCATTTTCATATTGTCACAAACTTCTTTAGGTAACATTGGCATTGAAGAACCACCGGGTATTACTGCTTTGAGATTATCCCATCCACCAATTACACCACCAGCATGAGTTTCAATTAATTCTTTAAGTGGAACTCCCATTTCTTCTTCTACATTACATGGATTATTGACATTTCCAGAAATACAATAAATTTTTGTTCCTGTATTTTTAGGTCTTCCAAGTGAACTAAACCATTTTGCACCTCTTCTTAGAATTGTTGGAACAGCTGCAACAGTTTCAACATTATTAATTATAGTAGGACATCCATATAGACCGATTAATGCAGGAAATGGTGGCTTTAATCTTGGTTGCCCTTTTTTTCCTTCCAAACTCTCCAATAGTGCAGTTTCTTCACCGCAAATATAAGCACCAGCACCATAATGAATATAAATATCTAAATCCCATCCTGAATTTAACGCATTTTTACCAATTAGATTATTTTTATAAGCCTCATCGATTGCAGTTTGAAGTTTTTGTCCTTCATTAAAATATTCACCTCTAATATATATATAGCATTTATGGGCGTTAACTGCGTATGAAGCAATTAAACATCCTTCTATTAATTTGTGAGGCTCAAATCTTAATATATCTCTGTCTTTACATGTTCCAGGTTCTGACTCATCGGCATTAATAACTAAATAATGTGGTCTAGATCCAACTTCTTTAGGTGCGAATGACCATTTAAGACCAGTTGGAAAACCAGCTCCACCACGTCCTCTGAGTTCAGAAGATTTAACTTCGTTGATTATCCATTCTCTTCCTCTTTCTAAAATTTCTTTTGTTCCACTCCAATCATTTCTTAATTTAGCAGATTCAATATCAACACCACTGTCATTGTATAAATTTTGAAATATTCTATCTTCGTCTTTAAGCATTTTTGTTTCCTAATAAAGTTTTTCGATTATTAACTGGTTCCGCATTCATTCTTCCTGAATAAGATCCTGGTTTTGGAATTTTATTTTGGTATATTGTCTCAATTATTTCTTCAAGTTTCTTATCATTCAAATCCTCGTAATAATCTTCATTAACTTGCATCATTGGAGCGTTAACACATGCACCTAGACATTCAACTTCCATCCAAGAAATTTTTCCATCTTCAGATAATACATTTTCTTTTTCAGAGATTTTATTTTTACAAACTTTAACTAAATCATATGCTCCTCTAAGCATGCAAGGTGTAGTAGTGCAAACTTGAAAGAAATATTTACCAACTGGAGATAAATTATACATTGAATAAAAAGTTGCTACTTCATAAACTTTTATATATGGCATGTCTAAAAATTTAGCTATGTATTTCATTGCTTGTAATGGTATCCAATTGTCATTTTGCCTTTGCGCGATATATAACAAAGCCATTACTGCACTCTGTTGTTTCCCATCTGGATAATTAGAAACTATTTTATTTGCAGACTCCATACTTTTGTCACTAAACTGAAAAGTTTCAGGCTGTTCTTTGTGAATTTTTTTTATGCTCATCTATCGACCTCTCCAAAAACAATATCCATTGAACCTAAAACTGCAGGCACATCAGCAAGCATATGTCCTTTAATTAAATAATCCATAGCCTGAAGGTGGGTAAATCCAGGAGCTCTGATCTTGCATTTATAAGGTTTGCTCGAACCATCTGAAATTAGATAGACACCAAATTCTCCTTTTGGTGCCTCAACTGCTGTATATATTTCATCTTTTTCAACCCTATATCCCTCTGTAAATAACTTAAAATGATGGATTAAAGCTTCCATAGATTGTTTAAGTTCTTTCTTAGGTGGAGGGGAAATTTTTCCATCTTCTGTTTTAATTGGTCCTTTTGGAATATTTTGTAAACATTGCTTAATAATTTTTACGCTTTCTCTCATCTCTTCAATTCTACAAAGATATCTATCATAACAATCTCCATTTTTTCCAATAGGAATTTTAAATTCTAAATCATCATAACAATCATAAGGTTGACTTCTTCTTAAATCCCAAGCTACACCAGAACCTCTTAACATTACTCCTGAAAAAGAATAATCTAGTGCATCTTGTTTTGATACAATTCCTATATCTACATTTCTCTGTTTAAATATTCTGTTATCGGTAAGTAAAGTTTCTAAATCATCAATAATCTTTGGAAATTTCTCACAAAATTCATCGATATCACTATCAAGTCCAGTAGGAAGATCTTTGTGCACTCCACCAGCTCTAAAATAATTAGCATGCAATCTTGATCCAGATACCCTTTCATAAAATCCCATTAATTTTTCTCGTTCCTCAAATCCCCACAAAGTTGGTGTTAACGCCCCGACATCCATTGCTTGAGTAGTTACATTTAATATGTGACTTAATATTCGACCTATTTCACAAAAAATTACTCTTATATATTTCGCTCTAGAAGGAACTTCGATTTTGAGAATTTTTTCTATTGCTAAAGCAAATGCATGTTCCTGATTCATTGGTGCTACATAATCAAGACGATCAAAATAAGGAACTGCTTGGATATAAGTTTTGTTTTCTATTAACTTCTCAGTACCTCTGTGCAATAACCCTATATGAGGATCAGCTTTTTCAACAACTTCTCCATCTAATTGTAGTATTAATCTTAAAACACCATGTGCTGCAGGGTGTTGTGGTCCAAAATTTAAATTTAGTGTTTTTTTTTCTTTTGCCATCAGCTTTTTTTAATTTCTTTAATGTATTTGGTTCCTTCCCAAGGACTCTCGTAATCAAAATTTCTGTAATTTTGTTCTAATTTTACAGGCTCATAGATCACTTTTTTTTGTTCTTCGCTATAACGAACCTCATTATGGCCAGTAAGAGGAAAATCTTTTCTTAAAGGATGTCCCTGAAAACCATAATCAGTTAAAATTCTTCTTAAATCAGGATGATTTTTAAAGTTTAACCCATACATATCAAATACTTCTCTTTCCATCCAATTTGCTGCAGGAAATATTGAGGTTAATGAGGAAATTAATTCATTTTCTTTTATTGAATAATCAATAATAATTCTTTGATTATATTCATGACTTAATAGTAAATAAACTATCTTAAATCTATTTTCATTTTCTGGGTAATCTACAGCTGTGATTTCGATTAATTGCCTAAATTTAGTTTCTTTATTGGTCTTCAAGAAAGAAATAACATCAACTAATTCATCATGATCTATATTTATATAAATATTATCATGCTTAATAAATGAATTATTTATTTTAGATGTTAATTCAGAATTTATAAACTTTTCCAAGTCCACAAGATTTTTCATTTTTATCTTTCTAAAGAACCTTTATTTCTAATTTTTTTCTGTAATTGTAAAATTCCATAAAGTAGTGCTTCAGCTGAAGGAGGACATCCAGGAACATATACATCAACAGGTACCACTCGATCGCATCCTCTCACTACAGAGTATGAATAATGATAGTAGCCACCACCATTTGCACAACTTCCCATAGATATTACATACCTTGGTTCAGGCATCTGGTCGTAAACTTTTCTAAGTGCAGGAGCCATTTTATTTGTTAAAGTACCTGCTACTATCATCACATCAGATTGACGTGGTGATGCCCTTGGTGCTGCACCAAATCTTTCAAGATCATATCTTGGCATAGATGTTTGCATCATTTCAACAGCACAACAAGCTAGTCCGAAAGTCATCCAATGCAATGAACCTGTTCTTGCCCAATTAACAAGATTATCCAGTGATGTTGTTATAAAACCGTTATCACTAAAATCTTGAGCTAATTGTTTAAACTCTTCTGGGATATCTTTTTTTCTATCTTGTAAATTCATTTTATTCCCAATCTAAAGCTCCTTTTTTCCACTCGTAAATAAATCCAACAGTTAAAATAAATAAAAATAACATCATTGAGCAGAATCCATATAAACCAATTTCACCAAGTGAGATCGCCCACGGAAATAAAAATGCAATTTCTAAATCAAAAATTATAAATAATATTGCAACCAAATAAAACCTAACATCAAATTCCATTCTAGAGTCATTGAAAGGTTCAAATCCACATTCATAAGCTGAAAGTTTTTCAGGATCAGGCTTGCTTGGAGCAGCAATATAATTAATTGCTACAAAGGCGAGACTCAAGCCTAAAGCTATTATCAAAAATAATATTATCGGTAGATAATCTTTTAAAAATTCCGCAAGCATTTGAATCCTATGTAACAACTATTATATCAACTAAAAGTGAAGATATGTCACATTTTTATGCCTAGTTTTACTCGAATAATGGCGGGAGTGAAGGGACTCGAACCCTCGGCCCCCTGCGTGACAGGCAGGTGCTCTAACCAACTGAGCTACACCCCCACAGGTGTAAATGGTGGGTAGTAAAGGACTCGAACCTTTGACCCCCTCGGTGTAAACGAGATGCTCTACCAACTGAGCTAACCACCCAAAATCTTGGTACTATTACATCAACGGATTAATAAAGTAAATTGTTTATTACTGAATACTAGCTTGAGATTTATCGTCTTTTTTACCCTCTGAAATTTTATCTACTTCAGTCCATTCCACAGGTTTTAGCTCTTTTGTAAGTGCAATTTTAAGCACTTCATCTGCTGTTTCTACAGGAATGATTTTAATGTCTTCTCTTACTTTTTTAGGAATATCTACTAAATCTTTTTCATTTTCTTTAGGTATTAATACTTTTTTAACCCCCGCTCTGTGTGCAGCTAGTAATTTCTCTTTTAAACCACCAATTTGTAAAACTTGTCCTGTAATTGTTACTTCACCAGTCATGGCAATCTCTCTATTTACAGGGATGTTTGTGATTGATGATACAATAGATGTAACCATTGCTATACCAGCTGATGGTCCATCTTTAGGCGTAGCTCCTTCAGGAACATGGATATGAAAATCTTTTTTTTCAAAGAAAGGTGGAATTATACCATATTCTAAACTTTTTGATCTGACATAAGACTTTGCAGCCTTAACTGACTCTTGCATAACATCCCCAAGTTTACCTGTTATTTGCATTCTACCTTTGCCTGGCATATTAACAGTCTCGATTTTAAGTATTTCTCCTCCTACCTCGGTCCACGCTAGTCCTATGACTATTCCAGTTTTATTTTTTTCTTCTACTTCACCAAATTTGAATTTTTTAATTCCTAAGAAGTCTGGAATATTTTTATCGTTTACTAGAACCTTTTCAGCTTCACCACTTACTACTTTTTTAACAACTTTTCTTGTTACTTTAGAAATTTCTCTTTCTAAATTTCTAACACCAGACTCTCTTGTGTAACTTCTAATTATCTCTTTTATTGTCCCATCTTCTAAATTTAGCTCACCTTCTTTCACACCATTTTCTTTTACTTGTTTAGGTAGCAAATACTTGTTTGCAATATTTATTTTTTCATCCTCTGTGTATCCAGGAATTCTTATAACTTCCATTCTATCAAGAAGTGGTGGTAAAATATTTAACGTATTTGCAGTTGTTACAAACATTACATCAGACAAATCATAGTCAACTTCTAAATAGTGATCATTAAAGGCTGTATTCTGTTCTGGATCTAATGCTTCTAATAAAGCTGAAGAGGGGTCTCCTCTGTAATCATTTCCAATTTTATCAACTTCATCTAATAAAAATAAAGGATTTTTCGTACCAGCTTTCTTCATCATTTGAATTATTTTTCCAGGTAAAGATCCAATGTATGTTCTTCTATGACCTCTTATTTCTGCCTCATCTCTAACACCTCCTAATGACATCCTAATAAACTGTCTATTAGTAGCCTTAGCTATTGATTTTCCAAGTGATGTCTTTCCAACACCTGGGGGTCCAACTAAACATAAAATTGGTCCTTTAATTTTATCCATTCTTTTTTGAACAGCTAGAAATTCTATAATTCTCTCTTTTACCTTCTCTAAACCAAAATGATCTTCATCCAAAATCTTTAGACCTTTATTCAAATCAATATCTACATCATTTTTTTTAAACCAAGGAAGATCGATCATCCAATCCAAGTAATTTCTAACAACTGTTGCTTCTGCAGACATAGGGCTCATATTTTTTAATTTCTTAAGCTCTGACATACACTTCTTCTCAACTTCTTTCGGCATTTTAGCTTTTTGAATTGATTTTTTTAAATTTGTCGTTTCATCTTTACCATCTTCGATTTCACCTAATTCTTTTTGAATTGCTTTTAATTGTTCGTTTAAATAATACTCTCTTTGGGTTTTTTCCATTTGAGTTTTAACTCTTCCTCTAATTCTTTTTTCTACTCCAATGATGCTTGTTTCACTTTCCATCATTTTAATAGCTGCATTTAATCTTTTTTTAACATCCAATGTTTCGAATATTTGTTGTTTTTCAGATATAGATGCATTTAGGTTTGACACAATATTATCTACAATTTTAGATGGATCTTTTAATTGTTTAATATTGTTAATTGTTTCTGATGAGACTTTTTTATTTACGGATGTCAATTTTTCTAATCTTCTTACTGCTGTGAGTGCTAGAGGTAATAAATCTTCATCTTTGTTAAATACATCTTTTTGATGTTCATATGTACAAGTAATAAATTTTTCATCATCCTTAAAATCAACAATCTTTACTCTTTTAATTCCTTCAACCAAAACTTTAACTGTACCATCTGGAAGTTTTAAAAGTTGTAATATGTTGCTTTCACATCCATAAGAGAATACATCATTTTTTTTTGGATCATCAACTTCAGAATTTTTTTGAGTAACTAATATTATTTTTTTGTCACTTTTCATTACTTCATTTAAAGCAGTGATAGATTTATCTCTTCCTACAAATAGAGGAATTACCATACTTGGAAACACCACTATGTCTCTTAATGGTAATAAGGGCTGTATTGATTTAACTTCCATACTATAAATATGGATATTATATTTTATAATGCAATAGGAAACTTTTGTTTATTAACTCTTATTAAGCCGCAGAAGTCTTTTCTGTTTTTGATTTGTTCTTAGTATGAACGATAATTGGCTGAGAGGTACCCTTAGTTGCCCCAGCATCAATAATAACTTCTTCTATGTTATCTTGACCAGGAAGGTCGAACATGGTTTTAAGTAATAAATTTTCTAAAATTGATCTTAATCCCCTAGCTCCAGTTTTCTTACTTATAGCTTTGTTAGCAATATCTTTAACTGCCTGATCTTTAAATGTTAATTTTACTCCTTCTAATCTAAATAATTCTTGGTACTGTTTAATCAAAGAATTTTTTGGCTCTTGTAAAATTTTTACTAAAGATTTTTCATCCAAATCTTCAAGAGTAGCTGTAATTGGTAATCTGCCAATAAATTCTGGGATCAACCCATATCTTAATAAATCTTCGGGCTCCAGATTTTTCATCCATTCTCCAGTTTTTTTATCTTCTAAAGTTTTTACCTCCGCTCCAAATCCAATAGAAGACCCTTTGTCTCTTTGCGATATTATTTTATCAAGGCCAGCAAAAGCTCCTCCACAAATAAATAAAATGTTAGTTGTGTCTACTTGTAGAAATTCTTGTTGTGGATGTTTTCTTCCCCCTTGAGGAGGAACGCTTGCCACTGTTCCCTCCATAATTTTTAATAAGGCTTGCTGAACTCCTTCACCAGATACATCTCTAGTAATTGATGGATTTTCTGACTTTCTACTAATTTTGTCAACCTCATCGATATAGACAATTCCTCTTTGAGCTTTTTCAACATTATAATCTGCTGCCTGTAATAATTTTAAAATTATATTTTCAACATCTTCACCTACGTATCCTGCTTCAGTTAATGTTGTTGCATCAGCCATAGTAAAAGGTACATCAAGTATTCTTGCAAGAGTTTGAGCCAATAATGTCTTTCCACAACCTGTTGGACCTACCAGCATAATATTTGATTTTGACAGCTCAACAGTTTTGCTTGTTTTATTTTCGTAATTCAATCTTTTGTAATGATTATGAACTGCAACTGATAAAACTTTTTTTGCGTGAGATTGTCCAATCACATAATCATCAAGAACTTTACATATTTCTTTTGGCAAAGGTAAGCCATCTTGATGTTTTACAAAATTATCTTTGCTTTCTTCTTTTATAATATCCATACAAAGTTCTACGCATTCATCACAAATGAACACAGTTGGACCGGCAATTAATTTTCTAACTTCGTGTTGGCTCTTGCCGCAAAAAGAACAGTAAAGAATATTTTTATTGTTGCTCATAATTTTTTATTCGAATCAATTTTTATACTTTAATACATATGATGCAAAGTAATCAAGTATAGGTTGTGGACAAACTATATATTGTGACCTATTCTCTTTTTTCTACCACTTTATCTATAAGACCAAAACTTTTTGCATTATCAGGAGTCATAAAGTTATCTCTTTCTAATGCTGATTTAATTTCATCAACTGATTTTCCAGTATGTTTTGAGTAAATTTCATTTAATCTTTTCTTTAGAGATAAAACTTCATTAGCATGAATTTCAATATCTGTTGCCTGTCCTTGAAAACCAGCAGAAGGTTGATGAACCATTATTCTTGAATTTGGCAATGAAAATCTTTTTCCTTTAGCGCCAGCTGCAAGTAAAAATGAACCCATGCTTGCTGCTTGACCTATACACAAAGTACTTATTTCTGGTTTAATGTATTGCATTGTATCATAAATACCAAGTCCAGCTGTTACAAGTCCACCAGGACTATTTATATATAAAGAGATTTCTTTTTTAGGATCTTCTGATTCTAAAAATAATAATTGCGCAGTAACTAATGATGCAACTGCATCATTTATGGGACCAACTACAAATACAATTCTCTCTTTAAGTAGTCTGGAATAAATGTCATACGCCCTTTCTCCTCTACTAGATTGTTCGACAACCATAGGAATGAGGGTGTTTAATTGTTCTGGAATTTTAATAGACATAATCGATTCGATTATTCTTATACAACTTGTGATTACTTTTTGCTAACCTTTTTTACTTTTTTTGGTTTTGATGCGGGAGTTTTAGTTTTTTTTGTTTCTTTTGATTTTGTTTTTACTTCCTTTTTTTTTGGTTCAGTTTTTTTCTTATTTTTTTCATCATCATCTTTTTTAGAAAGTTTAGCTTGCTCTTTAATGTTATTTTCGTTTTCTTGTTTTAGAATTTTCTCAGCTTCTTCTTTGGTAATTTCTTTTTTTGTAGTTTTTGCTTTTTTCTTAATTTCTTCAATTATTTTTTCTTCGTAAATTTGTCCTCTTAAACTATCTATGGCTGCTGGATTTTGTTCATAATAATCTTTAACAATCTTCTCTTGACCTGGCATCATTCTAAATTGTTTTTGTATTTCCACATTAATTTCTTCCTGGGATACATTGATTTTATTTTCCTCACCAAAAGCATTTAAAATTAATCCAGTTTTAATTCTTTTCTTAGCTTGTTCCTCTAATGATTTTTGGTTCTTTTTAACTTCATCTTCCTTCATTCCCTGAGATAATATTTTGACTTCCTGTTCAATTAAATTCCCAGGTAATTGGTCTAATTTTTCTTTCTCTATTTGTTCAAGAATACTTTTCTTTGTAATCATGGCTAATGAATTTTTATATTCATCATTAATTTGTTTTGAAATAAGTTCTTTTAAATTTGCTAAATCTTTTGCGCCCATATTTTTAGCAAAATCATCATTAATTTTTACTTCTTCTGGAATTCTTACTGCTGTAACCTTGCATTCAAATACAGCACTTTTATTAACAAGTTCTTTTTCAGGAAAATTTTCAGGCAGATTTACTTCTACATTTTTTGTATCACCTGATTTAACGCCTTCTAATTGTTTATCAAAACCTTTTATAAATAAATCTTTTCCAAGAATTAATTGGGTATTTTTACCCTCGTTACCCTTAAATTCTTTGCCGTCAATAGTTCCTTTATAATCAAAAATTACAAGATCATTAATTTTTGAGCTATAATTTGTTTCTGCATCCTTGAAATTATTCTGATTTTTTGCAATTTCACTAATTCTTTTATCTGTTTCTTTTGGATCAATTTTTACAACATACTCATCTACTTTAATTGAGCTTAGTCCTTTTGCAGAAACCTCTGGCAATTCGGTAACTGAAATGATGTATTCTAAATCTTTACCTTCACCAAAAGACTTTAAATCTATTTTTGGTTGTCCAGCTGGTTTGATTTTATTTTCTTCTAGAGCTTTTGTTGTTGTATCTTTTAGCAATTTATCAATTACTTCACCATAAACGGCTTTACCAAATTGTCTTTTTAATATTTCGGTAGGCACCTTACCGGGTCTGAAACCTTTTATGACAACATCTTTTCTTATTTCTTCATATTTCTCATCCATAAAGCCTGAGATTGTTTTTTTATCTATAAATACTTTAAGATCTTTTTCTAAACCTTTTTTATTTTCTATTGTTACTTTCATAATCTATTTATGGTAGGCGAGAAAGGACTCGAACCTTCACAGCTTGCACTATTGGTTCCTAAGACCAACGCGTCTACCAATTCCGCCACTCGCCCAAATTTAAGCTGTTTTATATAGTATTGATCTAATTTGTCCAATCAGAATAATAGTGTAAAAGGATATAAATATATAAAAAAAATGATAGTTTCACCCTGTATAAGCATTTGCAAAATGGATCCTGTAACTGGATATTGTTATGGCTGTGGAAGAGACAATGATGAAAAGAAGATTTGGAAAGACCAGAATACTAAAGATGAGTGGAAAAAACAAAATTTAGAAGATATTCAGAAGAGAATGCAAGGGTGGCAGTTGGAAAGTTTCAAAGAATCCTATGAACATAAAAAAAATAATGGAATGTCGTTATTTAAAAAGAAGCAACTAAATGACTCAAACTAGATTAGTAGTAATAATTTATATAATTGGAATTCTTATTGGAGCATTTTTTTTTGATTTGTGGGGTGCTGAAACGAGTGCTGTAAAAAGTTTAGCGGCGATGTTTTGGACAGCATTATTACTTATAGCTATTGTATTTGCTGACAAAAAAAAAGAATAATTAATCTTTTTGTATCAGTTCACTTATAAATAGATCTCCATTACCTTCATCAACAGCTTTTTTATAAAAAGATTTTTTTACATCTGCTAATTTTTCTGCATTACCTAAATCTTTCAGCATTTCATGAATATAAGTAAGATCTTTTAAAGTGTTAGAAGTTGAAAATTTAAATCCAGTATAATCGTCCTTAAGTACATTATCAAAAATTCTATTTAAAGCTGTTGAGTTTCCAGATCCTAATTTTGCTACTGCAAAAAGTTTTTCTAAATCAATATCTAATTTTTTTGCGCTCTTGATGAATTCAATAACATTTGTTGCGGTGCCGAGTGACAAAAAATTATTTAGTAACTTTGACTTTGCACCCTTACCCACTTCTCCGAAATGGAAATAATCTTTACAAAAAGCTTTTAAATAAACTTCAGATTTTTTAAAATTTTCCTCCGATGCTCCAACAATACCTCCACAAACACCTTCTTCTGCTTGAACGGGACCTCCCATTACGGGGCATTCAATGTAGTTAATTTTTTGTTTTGAAAAAATCTGTTCCATCTGAATAGATCCATTTTGGTTATGTGTTGTAACATCAATAATTAATGTATTGTCTTTTAGTAAAGTTGAGACTTTTTCAGCAATACTAAGAGCGATTGGAGTATTAGTAACACAAAGAAATAATGCATCTAAATTTTTTTCACACAATTCATTGTAAGATTTTACCTCAATAGCACCATCGCTTACAATTTTATCTATTGGTGCTCTTTTTTTATTTGCAATAACAAATAGGTTATTTCCATTTATTAAAATATTTTTGGCTATCCCATAACCCATATAGCCAACACCAATAAAACCAACATTCATAATTTAAGTTAATTATAGTATAAGACATAGAGATTAAAAATTAATAATTATGACTAATGATTTTGAAAAACTTGAAAATTTGATAGTGAGCTGCAAAAAATGCCCTAGGTTGGTGAGTTTTAGAAAAAAAATAGCTAAAGAAAAAAGAAAACAATACATAAATGAAAAATATTGGGGAAAACCAATAACAGGGTTTGGTGACCCAAAAGCTAGGATTTTATTTGTTGGTTTGGCGCCTGCTGCACACGGGGGAAATAGAACTGGAAGAGTTTTTACAGGAGATAGATCGTCTGATTTTTTATATAAATGTCTATACAAGGCAAATTTATCTAACCAACCAAATTCAGACCACAGAAATGATGGACTTAAATTAAAAGATATATTTATTACTACTGCTTTAAAATGTGTTCCACCTGGAGACAAACCAACAAAAAAAGAGCTAAACACTTGCTTTAAATTTTTTAATAATGAAATTGAATACTTAAAAAATTTAAAGATTGTTGTTGCACTTGGGAAAATTGCTTTTGATGCTTGTATAGAATTTTACAAAAAACATTACAAAATTGATTCAAATGTCAAATTTGGGCATAGTAAATTCTTTAAGCTGCCAAATAATATTTTATTGGTGGGTTCTTATCACCCAAGTCCAAGAAACGTAAATACAGGTAGAATTAATGTAAATAAAATGACTAATTTATTTATTAAAGTAAAAAAAACTATTTAATTAATAGTTCTTTAAGTTTTTCAGGCATTTTGATTGGTTTACCCTCTTTATTGATTGTAGCCAAATGAACATCTGCAGTTAAAATTAAATTATCTTTTATAAAAATGTCTTGCTTCATTTTAATTGATACATTCTTTACTTCTACAATTTCAGAAAAAATATCAAGTTTATCTTCTAACCTTGAAGGTTTTATAAAATTTAAATTACAAGATTTAACAATTATATATATTCCATAATTTTCTCTCAGTTTAGAATTTGTAAAATTTACAGATGCTATAGCATCAGTTCTAGCACGCTCTATAAATTTTAAATAATTTGCGTAATAAACTACTCCACCAGCATCTGTATCCTCATAGTATACATTAAAACTTGATTTAAATTTTTTCATAAAAATAATAATATCAAAGTGAAAATATTTTTTATACTAATGATTAATACAAAATGAAAATTTATATAATTTGGTTAATTGGTGTTATATTATGGAATTTCGGATATCCAGAAGCCACTCCAATTCTTGATGTTTTTGCTGCAATAATACTGTCTTTATTAAGTTTTGGTTTAAAAAAGTATCTTAATTAAAATTTTACTCAGAGGAAAAAAAAATATTTTGGTAATAACTAACTGCGGTTAGTTTTGAATTATCGGTATCTGCCATAATTGCAATTCCTGAAAGCTCTTCAACGTCTAAATCATGAAATTTTTTAAAATCTTCCTTTACATTAGCTTTTACTGTGACCCATTCATTTAAATTTGACTTTGTTGAAGCCAGAACGCTATCGATGGATTTCTTTGTATAAGGGCTGGGCCATGTTTCTCCTACATTTGAATTGCTTGAAAAAACATAATTAATAGCTCTATTTGATAGTGGGGTTGCACCAGTTTTTTTGATTACAAAAACTCTAGCAGCAAAATCATGTCCTTTTTTTGTATTCTCTTTTATGCCTTTAAGATCTTTTTCAATCTTCCAAGTAATATTTATAAAAGGGGTTTTGTCTAAATTAATTTTTATTTCTTTGCCTACTCCTGATGCTGCATTTTCTGCTACTGCTTTTAAATAATTTCCTTTCTCATTATTTCCAATAGAATAAGCTGTTTTTGCATCAGCTCCTCTTACTTTTCTGACATCTAATGAATTTAATTCCTCCTCAGTGAAATTAAAAACCATTAGTTCTTCAGCAGTAACCGACGTTACAAGTAAAAAATAAATTACTATTATTTTGATAAATTTTTTAAACACGGATCTCATATAATAAAATATAACAATTTATCAACTATAATTTAAAATTTACCTCTAAGGTAACAGAACAATTTTTGGTGATGAACAACTTCCATCATGAATTTGTTTGAAGGCTTCTGCACCTTTCTTTAACTCTCTATACTCAATCCAGTCTAATTCACCAATTTTCTTATCTGCTAGAATTTTGATGGTGTTTTCAAAGTCTTTATTAGTATAACAATAAGTCCCAATAAAGGTGACTTCTTGTAAAGTTGCTTTTCTAAAATTGAACTGCCCAGCTGGTTGAGTTAACCCAATATGTATTATGGTACCACCAGGTTTAATAACCGAGATCGATTGTTGTCTTGAAACTTCTAAGCCTACTGTATCAAATACAATATCAAAACTGTCATTTTGTATTTCTTTGTCTGATGGATGAACAAATTTTCCCTCGAAATATTTTGAACATTTTGTTAGTCTCAAATTATTTGGATCAGACATAACAATATCTGTATTTCCTTTAATTTTAGATAATATTAAAGAGCACAATAATCCAATTGCTCCAGCACCTTGAACTAAAGTTCTACATTCAGATAAAGGTTTCGTAAGCGAACTTTCTCCCATTAAGACAGCATGCAAAGCAACTGCTGTTGGTTCTGCTATAGCCGCTTCATTAAGATTTAGATGATCTGGAACCTCATAAATATTTTGATTAGGAGAAGAGACTAATTCAGCAAAGACTCCCTGTCTCTCGTATGGTCTGTTCATACCTAGAAGAACTCTGTGTGGACACAAATGCTCTCTTCCACTTGTGCAATATTCACACTTTCCGCAAGTAATTAATGGATTCAAAACAGCATTTTTTCCTTGGAATTTACCATTTTGAATTACACCACTCACTTCATGACCAATTATTAGTGGAGCAATTCTTCTCTCATCTTTGCCGTGATATGCATGCATATCTGAGCCACATATGCCAGATGCATGGACTTTTAATATGCTCTCTCCACTTGTCTCAACTGGATCTTTTTCATCTCTATAGATCAGTTTTTCAACGCCTGTGTAAACTAATGCCTTCATAATTATTTTTCATTTAGAAGATAATATATAAAAAACGAAACGACAAATCCTATAATCCAAGAAAATGATTTTATATCTGAAAAATTAATGTTCCAAAGCAATGAAAATGAGAAAATAAAGCCTATAAGAAGTGAATACAACGCTTTATAATTCCAGCCACTAGCGTACATGTACTCATTTCCCTCTCTTAAAAAAAAAAGATCTTTGTGATTTACCTTCTCTTTTTTCACCAAGTAGTAATCTGCAATTATAATACCAAAGATAGGCCCAAAAAAAGCTGCCAAGCTATCAATAATATTTATTACACCTATTTGACTTAAAAAAGAGGGCCACAAACCTCCAGCAATAAAACCAATTAATAAAATTAATAATCCAGAAGTTTTAAGATCTAAATTATTTGGAATAAAATTTATTATACTATTTTGTGTAGGCACATAATTAGAAATTAAATTAGTAGATAGAGATGAGAAAATTATAAAAATTAGAACAAAAACAGTTAGGCCAGTGTTGTCTAATTTTCCAATAATATCCATTGGTTTAGTGAGTATTTGATCAACAACAATAAGCTTTTGATTTAAAACTACATCAACTCCAACAACTATAGTTGTTGCTAAAAAAGAAAACAAAATCATATTTAGAAAAAGATTTAGATTTCCCAATTTTAGATCTTTTTCTGTTTTGACGTATCTAGAAAAATCTCCAAAATTTAACAACACAATGGAGAAGTAAGAGAAGATTGTACCCGTTAAAACTACAAAAGGTAAAATGTTTGATCTTGAAAAAAAATTTCCGTCTGTTGTATTTGATTTAAGAGACTGAAAAATTTGTGTGTGATTTTCAGAAGTTAAAATTAAAAAAAAAATAAATAAACCTAAATAAACGAAAATGGATGAAAACTGTAAAAATCTTTGATTAAACCTTTGTCCGTTTGTAAATAAAAAATATTGAATAACAAAAGTTAATATTAATGAAAACCAGTCGATAATATTTAACCCTAGAAAAAAGGCTAAAAATACTTGACCATCTAAAATTTGACTATCTAAGTTATAGTAAATAAAAATTCTAATTAGATATGTAATTGATTTTGATATGAAAAATGTTTGAATACCAAACATAAAAATACCAATAACAGATCTTAAAAGACTTAAAAATTTGGCTCCATTTAACCCCATAGACATTCTAAGCATAACGGGAAAAGGTAATCCGTGCTTCTGTGATGGTTTGCCAATCAATGAAATAAAAAAATAAATCAATATAGAGGCGGCTAATGAAGAAGTTAAGACAAGTACCGTACTAAGATTATATATTAAATACAAAGAGGCTATTAATGCGAAACCTGCAATGGTTTGTATACTATTAGCCCAAAAGCAAAATAAATCAATTGATGTCCATGTTTTATTGCTTGGGTTTACTGTGGCTAATTCAAAATTTTTTAATTCTATATTCTCACTCACTAATGTAACCTTAAACTAAAATTTTTATATGTCTATAATAGCGATAACCAAAATTTTGTAATTACATGAATTTTCTAAAAAACAATATTGGCTACGTTTCTATGTTCGTGGCAGTGATAGGCTTTGGATCAGGTCCGCCGTTTGTGAAATTAGCATTACAGGAATTTTATGTAATGGACTTAATGGCGGTACGATTCTCTTTAGCATTTAGTTTGATGTTAATTTTTGCTTTAATCATGAGAGCAGATTTAAAAATTAAAAGAATTGGGTTTACGCCCTTCTTAATGGGTTTATTAAACCCATTTCTAGTTACTTTAAGTTTTCATATTGGTCTTCTGCTAACCTCACCAGTAAATGGAGTTGCTTTAATTAGCACTTTGCCAATATGGCAACCATTTGTTGCAAGAATTTTTTTAAAAGAAAAAATTGAAATAAAAGTAATTATTGGAGCATTTATTACAATTATTGGAACTTTAATTTTACTTACAAGTCAAACAAAGTCAGGGCAAGGAAATTACGTTGGTGATTTAATAATTTTTTTAGGAATGATTTGCGTTTCTGTGAATGAGGTTTTGGGAAGAAAATTTATGCAAACTAAAGTTGATCAATTGGGGGTTAATACTTATCAATATTTTATTGGTGCTATTCTTTCTTTATTAGTTCTTTTTATAATTTGGCCAAATTCAAGTTTTGAATATCAAAATTATCTAAATTTTTCACCTCCAGTTTTAGCAGCTATAACTTTATCTTGTATAACATTTGGAGCATATTTATTTTATAATTTTGCTCTTAGAAGAGTCCCAGTGGGTAGAATTAGTTTGATGTATCCTTTAACAGGTCCTATTGGTGCTACAATGTCTTGGTTAATAATCGACTCTCCGATTTCAACAAAGGTTTTTATATCCTTAGCAATAATTTTAATTGGAACTATTATACCTCAAATAAATAAGCCTAGCTAAGGTGATGGGTACATTACCCCAGGCAACCATAATGCTATTTTTGGAAATATTATAATTAATACTAAACCAATTACTTGGATAACCATGAATTGCATCATGCCAAGATAAATATCTTTTAAATCCCACTCTGGAACTACACCTTTTAAGAAATAAGCAGATAATGCGACAGGAGGTGAGAGCCAGGCGGTTTGGAGATTAACGGCCACTAATATTGCAAACCATGTAAGATTAAATCCTAACTCTATTACTAAAGGTAATACAATTGGCAATACTATTAAAACTATTGGTACCCACTCTAAAGGCCATCCTAATAAAAAAATAGCAGCCATTATAATTGCTAATATTACATATCTATTTACCTCTAAATTTAAAAGGAAATCAGTTAACAGAGATGGAGTTCCTAATTTTGAGAATACTGCTCCAAAAAAGTTCGATGCAGCAACTAAAAACATTATTAAAGCTGTAATCTCTAAAGTTTTTAAAAGAGCATCTTTCAAACCTGGCAGAGTTAATTTTTTATATGCTAGTGCAAGTAAGATGGCACCAAACGCTCCCATACCAGCTCCTTCGGTTGGAGTAGCAAGACCAAATAGAATACTCCCTAGTGCAAAAAAAACTAAACCTGCAGGGGGAATTAATCCCATAATAAATTCATACCAAACCTTAGCCATATTAGTTGGTTGTTCGTTTGCTGGTAAAACAGGTCCAAGTTTTGGATTAAGATAACATCTTAATGTTGTATAAGCAGCATATAAGCATGCTAATAGAATTCCTGGCATTATAGCAGCAGCAAATAAATCTGTAACAGGAATTTCTAAAACAGGTCCCATTACAACTAACATAATACTTGGAGGAATTAAAATTCCAAGAGTTCCACCAGCACAGATTAAACCAGCAGATAGCCTAGTATCATAACCAGTTCTAATCATAGTTTTACCTGCCATAATCCCTAAGATTGTAACTGATGCACCAACAATTCCAGTTGCAGCTGCAAAAATTGTTGAGACAAACATTACTGCATAAAACAAAGCTCCTCTTGTCTTAGAAAGCATTAATTGAACTGCATTAAACAATCTTTCCATTAGACCTGCTTGTTCCATTAAAATTCCCATAAAAATAAAGAGTGGCACGGCGGCGAGTGTGTTCTCCGTCATAATCATATTGAACTGAAGAGTCATTAAGTAAAATACTAATTTTCCAAAACCCCAATATCCAAAAACAAGGCCTAAAAATATTAAAGTAAATGAAATTGGAAACCCAACAAAGATTGCAAATAGCATGCAACCAATCATTATTGCTCCTATAATTTCTGGACTAAAGAAATCCATTATGGCCATCTCCCCTTAACAAAAGCATAATAAGTTTTTAAAATTTCGGATACACCTTGTACTAAAAGTAAAAATGCGCCAATTGGCATACAACTTTTTAAAGGCCACATAATTGGCATCCAAGTTGTATCCATTGCTCTTTGAATTCTTACTTTGCCACCTAAACATTCTTCTAAATTGGACCTTCCACAAATTGAGGTATAAGCATAATCAAAACTTACAAAGAAAAATACGAGAAACCCTGGTATAAAAAATATTAAATATAAAAATAAATCTACTCTTGCTTGATTTTTTACTGACCAATTTCGATAAAGGAAATCAGCTCTAATATGAATTCCTTTTGATAATGTATATGCAGCTCCAAGCATAAATAAAGCACCTGCCAACATTCTACTTATGTCGAATGACCATAGAGTTGGTCTATTAAAAAAATGCCTTCCAATTACCTCATGGATCATTGCATAAATCAGAAAAATAGTTAACCAGGCAAATATCTTGCCTGTAATCAGCATTTTTGAGTCTATAAATTCTATTGTTTTTGCCATCCAAGGAGTCATATCCTCAGGCATTTTTAAACTTGTTCTTCTTTCGGCTATAAGCTCATCTGTGATATCTAGATTTTCTTTAACCTTTGGTTCTGAGTCTTTATCAACCATTTAACAAGTATATTTATTTAAATTAAATTTGTAAAAAAACGGGGATTTTTAACAATCCCCGTTTTTATATTTACTTACTGTTGTGATGCGAATGCAGTTCCAATTGATGCATCAGATGTTTCCATTTGTGCAATAAAAGGTACTACAATTTTAGCATGTGCAGTCATGTGCTCATAAACTTCTTTAAAGAAAGCATTTGATGCAGCATTCTTTTTAAGAGTTGCTTGAGCAGCGTTCATGTACTCTGTGAAATAATCAGCTGGTGTATCCCAAAGTTTTACACCGTGATTTTCAGTAAGGTCAATTAACGCTTTCCCATTTTCTACAGCTCTATTAGTGATGTTTCGTGTGATCATCGCTTCAGATGCAACTTCCATTGCATATTTTTGATGGTCAGTTAAAGAATTATAAACATCTCCATTAATATAGATATCACCATTAACTACGTTTTGGTGTAATCCTTGTAGATAGTAGTTTTTAAGAACTTTTTGAAAACCAAAAACTGAGTCTGGTTTTGGACAACACCATTCAGCAGCATCGATAGTTCCTTTTTCAAGTGCTGGTAATATATCACCACCTGATAAAGATACTGATGCAATACCGATATCTTTGTATGTTTGTCCTGGAATTCCTGGAGGAGTTCTGAATCTGTATTTTCTGAAATCATCCATGTTTTTAATTGGCTCTTTGAACCAACCTAATGCTTCAGGTCCTGATGATGCCATCACGAAACCTTTAACATTCATTCCCATTTCGCTCCATAATTGGTCGTATAATTCTTTACCACCATTATCGAAATACCATGCTAACCAAGATTTAGTACTTAAACCAATTCCTCCACCTGCAACTGGCGATCCAAATAGCATCGCTGCTGGGTGATAGTTTGACCAGTAGTGAGTCCATGCTGCACCACCATCTACTAGACCTTTGTCAACGGCTTCTAGTGTTTCTTTCATACCAACAACTTCACCTTTAGAAAGAAGTTCAAATTTTAACTCTCCACGAGTTAATTTTGTTACTCTGTCAGTCCACATTTTTACGATTTGTCCATCGTATGATGTTTTAGGAAAAGTAAGTTGGATTTTTAATGTTTTAGCAGAAGCAGATCCAATTACTGAAACTGCAAATACTAAAGCTAAAATCATTGAAGTGATTTTTTTCATTATTTATCCCTCTCTTTATTGTTATTAAGTCTTAATAATTGAGGAAGTAAAACTCATTGGTCGTCAAATGTAAAATGATTAATTGCTACACTCTTAATAAATACAACTTAAGGTTTAATAGTGGCTATTTGTTACCCTTAGGGTCAAAAGGATAGTCCCAAGCATCTCCACCTATTTTTTTAGATATACCTGAATAATCTGTTTCGCTATCACCCCCCTCACAAAATTCATTAAATATATCTAAGGCATGTTTTCCTAATGGTGTTGATGCATTTACTGATTTTGCAGCATCATTAGCTAGTTTAAGATCTTTTGTCATCATTGCAGCTGAAAAACCAGGACGATATTTATTATTTGATGGAACACCATCAGTTAAATTAGGTAAAGGAGTATAAGTTGATAATGCCCAATTATTTCCTGATGCATTCTTCATGATTTCGTGAACTTTTTTTAAATCCATCTTAAGTCTTTTTGCCAACATTAAAGCTTCTGATGCTGCTATCATTGAAATTCCTAAAGACATATTATTACAAATCTTTACTCCAACTCCACTTCCTTGTGGTCCTGCATGTAAAATTTTTTGTCCCATAATATCCATTAATGGTCTGGCTAAATTTACAGCTTCATCATCCCCACCAACTAAAAAATTTAATTTTCCAACTCTTGCTCCCATAACACCTCCAGTAACAGGTGCATCAATCATTTTAATTCCTCTGTTTTTTGATTCCTTGCCAAGTAATAATGAAGTTTCAATATCAATTGTTGAACAATCAATTATTAAAGCATTCTTTGAAATTTTATCTATTATGCCTTTATCTCCTAAGAATAGTGATTTTACATGTTTACCTTCAGGCAACATCGAGATTACAAAATTTGCCCCTTCAAGCACCTCGTCTAATGAGTCAACAATATCTAAATTAGCTTCTTTTGCTTTTTGAATCATTTCTGGCGAGACATCGTAGGCTTTAACTTTTTTACCAGCCTTAACTAATTGGTCAGCCATTGGGTTACCCATGTTACCTACACCAATAAATGCTATTTGATCTGTCATTTTTAATTATCTATATTTGATTTTCCTCTATTAATCAAAACCGTTTTACTTTGAGTAAAATGATTAACCATGCTGTCAAATGCATATTCTTTTCCTAAGCCACTCATTTTTAATCCACCATATGAAACATTTGCTCTAGGCGCTACACATTGATTTACTTGAACAAAACCTGCCTCAATTTCCTCTACGAACTGTAAAGCTCTGGATAAATTTTGTGTCCACAATACTGCTGATAATCCAAATGGTGTATCATTTGCACTATTCATTACTTCATCAAATGTTTTAAATGGTATCGCACAAGCAACAGGTCCAAATATTTCTTCCTGACAAACTGGAGAACTAACAGGAACACCTGACATTAATGTAGGTTCGTAAAAGAAACCGTTTTTATAATCACCACCTGTTAATTGATTACCACCATGCACAACATTGGTTGTAGAGTTTTTTTTTGCAATATCCATATAATGCAAAGTTCTTTTCAGTTGTTCTTCAGAAATAATTGCTCCAATATCAGAACTTTCGTCTAGAGCATTTCCCATTTTTAATTTACTTAATTTATCAACAGCTCCATCCAGTACTTTGTCATAAATTTTTTCCTGAATATAAACCCTTGAACCAGCAGTACATGCCTGTCCTTGTCGAGTATATCTCATACCATCAATAACCCCTTGAGTTGCAATATCTAAATCTGCATCACTCATTATTATATTTGGATTTTTTCCTCCAAGCTCTAAAGTAACCGGGCATAATTTAGGAGCAGCTTTTTGTGCTATAATTTTTCCTACTGTAAAAGATCCTGTAAAAGTTACTTTTCTCACTTTTTCATGAGTTACCAGAGGTTCGCCACACTCTTCTCCATAGCCAGAAATTACATTTAAAACACCAGGAGGAAGTTCTTGTTGAAATATCTCTGATAGAAGAAGAGCACAAAATGGGGCTTGTTCAGCAGTTTTTAAAACAACACTGTTTCCAGCTACAATAGCTGGAGCGATTTTTGCTACTGTTAAAAATAATGGCGCATTCCAAGGAACAATTGCACTAACAACCCCTATTGGATCTCTTGTGGTATAATGAATACTATTTGGAATATTGGTTGGATAATTTTCCCCTTTTAATTCTCCAGATAAACCTGCAAACATATTTGTAAGTTCAATGGAAGCACCGGTTTCTGGTATAGCCTGTGTTCTTAAAGCATTACCTGTATCTAATGATAATAAAGTTTCAATTTCGGATTTTCTTTCTTCTAATCTTCTTGCGCCAGCAGCAACCATTTTTCCTCTTTCCCTTGCTGGTATTTTTTTCCATTTTTGAAAAGCTTTATGCGCTGACTCTACTGCAGTATTAACATCATTTTTATCACATTGAGGAGCTGAACCGATATTCTCACCTGTGCTTGGATTTAATACTGGTATTTTATTTTTTGATTGAGCAGATATTAATTTGCCATCGATTAAAATTTTATCCGTTAATCTTTTAGCATTGATAAGCGCTTGTTCAAGATTTTTTTCAAAGTTACTCATTATCTAATTCACCTCTTCTAACTTTTGAAGAGAGCCAACCACCATCAATTTTTATTTCAGATCCATTTATAAAATCAGATTCATCACTTGATAAAAATACTGCTGCTCCAACTATATCTTTTGGCTCCCCCCATCTACCTACTACAGTTTCTTTTCCCCAGGCCTCACCATGTTTTGGATCTTCCGCATATTTTTGATTAAATGGGGTAGATATTAAGCCTGGACAAATTGTATTTACATTAATATTTTTTCCAGTTAGATCCACAGATAAGGCTCTTGTTAAACCTAGGACACCACTTTTAGCTGCTACATATCCTACCCTATCTGGCCTTCCCATAAAACTTGCTATCGATCCAAAGTTAATAATTTTACCTTTTCCATTTTTAATCATATGTGGAATTACAGCCTGACTAGCAAGGAAAGGTGCGGTAAGATTTACTGAAATCATATCATCCCAATCTTGTTTTGTATGATCTAAAAGTTTCTTAACATGTCTAATCCCTGCGTTGTTTATTAAAATATCAATTTTACCATAGTGTTTGATAGTTTGATCCACCATCTCGTTTATACTCTTTTGGTTTGAAACATCAGTTTTTATAATTATTGCTTCACTGCCTGCCTCTATAATTTTTTTTTTAGCTTTTTCTGAATTTTCAATATCTATTTCTGCAATAACAATCTTTGCACCTTCTTTTACAAGACCAAGACAAATTTCTTGTCCTATTCCTTTTCCGCCACCTGTAACTATTGCTACCCTATCTTTAAGTTTCATTTTCTAAATGATTTGACGTTATTTTAAGAAGGAAACTAATGCTTTTTCCTCACTAATCCAAGCTTTAATTCCTCCATCTAGAACATAAACATTTTTAAAACCAAGATCTTCTGCAAAAGCATTGCCTAAAATTGATGCTGTTTCACCATCATGACTAACAAAAATAATTTCAATATTTTGAGACTCTGCTCCAGCTAAAGCTCTTACTCTATCCATTAGATAAACATTAAATTTTCCATTTTTATCGAAAGCTGTTTCTTGAAACGACTCTTTAATTACACCAGTTTTAATCCATTGATCTTCTGTTCTAATATCTAAAACTACTGCATTGTTTTTCAATAAATTATTTAATTCATCAGATGTGATTAAATTATAATTTGGATCTAGAACATCAATAATCTTGAACTCAAAAATAAGATCAGAATTTGGTGGTATTATATTTCCAGCGCCTGTTGCTCCATATGCTAGTTCAGCAGGTATTTTAATTTTTCTAATAGTTCCTTTATTGGTTCCAACTATACCCATTTCAAAACCAGGTATAACTTCTTTCATACCTATTTGAACAACTAAAGGTCTGTCTTTTCCAACGTTGGTATCAAAAATGTTTCCATCAACAAAAGAACCTGTGTATTCGATTTGAACCCATGAATGATTAATAATTTTCTTTCCTTCACCAGGCTTATCAACAATAATTTCTATTTCTGCTGCAAAAACATTACAAATCAAAAAAAAAAAAATTAATATGAAATTGATTTTATTCATTTAGATTATTTTCAATTCTTTATAATTTGTCTTCTCAACTTTTAAACAAGCTTTTCTATATTTTGGCATTCCACCAGGATAGGGTAAAAAAGACTTTGACTTGCCAGGTATATTGTCGCCTTTATACCATGAGCTTTTAGCTTTCATAAATAATGTTTTTTTAACTGAGTTCATAATTTCTTTTTGCCATTTATTTGCTGCTACATTTGTACTTTCTATACTTTGTCTTTTATTATTTTCTAAAAATTTAATACATTTGGTAATCCATTCAACATGCTGTTCTATTTGCACTGGTACATTTGTTAATACTGAGGGACTTCCTGGGCCACTAACAATAAATAAATTTGGAAAGTTAGGAACAAGAAGTCCTAAAAAACTTTTAGGTCCACTTTTCCAATATTTAGACAATTTAATTCCTTTTTTTCCAGTTATATTTAATTTTTCGATTGAACCTGTCAAAGCATCAAAACCTGTTGCAAATATAATGTTATCCAGATTGAATTCATTTTTTTTTGTCTTAATACCTTTTTTTGTAATTTTTATTATTGGGTTTTCTTTTAAATCAACTAATTTTACATTTTTTTTATTAAACATCTCATAATAGTTTGTATTTAAGGTTGGTCTTTTAGCAGTAAATGGGTGGTCAAAATTAGTTAGTATCTTTGCATATTCTTCATTTTTGACAGTTGAGTATATTTTATTTTCTATAAACTTAACTGCTGTTTTATTTGCTTTGATGGTTTTTACTATATCATTAAAAGTTGCTCTAAAGGATAAAGTTCCATACTGCCAAGATTTTTCGTACATCAAAATTCTCTTAGCTTCGTCGAAATCGAATGCCGATTTTTTTGGAAATTCAAAAGGATGCCCACCTGGTGTTCTTTTTAAATAGCTTCTTAATTTATCAAATTCTTTTTTGTAGTTCTTGATGTTTGCAGCGGATAATTTTCTATTTCTTGCTGGAATACTAAAATTTGGAGATCTTTGAAATAAGATTAATTTTTTTGCTTTTTTGGCAATTTCAGGTGCAATTTGTATCCCTGTTGAACCTGTTCCTACCTGTCCAACAATTTTATTTTTAAAATTAATTTTTTTTTTGGGCCATCTTGCACTATGGTATAGTTGACCTTTAAATTGATTTATTCCTTTTATCTCAGGTAAATTAATTGAGGAAAGGGATCCAACTGCGCAAATTAAATATTTTGCAAAATAAATTTTCTTATTATTAGTTTTTATTTTCCAAAAGTTTTTTTTTTCAAAATATTTTAAGGATATTACTTTTTGTTTAAAAACTATGTTTTTTTTTAGATTAAATTCTTTTGAAAAATATTTGAGATATTTTAAAATTACGTTTTGTTTTGGATATCTTTCTTTCCAAGTCCAGTTTTTAAAAATTTTTTTTGAAAAAGTAAAACCATAAGTAAAACTTTCTGAGTCACATCTTGCGCCTGGGTATCTATTCCAATACCATGTGCCTCCTACATCATCTCCTTCTTCTAAGACCAAAGTTTTTAATTTTAATTGATCTCTCAAACAATGAAGTTGATATAATCCTGAAAATCCAGCACCTATAATTAATGCGTCTAAATATTTCATATAAAACTACTCAATCTTATTATTTAATTTATAAAGTATATGTTAAAAGATTTTTAAAAAAATTTAATAATAAAAATATTATGGAAAACTTTGATTATGTTATTTTAGGTGCTGGATCTGCTGGGTGTGTGCTAGCAAATAGATTAAGTGCTAATCCAAATCATAAAGTTTTATTGATTGAGGCTGGGAGTAAAGACAGTAACCCTTGGATCCATATTCCAGGTGGATATTTTAAAACAATGTTGAACCCAAAAACAGATTGGTGCTTCCAGACAGAAAAAGAAGAGTTTTGTGACAATAGAGAAATGGTTTACCCGAGAGGTAAAACACTTGGAGGAAGTTCCTCAATTAATGGAATGCTTTATATAAGAGGTCAATCTAACGATTTTGATTATTGGAGACAACTTGGTAATGTAGGATGGTCATGGGAAGATGTGCTACCCTACTTTAAAAAATCTGAAGATTTTCAATTTGGTGAAAATGAGTTTCATGGATCTGGTGGACCTTTGGCTGTTCAGCAAATAAGAGGAACTTTTAAGGTATGCGATTTATTTATGGATGCAGCAGAGGAGTTTGGTCATAAAAGAACTGATGATTTTAATAATGGTGACAATGAGGGAATGGGTTATTTTCCTTTTACCGTAAGAAATGGTCTAAGATGTAGTACTGCCGTAGGCTATCTCAATCCAATTAAAAAAAGAAAAAATTTAAAAGTTGTTACGAATGCTCATGTTAAAAACATCGAGTTTGATAATAAAAAAGCAGACAAAGTGAATTATTGGATTGGTGAGAATGTAATTACTGTTAAAGCAAATAAAGAAGTAATTTTAAGTTCTGGCACAATAGGCTCACCTCATATACTTCAAGCTTCTGGTATTGGTCCAGGCGACCTTTTAAAAAAAAATAATGTAAATGTACTCAAAGATCATCCTGGTGTGGGCATGAATTTAACAGATCATTTAATGTTAAGACCAGTTTATAAAGTTAAAAATTTAGAAAGCTTAAATGACATTTATTATAGTATGACTAAAAAGTTTATGACTGGACTAAAATATTTCTTATTTAGAAAAGGACCACTAACAGTTGGGGCTAGTTATTTATGTGGATTTGTAAAAAGTGATGATCATTTAGCAACTCCTAATTTGCAATTCCATGTATCTCCAGCTAGCACGGACGTATTAGGTAAAGGTTCCCTTCATAAATTTACGGCATTTACGCCCAGCATAACAAATGTAAGACCAACTAGCAGAGGTTCAATTAAATTAAAATCATCTGATACAAGAGTATCTCCAGAAATTAAGATGAATTACTTATCTACAGACGAAGATAGAGAAATTGCAGGTAAAGCACTAAAAATCACAAGAAATATTGTTATGAATTCAAAAGCTTATAAAGAGTATGAGCCTGAGGAATATAGACCTGGTATTCATATTACGGATAATGAGGAATTGGCTAAAGAAGCTGGAAAATTTTGTAGTACTATTTTTCATCCTGTGAGTACATGTAGAATGGGAACTGATGAAAATTCAGTTGTATCTGATCGATTAGTCGCTCATGGCTTAGAAAATTTAAGAATTGTTGATGCATCTGTTATGCCATCAATAACCTCAGGAAATACTAATGCACCTACTATTATGATTGCTGAAAAAGCAGCAGATATGATAATAGAAGATGCTAGATGACCGAAGAAATAACAATTTTTTTTCAAATAATATTTATAGATTTAATTTTAGCTGGAGATAATGCCATTATTATAGGAATGGTTGCTTCAAAGTTTCCTCCTGAACAAAGAAAAAAAATTATTTTTTGGGGCATTGGTGGAGCAGTAATATTAAGAATTTTATTAACTCTCATAACAGCATATCTTTTACAGATTACAGGTTTAAGATTAATTGGCGGTCTGTTGCTTCTTTACATAGTGTATAAACTTTATGTAGATGTAATTAAAAATTCAAGTGATAGTGAGGAAAATATCAAAGTTGATAACTCATCAATGTTGAAAGCTGTTTGGACTGTTCTACTAGCTGACTTTACGATGAGTTTAGATAATGTGCTAGGTGTTGCTGGTGCTGCTAAAGATCATTATTTCCTTTTAATATTTGGTCTTGTTTTGTCTATTATTTTAATGGCTACTGCTGCAACATTAATTTCTAAATGGATAAAAGAATATAAATGGATAGCATGGGTTGGTTTATTTGCTATATTGTTTGTTGCAGTTGAATTAATTTACACAGACTTAAAACTTTTTATTTAAATGTATTTAAAAAAAATTAATCTTAAAAATAAGTATGCTCTTGTCACTGGAGCTGGAAAAGGATTGGGAAGAGCTTGTTCTATTGCCATGGCTGAGGCTGGTGCAACAATAATAGGACTAAGCAGAACTTCCTCGGATTTAGATAAACTAGAAAAAGATATAAAAAAAGTAAAAAGTAAACTAATAAAAATAAACTGTGATGTAATGGATTACCAAGATTTAAAAAAAAAATTAAAAAAAATAAAAATAATAGATATTTTGGTAAACAATGCTGGGACTAATATTCCAGAACCATTTGATAAAGTAAAACAAGAAAGCTTAAATTATTTGATAGATTTAAATTTAAGAGCCGCATTTAATGTTGCTCAGATAGTTGTAAAAAAGATGATAAAAAATAAGAAAAGAGGTGGATCTATCATAAACATGTCATCGCAACTAGGACATGTGGGTATGTCCGGCAGAAACGTTTATAATATGACTAAATTTGGTATAGAAGGACTAACCAAAGGAATGGGTGTGGAACTTGCCACAAAAAATATAAGAGTAAATACCGTAGCACCAACTTTTGTTGAAACACCAATGGTGAAAAAATTTTTTAAAAATAAAGATTTTAGAAAATTAGCCCTAGGAAATATTCCCATGGGTAAAACTGCTAAAGAGAGTGACGTATCAACCGCAGTTTGTTTTTTAGCCTCAGATGCAGCAGCTATGATAACAGGAACATCTATTAAAATAGACGGTGGGTGGACCGCAAAATAATGAAAAAAATATTGCTTATCATAGCAATTTTATTTCCAACAAACATTCTAGCGATTGAATTTACCGGTAAGTTTATTCAAGGACATTATATTTTAGGTAAAACTGATCCAAGTTCAAAAATTATAATTGATAAAAAAAAAATAAAAGTATCCAAAAATGGTTTCTTTGTATTTGGTATAGATAGAGATAGAAAATACGATGTATTAATTACAAAAATTTCAAATGGTAAAACTAAAAAAATTACTAAACGTGTATTTAAAAGAAAATACAATATTCAAAGAATAGATGGATTACCTGAAAATAAAGTAACACCCCCAGAGTCTGTTTACAAAAGAATAAAAAAAGAGAATGGAAAAATAGGTGAAGCAAGGGCCATAAATTCAGATTTAAATTATTTTAGCAATAAATTCATTATGCCAGTTAAAGGAATAATAAGTGGAGTATATGGAAGTCAAAGAATTCTAAATGGTAAACCAAGATGGCCTCACTATGGAATAGATATTGCAGCAAAAAAAGGAACACCGATAAAGTCATCTGGAACTGGAGTTGTTACAATGGCTGAGAATGATCTTTATTATACTGGTGGAACAATCATAATGGACCACGGCCATGGCATTTCAACAATCTATTCACATTTAGAAAATGTAATGGTTGACGTTGGAGACTTAATAAAACAAGGTGATATAATTGGTACTGTAGGTTCTACTGGTAGATCAACAGGTCCTCATTTAGACTTTAGAGTTAATTGGTTTCAAACTAGACTTGATCCAATGACAGTTATTCAATAATCTATTGTGATGAAAAATGATATCCAATCAGTTTCAAAAAAGCTAGTTAATGCCTACAATAAAAACAAATTAATCAATCCAATACCAGAGAAATTTTGTAAAAATATTAAACTTGCACATAAATTAAGATTGTTATGTGAAAGTAAAATTAATGATAACAAAATAGGATTTAAAGCAGGTGGAACTATTTTTGCTCTGTTAAAAAAATTAAAAGAAAAAGAACCTTTTCATTCAACTGTATTTCAAAAAAATCTTATTAAAACAGGGGGTAAAGTTAAGGTAAATAAATATGCTCTCGGTATTGAAGTAGAAGTTTATTACATTATTAAAAAATCCTTTTTTGATTTTAAAGGTAGGCTAAATCCAAAAAATGTCACAAAATTTATAACCCATATGGGACCTTGTATTGAGGTAGTAGGTTTTAGACAGAAGAAACCAGGTATTAAGTATTTAGGTGATTTATGCAGTGATTTCGGAGTAAATATTAAATTTATTACAGGACCAAAAAAGAAGTTTAAAAAATTAAATTTAAATAATTTAAAAACAAATTTAAAAAATAATAAGGGGTTAAATGTCAAAGGTAATACAAATACTGTATATATAAACCCTCTTAATTCTTTAAAATTTGTCTTAAATAAAATTAGGAAAGAAAAAGTAAAATTAGAAAAAGATTTCTACGTGTTCACTGGCTCAACGGTAGGAGTAGTTCCAATAAAAAATAAGGGCGAATATATAGGCAAAGTTGATAAAATCGGATCAGTTAGAACCACTATCAATTAATGGGTCTTCATTTTTCCTCACAAGAATTCAAAAGTAGAAAAAATAAAGTTATCACTAAATTAAAAGAGGAAAAAATAGATGCCTTGGTCATGTTTAGACAAGAGTCTATGTATTGGTTAACTGGTTACGATACATTCGGTTATGTTTTTTTTCAGTCTTTAATATTAGACCAAAAAGGTAATTTAATATTATTAACTAGAGCTCCTGATTTAAGACAAGCAAAAAACACATCAAATATAGAAGATATAAGAATTTGGGTTGATAAAGATGATTCTAAACCCACTGAAGATCTAAAACAAATTTTAAATGAACTTAACTTAAATGACAAAAATATAGGGATTGAGTATGAAGCTTATGGACTTACTGGACGTAATGCAATTAATTTAAATAAATCATTAGAAAGTTTTTGCTCTTTGAATGATAAGTCTGAATTAATAACAAAACTCAGAGTAGTTAAATCTCCTGAAGAAATAGTTTATGTTAAGAAAGCAGCAACCCTTGCCGACAAAGCTTTAGATGAAGTTTGGAAATTTGCTAAAAAAGGAGTGAGTGAAAGTAAAATTCTTGCAGAAATGAATAGAGTAATTTTTGAAGGAGGTGGGGACTATCCTGCAAATGAATTTATAATAGGATCCGGTAATAACGCACTATTGTGCAGATACCAATCGGAAAAACGGATACTTAATAATGAAGATCAACTCACTATTGAGTGGGCTGGCACGTATAGACATTATCATTCTGCAATGTTCCGAACTATACCAATTGGAAAAGCAAATCCTAAACATTATGAAATGCACGAGGCTTGCGTAGAAGCACTAAAAAACTGTGAAAATACTCTAAAACCTGGCAATAAAATTGGAGATGTCTTTGATATACACGCAAAAATATTTGATAATTTAGGTTATAAAGATTGTCGGATGAATGCATGTGGATACTCATTAGGCGCAACATTTTCCCCTAATTGGATGGATTGGCCAATGATTTACACAGGTAATACTTATGTCATCCAACCAGGAAATGTTTTTTTTATGCATATGATTCTAATGGATAGTAAAAATGAGTTAGCTATGAACTTAGGTGAAACTTATATCGTAACTAAAAAAGGTAATGAAAGGCTGGGTAATCACAAGACGGATTTAATTGTACTTTAAGAAACAAATTATTAATACAATTCATACGAATTAGATTTAAATTTAAACTGATGATTTAATAAATGACAGAAAATAATAAAGATAGGTATCAAACATACTCTGAAGTAAAAAAAACATACTTACATAATTTAATTAAAAAAATTATAATTAGTGCTCGTGAAAGATTTTTTATTAAACTTAAAAATTTAACAAATTATAACCTAAATAATTCTGTTTTAGATATTGGAACCACACCATCAACAGATATTGAGCAAAATATATTTCTAGAAAATACTAAAGACAATTTAAATATAACTTGTATATCTAATCAAGATTGTAGTTTACTTAAAAAAAAATATCCTAACGTTAAAGATTTTAAAATAGGGGATGGAAAAAAAACAAAGTTTCTTGACAATAGTTTTGATATAGTTCACTCTAATGCAACTATTGAGCATGTTGGGTCATATACTAATCAGACAATCTTTGTCAAAGAATGTTTAAGAATTTCAAAGAAATTTGTTTTTATACAAACTCCTAACAGATATTATCCAATCGATTTTCATACAACTATTCCTCTGATTCATTGGTTACCAAAAAAAACTCACAGAAAAATACTTAAATTAATTGGACTAAAGTTTTATTCATCAGAGGAAAATCTTAATTTAATGACAAATCAAGATTTAATTAAAATTTGTAAAGATTTGAAGATAAAAAATTTTAAAATAATTAAGCAAAATCTCTTCTTTTTTACCTCTAACTTAATACTTTTTATCGAAAAGTAATGATTTAATTTTAATAAAATTTTTTTAATAAATTAAGGCCTATTATGGTCACTTTAATTTTTTTTATTGTTTGAAAATAAATTTAAGTAAAGATAAATTAATATAACCATATCTCATGGTGAAAAAGAGACCGATATCGCATCGGTTAAAAGCGAGTTTTGGAAAAACAAACAAGGAGAGTGTATGAAAAGAATGCACAGAGTTTTAAGTTCGTTTAGCCGAGGCTCAAAGAACGCTAGGCTAAATCAATTAATGTTTCGAAATTTAAAAACTGTAGAAACTAATGCCAACGGTACAAGTGGATACGTTATCAAATCAGGAAAAAATTCTGGAGAAACATTAGGACATTTGAAAAAAGAGAGTAAAAAAATATAGCTTAAAGAATGAGATATGGGGCATGTAAAAATAACTGCCCCATATTTTTTCTTTCTATTTTACTGGAGTCATAATTTTTTGACCTTCAACTCCCATAGCAACAACAATTGCTTTAACAGGAATATCTCCAATATTTTTAGATTCATGAGCCACACCTACATCTTCAATAAATGCATCTCCAGCTTTATAAACATAGCTTTTGCCACCTTGAGTAAGTTCAATTTCTCCTTGTTGTATCATTATTAAAACAGGAAACGAGTGAGTATGCGGAACTACAGGGCCTCCTACGGGCACAGTAAATTCAAAAGCTGTGATCTTTGCTTTTCCGGATGGATAAACAATATCGTTACCCATTCCAGTCTGACTAGTTGATAAAATTCTTTTTACATGACCATCAGCAAAAACAGAGCTGTTTAAACCAAATGATACAAATAAAATTAGAAATAATTTTTTCATAAAATACCTTTCTGATTAATGAAATTAAACTATCAGGCGATAGAAATTAATATATATGGCAAAATGTAATCTATTTACTCCACTCAACTTTAAACATAGTTTCGTTGCGTCTCATCATAGGAAGTGTAAAAGGACCATTATAGGTTGCTCTTATTGGAGGTCCTTTAATGATTACTTTATCCTCTAAGAGTTTTTTATTTAGAATTTCCTTATGTTTGAAGAAATTATTATCTGAGGCTCTTCCAGAATATTCTATTACAGCAAAAAAACCTTCTTCTATTGTTGAGATTTTAACATCTGAATTTGTGGGTATAGGCGCATTCTCTTTTGTAAATTTTGATGGAAGATAAAATTGCATATAGTATCCATTATCCTTCTCACCCTGTGTTACTGGCACAGTCATTTTAATTTCTTGGGATTTGTTATTCTGACCCGAGATATATTTAAAAAGTTTTCTAAAATTACTGTCATCATTTCTACTTACAACTTCGACAACTAGACGGTCTTTATAATGTCTCACTTCGTATATTTCAGATTTATATACTACATCATATTGAGATTCCTCATAAGCCATTGAAGTAGAGTAAGGTAAAATACAGAATATATAAATCAAAAAAGATATCGATATTATTGATTTTCTCATTTAGTTAGATCCTAACTCTTGCAACCTATCAGATAAATAAGTTTGCTCACTATTATTTCCTGAGGCAAGTTTGATCATTGCATTCACAACTATCTCAACTTTTATTGGAGTATATTTTTTAAATCCACCAAAAAAGAATAAGGATAGAAATTTCATAACTGGAATTCCTAAAACCTCAACAATTCTAAAGTCTTTTCTGTTGCCAACTAAAAATGAGGGTTGAATAATGCTGAGGTTAGAAAACCCAATCTTTTTTAGCTCCTCCTCTACTTGACCTTTATTTTTTAAATATGTACTTGAGGCTTTTGGGTTTGCTCCAATTGAGGAGACATAAATAAAATTGCTAATTGAATTAAATTTTGCAATTTTTGCTAATTTTACAGGCAAGTCATATTCTATTCTTCTATATTCGTTTTTATCGGGTGTGTCTTTGTGAGTTGTACCAATGCAAAAAAAACAATCATCACCTGTTAATTTTTCTTTTAAAGTGTCCAAATCTAAAAAATCTGTATTGATCACTTCAACTTTTGAATTATCAATAGAAGGTAATTTTCTAACAAATATTTTTATTTTGTTGTAAGTATTATTGTTGATTAAATTATCTAGTAAATTTGATCCAATTAAACCAGATGAGCCAAATAAAACAGCGGTTTTCATTATTATTTTAAATACTCTTCTTTCATAAATTTTTTTATTCTATTTGCTCCCTCAATTATATCCTCAGTGCTTCTAGCATATGAAAACCTTATTGTAGAATTTCCTCTTTTTTGATCGAAATCAAGTCCAGGAGTTATTGCTACTCCTGCTTTATCAAGCACTTCTTTACAAAAGTTAAGACTATCTTTTGAATACTCTGAAATATCAATGTAGATATAAAAAGCACCATCTGGGGGAGAAAATTTATTTAAACCAGCCTTAGGTAACTCTTCTAACAAAATTGATCTATTTTTTTTATAAACCTCTACATTTGTATTTAATTCCTCTTTTGCATCCATTGCTGATAGAGCAGTTAATTGACTAACATGAGGAGGACAAATAAAAAGATTTTGAGATAATCTTTCTACTTGTCTCACATGATCTACAGGAACAATCATCCAGCCTACTCTCCAACCTGTCATAGAAAAATATTTAGAAAATGAATTTATAACATAACATTCATTTGAAATTTCTAATGCAGATGTAGGATTATTTTCATATTGAATTCCATGATAAATCTCATCGCTAATAAAACTCACTTTATTTTCATGCGCAGTATTAATAAGTTCTTCTAGTTTTTTTTTATCAAGCATTGAACCGGTGGGATTTGCAGGAGAAGCAACTAATAAACCATTTAAATTATTTTCTTTAATATCTTTCGGTATGGGCTGAAATTTATTTTGTAATTCTGTAAAAATATCAACTGGAATTAAATCTTGTGACTTTAAAATTTGTCTATAGCTAGGATAGCCTGGAGCGGCAATGCCTACTCTATCTCCAACATCAAATAATGCTGCAAAAGAAAGTATAAATGCTCCTGAAGATCCAGTTGTTATAATTATTCTGTCTGGGTTTAAGTCAATATTGTACCAATCTCCATATAATTTAGAAATTCTATTTCTTAATTCTGGTAAACCTAAAGTAACAGTATAGCCAAGATCATTATTTGAAATTTCATCTGAAATAAATTTTTTGGCAACTTTTGGTGCTGGTGTTCCTGGTTGACCTACTTCCATATGAATTACATGCTTGCCATTAGCTTCTGCTTTTCTAGCAGACTCCATTACATCCATTACAATAAATGGGTCAACATTGCTTCTTTTAGATTTCTTCATTTAGTCTCTATTTCTGGATTAAATATTATAAATTGATCTTAAACACTCTTGCTGTTTTTTCGTCTGAAATATTTAGAATTTTAAACTTGGATGTTTTTTCTAACTTTTGACCTTTATTAGTTACAAAAGATTTCATTTTTTTTACTTCGCCTTCAGGCATTTTTCTAGTGTATTTTAAAGTATGCTTTTTTGATCCTATAATAAATATTGTTTTCATAAATCTTAGGTTAATATATTACAAAGTATCAATTGATCCAATAATATTTAAGTTCTTATCAGTTATTACTATTTCTCCTGAAGAAGTCCCTATATTTAGCATTGAGGATATAACTACAAAATGAGTAACAAAAATTATATTTTCTTTACCATCCCATTGATTAATAAACTCTTTTAGTTGAGTTATTTGCCTCTCTTCATTTGCTTCAAATCTAATATCATAAAAAGAATTTAGAGCGCTAAATGTTTGATAATTTTTAAAAGCAAATTTAGCGGTATCTATACATCTGCACCATTCACTTGTATAGATATTTTCAATTTTAATCTGGTTTTTATTAAATATACTTCCAATAAATTTTGACTGTTCAATTCCTCTTTGATTTAAATTTCTTTGGGTAGAACAATCATTTAAATCAAAATTTTCTGGATCTCCATTCCCTGGTGCAAGAGCATGTCTAATAAAAATTATTTTTCCTCCCTCTTTTAAAGAAGTAAGGACTTCTTCTAAAGAATAAGCAGAATTAACTGCAAAAATATTGATAAAAAAAATTATTAGCAGTTTTTTCATTTAAACAGATTGATTTTTAATCAACTCTTTAATCTGCGGTATCATTATTTGTGGTGACCTCATGGACGGATAAATCTCTTTTACTTTTTCATAACTATTTAAAGCCTTTTCGTAATTTTTTAACTTAATTTGAACGAGACCCTGTCCTGATAATGCTCCAAAATGTCTTTTCTCTAGTTTTAATACCTTGTCTATATCATTTTGAGAATCTTGATATTTGCCCATTAAATAAAAGACAGTTGCTCTTTTATTCCAAGCTTCTGCCCAAGCAGGATCTTTTTTAATTACTGTTGTGAATATATCTACAGCAACTGAATATTGCTCTTGATTCATAAATTTTGTTCCTCTTGATAGCAAAGAAGTTAAATTTTGATTAGTGGGATGTTTTGTCCAAATATCCCAAATTTTCATCTCTGTATCAATTGCAATTGAGTGGTTTTGAATTTTTAATTTTTCAAATAAGTTATTTAATCTTATTTCATATTCATTAGAGTTTGAAGAGTTAGTAATAAAAAAAATTGCAAAAAAAATGGTTATTATTTTTTTCATTTAGAAATTATTTTCCACCTACAACCATACCTTCAACCATCATTGTCGGTGAATTCGTTGCATAATTAAATTCTAAATCATCTGCTAAAGTTATATTTTTAAAAATATTATTTAAGTTTCCAGCAATTGTAATTTCACTAACTGGGTATGAAAACTCCCCATTCTCAATCATCATTCCTGATGCTCCTACAGAATAATCACCGTTAATAATATTTGTACCATGTCCAATAGTTTCTTTAATATACAAGATTTTATTTTCTGATTTTACTAGATCTTCAAATGTTTTTGATCCATTTTGAAAATATAAATTTGTTGTTCCACTTGCCCTGCCATTAGATTTTCTATTTATTTTTTTACCATTGTAAGTATCAATTAAATAGTCTTGGAGAATACCGTTCTTTATCAAATCAAGGTTAACTACAGCTATACCTTCGCTATCAAAATAACGAGATCCATTGGCTTTTCTTATATTACCATGATCTTGTATATTTATTTCAGAGTTAAAAACTTGTTGATTTAATTTATCTTTTAAAAATGTAGTACCTTTTGCAATTGCACTCGATGATATTGCACTTGAAAAAACTGATAGAAAGTTTTTTGAAATTCTTTTATCAAATATTAGACTAATTTTTTCACTTTTTATTTTTTGTGGATTTAATTTCTTTACTGCATGCTCTGCTGCAATAGATCCAAGTTGTTTAGGTTTTAAAATATCACTATAAAACCTTTTACTTGTATACTCATAATCTCTTTCCATACTTCCATTACTTTTTGAAACAACTTCACAGTATGCAGTAAATTGTGAAGTTTTATATCCATCAGCGAATCCATTTGAATTGGCTAATAAAAAATTTGATTTGTTCTCACCAAATCCAGATCCATTAGTATTTATTATTTTATCATTTGAAAAAGCTTCCTCTTCTGCCTCTTTTATATAATTAATCTTATCTTCATTGCTTAAATGAGTTTCATCATACAAGTCTAAGTCTTTTAATCCTTTAAAATGGAGGTCTTTATCTGGTAATGAATTATATTCATCCTCAGGAGTAATTTTCATTGTTTCAATACATCTATTTACTAACTCATCTAAATTACTTTCTTTAAGATTTGATGAGGCAATTGAAGACTTCCTTTTACCTAAATAAGTAGTAAGAACTATTCCAAGATTTTCAGACCTTTCAGATCCATCAAGTTTTTTATTCCTTACATTTACATTTTCAGAAACAGAACTTTGCACTAATATATTTGCATCAGATGAACCTAATTTTTTTGATTTACTGAGGCATATATCTGCAATTTTTTTTAGATACTGTTGATCTTTAATCATTTTACTATAGTTGGGTTCCGCCAACAGTCATATTATTGATAAGCAAAGATGGTTGTCCAACACCAACTGGTACACCTTGTCCAGCTTTACCACACGTTCCAATACCAGGATCTAACATCATATCATTTCCAACCATTAAAATTTCTTTTAATGAAGATGGTCCATCACCAATTAACGTAGCTCCTTTAATTGGAGATCCAATTTTTCCATTTATAATCTCATAAGCTTCTGTACAGTTAAAAACGAATTTTCCAGAGGTAATGTCAACTTGACCACCTCCAAAACTTACAGCAAAAATACCTTTATCTACTGACTTAATCATTTCTTCTTGAGTGTTTGATCCACCTAACATTATCGTATTTCTCATTCTAGGCATCACGACATGTTTATAGCTCTCTCTTCTTCCATTTCCTGTTGATTTTGTATTCATAAGTCTTGCATTTAGTCTATCTTGCATGAAATTTTTTAAGATACCATTTTCAATTAAAACTGTTCTTTCTGTTGGCGTTCCTTCATCATCAATATTTAAACTACCTCTTCTATTATCTAATGTTCCGTCGTCGATTATTGTAACTCCATCGCTCGCAACTTTTTTACCAACTAAATCATGAAAAGCTGAAGTTTTTTTTCTATTAAAATCACCTTCTAGTCCATGACCTACAGCTTCATGAATTAAAATTGCAGGCCAACCAGGTCCTAGAACAACTTTCATTTCTCCTGCAAGAGAAGGTTTGCTTTCTATATTTGTACTTGCAATTCTAAAAGCTTCATCGCAAACTTTTTTCCAATTATCATTTTTAAGATATTCATCATAATCCTGTCTTCCACCAATACCAAAAACACCAGTTTCTTTTCTACCATTCTTTTCAACCATTACTGACATATTTATTCTAACTAAAGGTCTATTATCTGATAATAATTCTCCTCCAGATCTAATGATCTCAACATTTTTCTTTTCTGCTAGAAGGCTAGCTGTTACTTGTTTAACTGAACTATCTTTTGATCTTGCATATTCGTTCATATTATTCAGCAATTCAATTTTTGATTTCATTGACTTGCTCTCAATTGGATCAACGTCTTTATAAAGCTTCTGATTAGTTTTTTTAATTTCTGAATTATATGTTCCGCTATTATTTTTTAAAGTTGACTTAAGATTTTCGCTAGAATTTTTTAATGATTTTTCTGATATTTCGTTTGAATGAGAATAAGCGACTGTATCACCTGTTACAGCTCTAAAACCATAACCTAAGTCAGATGTATAATTTGAACTTTTAATTTTGTTATCATCTAATACAATTGTCTCAGATTTTGTATCCTCTATATAAAGCTCACCATCATCACAATTATTTAGAGTTTCAGAAACAATGCTATCTGCTTTTTCTGAGGTTAATTCTGAATTTTTAAGTAAAGAAGACATAAGCTATATTTAAAGGTGAATTTAATATTATCAACAATGATATGCGCGATTATTGATCACATCAAGTAAGGCTAATTACTTAATTTTCTTCAAAAAAAAATCAGTTAAATGTTTAATAGTTGCCTTTGGATTTTGCTCTGGAATGAAGTGACCTGAGTTTATAGGATAACCTATAACTTTTTTTTTAGTATATCTTTGCCAAATTTTTAATGGTTTGAACTGCTTTCCAATTACTCCCTTACTTCCCCATAACACTTGGACTGGAATATTTAGTTTTATCTTTCTATCTTTTTTGTCATGATCCAAATCAATAGTCGCAGACGCCCTATAATCTTCACAAGATCCATGAATTCTTTTTTGTTGCTTGAAACATTTTAAATAATTTTCTTCAACTTTTCCAAATTTGTGATTACCTGACCATTTATCTAAACAACTTTTCATCCATTTACGTGGATCACTCATTATCATTTTCTCAGGTAACCATTTTGGTTGAATTAAAAAAAACCAATGAAAGTAAGCTTTTGCGAAATCTCTCGTTGTTAGTTCGTACATATCTAATGTTGGACAAATATCTAAAACACTAAGAGCTATTATATTTTTTCTATGGTCTCTTGCTAACCTATGAGCAACCCTTCCACCTCTATCATGTCCCGCAACAAAAAATTTGTTAAACCCTAATTTTATCATCATCTGTTTCATGTCACTTGCCATTTCTCTTTTTGAGTAGTTGTAATGTTTGCTATCTGATGCTGGAGCAAGACTATTTCCATATCCTCTTAAATCGGCAGCAACCACTGTAAATCTTTTAGATAGCTCAGGGGCTGTTTTGTGCCACATTAAATGTGTTTGCGGATATCCGTGTAGTAAAAGTAATGGTGGACCTTCACCACCAACTCTACAAAAAACCTTGCCCTTTTTTACCTTTACGTACTTTGACTTAAAACCATTAAACATGCTTAATAATATGTATTTTTTAAATTAAAGCCAATGAAAACGCTGCATCAATATTAATAATTAATTTGAATTTGCTTTGAGCCCCTGTATAAATTCGGACTCGTGAGAATTGAAGAAGAACTAAAATTAGACTACTCAGATGTACTTTTTAGACCTAAAAGAAGTACTCTTCAAAGTCGTAAAGATGTAAATCTAAAAAGAACTTATAGATTTAAGTATAGTAATAATGAATGGTCTGGAATTCCTGTCATGGCCTCAAATATGGATGGTGTTGGTGAACTTGGTGTAGCTGAAAAGCTTTCTGAATACGGAATGATCACTTGTTTAACTAAACAGCATAATATTCAAAAAATAAAAAAATTTAAAAAAATAAAATCTATTCATCCAAATATTGCTTTAAGTATAGGAATAAAAAAAGAAGATTTTGAAAATTTAGATAAAATTTTAAAAGAATTTAGTTTCATAAAATTTATCTGCATTGATGTTGCTAATGGTTATTCTGAACACTTTAGTAAATTTTTAAAATCTGTAAGAGATAAATATCCTACTAAAACTATTATTGCTGGTAACGTTGTAACAGCTGATATGGCACAAGAATTGGTATTGTCAGGAGCAGATATTGTAAAAGTTGGAATTGGACCAGGTAGTGTTTGTACTACAAGAATTCAAACAGGTGTTGGTTATCCTCAGTTAAGCGCTGTTATTGAATGTGCTGATGCTGCCCATGGTTTAGGGGCACATATAATTGCTGATGGAGGTTGTACTTGTCCGGGTGATGTCGCAAAAGCTTTCGGTGGTGGTGCAGATTTTGTGATGCTTGGAGGAATGTTTGCTGGTCACGATGAAGGTCAAGGTAAGCTAATAAAATCAAATGGTCATAAATTTATAGAATTTTACGGATCAAGTTCTGACATAGCAAATAAGAAACATTACGGGGGTTTGTCCGACTATAGAAGTAGTGAAGGTAGAACAGTGAGAATTAAATATCGAGGAAAAATTAAAGATACAATAAATAATATTCTTGGTGGTGTTAGAAGTAGCTGTACTTATGTAGGAGCCCCTTCTCTTAAACAACTTAGTAAATGTACTACTTTTGTAAGAGTAGCTAAACAATTTAACGATACTTTTACTAAGTAAGTATGAAAGAGTACAAAATTGCCTCAATTGCTGGAGATGGCATTGGAAAAGAAGTTGTTCCAGAAGCTTTAAAAATACTTAAAGAAGTAGCAAATCAACATCAATTTAAATTAAAGATAGATGAATTTGATTTTTCATCATGCGATTATTATGAAAAACACGGAAAAATGCTACCTGATGATTGGAAACAACAAATTGGTAATCATGATGCAATATTTTTTGGTGCAGTAGGTATGCCAGATAAATACCCAGATCATATTACTTTATGGGGTTCTCTACTCCAGTTTAGAAGAGAATTTGATCAATTTATCAATTTAAGGCCAGTAAAATTATTTGAAGGAGTAAATGCACCCTTAGCAAATAAAAAACCTGGTGACATAGATATGATGATAGTGCGTGAAAACACTGAAGGCGAATATTCTTCGGTAGGTGGAAAAATGTATCAAAATACTGAAAGAGAAATTGTTATACAAGAAACTATAATGTCTAAACATGGAATAGATAGAGTTCAAAAATTTGCATTTGAATTAGCAAAAACAAGAGCTAGAAAAAAATTAACTAATGCCACAAAATCAAATGGTATTTCTATAACCATGCCATACTGGGACCAAAGATTTTATGAAAATAAAAAAGATTTTCCTGATATTAAAACAGATCAATTTCATATCGATATTTTAGCTGCAAGATTTGTTTTAACACCAGAGTGGTTTGATGTTGTCGTAGCATCAAATTTATTTGGAGATATTTTATCCGATTTGGGTCCGGCATGTACGGGAACAATTGGTATAGCTCCATCAGGAAATATTAACCCAACAAATAAATATCCTTCTTTATTCGAGCCTGTTCATGGATCAGCACCTGATATTGCTGGAAAAGGTATTGCAAATCCAATAGGTCAAATTTGGTCTGGCGCTATGATGTTAGATTATTTAGGCGAAAAAGAAGCTGCCACAAGAATAGTAAGTTCAATCGAAAAAACTTTGCTAGAAAAAAAAAATAGAACTAAAGATCTAGATGGTGATAGCAATACAAAAGAATGTGCTAATAAAATCTTAGATAATATTAATTAACTTAAGTCGTTAAATATTGAATAGCAAAAAATATGGTAGCAAATGATGCAAAAGTTGAGATAAATAAAGCTTTTATTATATTTTCAGGACTTACATTATAGGCAGAACATAATACTACAGCTGTATGACCACAGGGTGCAACACTAACAAAAAAAGCACCAGGAATTTTTTCAGGTTGTCCAGCATCAAATATAATAAAGCCGATTATCAAGAGGATGATTGGGGAAACTACTAATTTCAATATAGATACAGAAGCAGTTAGTTTATTGATAACTTTCTGTGTGTAAAAAGATAATGTTATACCAATTGCGAAAAGTCCTATAGGAGAAACACAAGCTGCCAAAACAGAAAGAACGTAGTCTATTGGCGTATCATCGATATTTATCTTAAACACAAATAGTAAAAGACCAATTAAGATTGAAAATATCATTGGATTAAGAACTATGTTCTTTATAAATGCAGTTAATCGAATATTTTTTTTAGTAGTAAGTTCTAAAAAAAAAGCAATTACAGATAATAAAATAACCCCATCCATTAATATTATACTTGTTACTTGAGTAATTACTTCAGTTCCAAAATAGATTTTTGTAATAGGTAATAATAATGTTACATGATTTGATAGTGCTACCATTAATGCCCATATAATAGATTCTGGAATAGGTCTTTTAAAAAACTTTGATGTTAATAAAAATGTTAAAAACCCAAGACTTCCTTGCATTAAAAAATATGAAACTATCTGTTTTATATCGACTTGGCCGATTTCACTTTGAGCAACAAATTTAATTATTAAGGCAGGGACCGCTACATAGAATAAAAACAAATTTAAAACTTTTGCATGACCTAAATCAAAAATTTTAAGTTTTCCAAAAACAAAACCAAATAGTGTGATAAAGATAAAAGGTGTTAACCCAAGAAATATTGAATACATTTTATTAAAGTATTGTTATTCTATGAAGTATTCTATTACCTTTAAACGGTGTAGCCTGATGGAGCATGGCTCTATTATCCCAAATAGCGAGCTGATCTTTTTCCCATTCTAATGAATATTGAAAGGTTTTTTTTGTCTGATGATTAAATAAGAACTTCTTTAAGTCTTTTTTTTGTTTAGTCATATATGTATTAAATTTTAAAAAGTGTCCTGGGCTACAGTATATAGTTTTTTTATTTTTAATAGTTCTTATTATTTTATGTCTGGAAATCAGCTCTTTAGATATTTTTCCTTTTTCTTTTTCTCTCTCCACTGTTGTGATTGATATTGGTCCATGTGAAGAGTAGATGCCTTTTAATTTTTTAAGCTTATTTTTATAATTTTTTGATAATTTTTCATAAGCTAAGTACTGGGAAGAAAAGTCAGTATTAGCAACACCTTTTTTAGGCACTAGTTTAGAAAGTAACATCGTGTATCTAGGAGGTTTTTTTGTATAAGAAGAGTCTGTGTGAAATTGTTCACCAAAGCTAGGTCCTTTGTCAGTAGATTTACGTTGTACAACAGTTATTTGAGGATATTTTTTATTTAAACCTTTCAATCTTGGATAATTAGCTGGTTTACCAAATTTTTTTGCAAAATTAAGATAATTCTTGGAACTAAGTTTTTGTTTTGGAAAATAAATCATCCCATACTTATCAAGTGTAGACTTAATTTCTTTTAATTGCTTGTTATCAATTTTGTTAAGATTACAGATAATTTCTGCAGCCCTATTTTTTTTTGAAATTATTTTTAACATTAAATATCTTTTATATTTTTTTTATTTAAAGGTTTTTTAATTATTGTTACAGGGTATTTTTTCTTTTCAACTTCAATAGATAAATTTTTGTTGATCAAATTTTCAATAGTATTTCCAGAGTTGACATAACCAAATGAAATATTTTTTTTAAAATTAAATGAATAGTTTCCTGATGTTGTTCTACCAATTATTTTATCATCAAGGTAAATTGGCTCCTCATGAAGTAGCAAAGGTTCCCCAGGTCTGTTATCTTTCAACACCATCATAGCTAATGATTTTGTGGGGTTTTGATCTTTAATTTTTAATAATGCTTCTTTTCCAACAAAATTTATATTTTTTTTATAACTGATTGCAAATTTAAGTCCTGCTTGATATTGATTTTCTTCAGGCGATATATCATGCCCCCAATGTAAAAAACCACTTTCCATTCTCATAATATCCATTGCATGAGCTCCGCAAAGTGATAAGCCATGATTTTTACCTTCTTTAATAATAGCTAGAAATAGTTTTTTGCTTTCATCTATGTTTGTATATAATTCAAAACCTACTTCTCCTACATAAGACAATCTTTGAGCCCAGACTTTAACCCCACCAATAGTAACAAATTTTCCATGACTAAACTTTATACCTTCATTTGTAAAATCATCATTACTGATATTAGATAGTAAATTCCTTGATTTTGGTCCGTATAATCCTAGGCATGTTAAATCTTCTGTTAAATCTTCAAAATTGACCTCTTCTGAAATATGTTTTTTTATATGAAATTTATCATGTTCTCTTGATGCTGCTGGACCTATCACTCTAAAATGGTTTTTTTCAAGACAAGTAACAGTAACATCGGTCTCTATTCCTCCATCTTCATTTAACATCTGGGTATAAGTTGCTCTACCCTCAACATCTTTTATGTTTGCAGTACATATTTTTTGTAATTCTTCGTGAACATTTTGCCCCTCAAGGTCAAATTTTGAAAAAGGAGATAACTCAAATAATCCAACGTTTTCTCTGGTATTTTTAGTCTCATACTCAGCTGATGGATACCAATTTTGATAACCAAAACTATAATTGTAATCAGCCTTTTCACCTTTTAACGCATACCACATAGGTCTTTCAAAACCACCCGAGGTTCCAAAACAAGCTCCTAATTTTTTAAGCTCCTCTTGATAGGGTAATACAATTTGGTTTCTTGATGTTTTGTGTTGTTTAAATGGCCAATGCATTCCATATAAATCACCAAGTGTTTCTGTAACTCTCTCCATAATAAATTTTTTTGATGAATGAAATTTTTGAAATCTTTTAATATCTAATGAAAATAGATCTTCATTAATATGTCCATTAATCATCCATTCTGCAGTAACTCGTCCAGCTCCTCCTGAGCTTGCAATTCCAATGCTATTAAAACCACAACATGTAAAAAGTTTTTTAATCTCAGGTGTTTCCCCTAAAAGATATTGAGTATCAGGAGTAAATGATTCAGGGCCAGAGAAAAATTTTCTAATTCCTGCATTTTCCAACATAGGCAACCTGTGAAATGATTTTTGTAAATAAGGTTCGAAATGATCAAAATCATCTGGTAATTCACCAAAGGAAAAATCATCTGGTACAACACCAGTATTTTTAAAGGCTGGTTTTGCATTTGGTTCAAAAATTCCAACTAACATTTTACCTGCGTCTTCTTTAAGATAGAGACAATTATTATAATCTCTTAAAACTGGTAAATTTTTTGGTAAATCTTTCATTGGTTCCGTGATCACATAAAAATGTTCATTGGGATACAATGGAATACTAACATTCATTTTTTCCCCTATTTGTCTGGACCACATACCTGTTGCTAAAACAACATACTCACAATCAATTTTTCCTTTATCGGTCTCAACTCCAACTATAGAATTATTTTTAACAAGAATTTTTGTTACAGGTGTTTTTTCAAAAATTTGCGCTCCTTCCATTCTAGCAGCTCTTGCTAAAACATTGGTTACACCTACTGGATCAGCTTGACCATCTTTTGGCATAAAAACACTTCCAATAATGTCCTCATTATTTACAACAGGATATAAATCTTTTGTTTGTTTTTTATCTAAAACATGCACTTCAACATCAGATAGCTGGGCAGTAGTTGCCTGTCTTAACAACTCTTGCATCCTCTCTTTTGTGGTAGCTACTGTAATCGCTCCATTCTGTTTTAACCCTATAGATAACTCAGTTTTCTTTTCCAATTCTTGATAAAGATCCAAAGTATATTTTCTTAACTTTGTAATAGTAGATGAAGCTCCTAATTGACCCATTAGACCAGCTGCATGCCATGTAGTTCCAGATGTTAATTGGTCTCTTTCCAATAGAACGACATCTTTCCAACCAAATTTAGCTAGATGATATGCACACGATGTTCCTGCCACGCCGCCTCCAATGACTACAACTTTAGTGCTTCTTGGTAAATCTTTATCCATGAGTATAATATTAGCGTATTATAATACTTAAAAACAGACAATGTGGTCAATATGGATTGGCCTTTTAATGCCAAACTTTTCATCTACCTCATGTTGGTGAATGTGATGAGAATGAACAAATACTGGGATTTGTAAATTACTCTGAGTTTTAAGAGTGTATATAAAATTTGTTCCTCTAAATTTACGATCAACAACTTCTAATTTTAGATTACTTTTATCATCATGCTCTAAATCTTCCGGTTGTAATAAAAGTTTTACTTCTGATCCGTTTGGATAATGTTTAACAAAATTACCTTCGATTGTGCCAAGATCTTTATTTTCTAAACTATTTTCACTTGTAACCCTTGCAGGAATTAAAATTCCTCTATTTAAAAAATTTACCACTTCTACTGAATTAGGAAAATGATAAACATTATAAGGATCATCAAATTGCTTTAATTGTTTATTTAAAATTATTCCACATTTACTTCCTAAATAAAAAGCTTCATATGAGTCGTGAGTGACAATTATAGTTGTTATTTTAGATTTACTTAACAATTGTTTTAATTCAACTTGTATTTCTTCTTTAAAGCTTTGATCAACGTTTGAAAGAGGCTCATCTAAAAGTAACAAGTCTGGATTTGAAACTAATGACCTAGCTAATGATGCTCTTTGAGCCTCTCCTGCACTAATTTCATGTGGATATTTATTTAATATTTTCTTTAAATTTAAGAAATTAATCATTTCATTTGGATTAATTTTTTTTTTCTTTTTACTTTTTTTTTCAGTGCCAATTAAAATGTTTTTTTCAACATTGTAATGTGGGAATAAACTATTTTCTTGAAAGGCAAGCGATATATTTCTGTCCTCTGGTTCAATATGAATTTTTTTTGAGGAAATCGTTTTATTATTGATTGTTATGGTTCCATTATTTATTTTTTCTAAACCAGCTATAGTTCTTAAAATTGTAGTTTTTCCTATTCCTGATGGACCCAGTAAACAAATAATATCTCCTTCATTTTGAATTGAAAAAGAAACATTTTTTACTTTTGTTGTACCACCAACATTAAAATCAACATTATTAATTTCTAAAAAATTTTTAGTCATTACGTTCTTTTAAAATATAATTAGAAGATATTGTAATAAAAAAAGCTGCAATTAAAATCAAAAATAATGAAGGCACAGCTGCTGCTTCAAGCATGTCCTCTGAAGCTGAAATGTAAGCGGTAGTTGCGAAAGTTTCAAAATTAAAAGGTCTTAAAACCAATGTGATTGGTAATTCTCGAATTATTTCTAGTGAGACCAATATTACTACAAAAAGAAGAGAATTTCTCAAATAAGGAATATGAATATTGGTAAATGTCTTTCTTTTTGAGTAACCAAGAAGATATGCACTTTCATCAACTGAAATATTTATTTTTTCATAGCCTGATTTTATTCCGTTGAACGCTAGTGAGTAAAAACGTATGAAATAGACAATGACTAATCCTAATATTGACCCAATAAATACTTTTTTAATTGATAGAAATCCAAGCGATTTAATTATGTTATTATCAAACCAAGCAATAAAAGTTATAAAAGCAACAGCTAATATTACTCCAGGGATTGCATATCCTGAGATTGATAATGTTGAAAGAAAATTAAGAGTTTTATTTTTTGAAACTCTGTTACCATAATTTGATATCAATGCGAATGTAATTAAAACAAGGCTAGATAAAGTCACTAAATATAAAGTATTTAATAAAAGATTAATTACATTAACATCAAAGAAGTTCTCTGGAAATTTTATTGTCCAATACAACATTTGTCCTAAAGGAAATAAAAAACTTAAAAAGAATAATAAAAAACAAAATGAAAAAGCAAAAAAGGAATTTACGCCTGATAGTTTTATTTTTTTTTTTTGTTTGAATCCACCTCTAGAGTCCAAATGATATTTTGCTTTTTTTCTAGATAAGCTCTCTGTCAAAAATAAAATAAATATAAATAATAATAAGAAAAAAGATATTCTATTCGCAAAAGCTAAATCATCGAATGTTATCCAAGCGTTATAAATTCCAGTTGTTAATGTATTCACAGAAAAAAAATCTACTGCTCCAAACTCAGCTAGTGTTTCCATTGCTACTAATGATAACCCAGCAACTATTGCTGGTCGCGCTGCAGGTAAAATTATAGAGAAGAATGATTTAATTTTTGAAAACCCTAAATTTTTACCAAGTTCTATTAAGTTTTGTGATTGATATAAGAATGAAGACCTAGCAAGTATATAGACATATGCATAGAGAGAGAAAGAAATTGATAATATCAAACCAAACATACCATCAAATTTTGGTATATGTTGATTATACTCCCCATCACCAAATATACTTTTCAATATAGTAAATGCTGTTCCGTAATTATCAAAAAAAGCAAATAATGAGTATGCATAAATATAGGGAGGAATTGCGAAGGATAGAATTAATGCCCATTTAAAGAAATTTACTCCTGGAAATTTATAAAATGAAACTATGTATGCTGATCCAACCCCTAAAATAAATGTTAAGATTAAAACACCGACTAAAAGTGATAAAGAATTTAAGATGTATTCGTATAAAAAAGTATTTTTAAGTATTTCAAAATACCGAGATGTATCCTCAAAAAAACTTAAAGAAACTGTTAAAATAGGTATAATGACTAAGAATGAAATTAATACAGAGCTTAAAAACCATAAATTTAATTTATTTGAAAACATTTAAAAACTAATATTTTTTATTTTTTTTCTGAGAGGTATTTAATACAATTATCTGGAGTTGTCTCGATGTAAGGATCATCATCTGAGCCATCATTATTTATACCAGGTTCTTGCCACCATTTTTCAACAATTCCATTATTAATTATGGCCATATATCTCCAACTTCTTTGACCAAATCCATTATGATCTTTGGAAACTAGCATACCCATAAATTTAGTAAAAAGTCCTGAACCATCAGGTATAAGCTTGATATTTTTAATTTGTAATTTTTCTGCCCATGCGTTCATTGTGTAAGAGTCGTTAACTGAACAGCAGTATATTTCATCAATTCCAAGCTCTTTTAGCTTCAAATAATTAGTCTCAAAACCTGGTAGCTGTTGAGAAGAACATGTAGGCGTAAATGCACCAGGGAGGCTAAAAATTATAACTCTTTTTCCATTAAAATAATCATCGGTAGACTTATCGACCCATTTTCCACCTATAGAACATTCATTGAGGGATGATGAGCTATCTCCTTCTCTTGTTTTAAAAATTACTTTAGGTATTTGAAATCCAATCATGTGATTAATTTTTTTGTTTAATTAAAAGTGCCTACGAAGGATACATAGGCACTTTTATTAAGAAAAGTCAGATATTGAATACTTTTGAAATGTGCGGAAAATCTTTAGTACTTATCTCTGAGATTTTTCTATTATTTATTCTTTTATTAATTTTTTTACACTCCTCAGCACACGGTTTACATGGCTGGGCTGATTTATTTAAATTAATATCAGACATAAATTTTTTTTTAATCTTCAATCTTATTTCCAACCAGCAGCTGTCATTACTTCTAGTGCATCTGCTTGTTTTTTACCATAACTAGCAACACTTGTTGTTAGATCTTGTTTAAAATCTAATCCCAAGTTGTTTACTACTAATGGACTAGGTGAAACACCACTTATCATTGGAAACTCAAATGTATTATTTGTAAAGTGTTCTTGAGATTCTGCTGATAATAGGAAATCAACAAGTGAAATTGCATTAGCTTTATTTGGAGCACCTTTAACTAAAGCAGCACAACTAATATTCATGTGAGCACCTCTATCATTTTGATTAGGGAAAAAGGCTTTAACTTTTTTTGCAGCTTCTTGTTGTTCTGGACCTTTATTACCTGAAAGCATCAATGCTAAGTAATACGTATTAGCAACTGCAATGTCAGCTTCACCAGCCGCTACTGCCATGATTTGTGCTCTGTCATTTCCTTTTGGATCTCTTGCCATATTAGCAACAACACCTTTTGCCCATTCAGCTGTAGCTTTTTTTCCATTGTTCTTTACTAATGAGGCTACAAGTGATTTGTTATAAATGTTGCTTGATGCTCTAATTACTAATCTACCTTTCCATTTAGGATCAGCTAGACCTTCATAAGTCATTCCAGATAGCTCAGCACCTGTAACTCTTTCAGGAGAGTAGTAAATAATTCTAGCTCTTTTTGCTACTCCAACCCAGTGAGTTGTTCTAAAACTTTTTGGAACTTGTGATTTAATTGTTGATGATACTAAACCTGATTCTGTCATACCTTTTGCTTGAAAAGCACCACATCTTCCAGCATCAGCTGTTATATAAAGATCTGCAGCTGAATCAGCGCCTTCTTCGATCATTCTTTTCTCTAGTGCACCAGATTTACCGTTAATTAAATTAACTTTAATTCCAGTTGCGGCTGTAAACTTTCCGTAAAGCTCAGCGTCGGCCTTATAATGTCTTGCATTAAAGATATTTACCTCATTTGCTATTGCAAAAGTCGATACAAACAAGGATAAAATTAGTGCAGAAATTGATATTTTTTTCATTAATCTCTCTCTCTATGTTATTTGTTTATTATTTATAATGGTTCTGAGAATTATTCGCAATGATAATGATTATCAATATCAATATTGCCGCACCAAAAAGCTTACTTTTATTGATATTTTAGGACTTAAATTCTGAAATTTTACTATAAAGGAAATTCCTGAAGATTGTTACCCTAGCAACATTTTTAAGAGATTCAGGAAATACGAAGTGAGCTTCAGTTATAGGCCCCTCAACCTTTGGTAGAACTTTTATTACATTGTTTGATAAAGATACAATATAATCTGGAAGAGCAGCAAGACCCACTCCACTTTCAACAGCCAAAAGTAAACCCATTACACTATTTACTTTCATAATTGACTTTCTCTTTTTGTTGTCTTTCATTCCAAGTTTTAATGCCCAATCAGGATTAAATACTGGTGATGGAGCTCCTCTACCAAATGAAATAAACTTATGTTTGTTCAAATCACTAAGGGTTTTTGGCATCCCATATTTTTCAAAATATTTAGTAGATCCATAAATATGATAATTAATATCCATCAATTTTCTTTGGATATAATTAAGCTGTTTTGGCCTTCTCATAAATATTCCAATATCAGCTTGTCTTGTACTTAAATCTAACTCTTTATCATCAAAAATTAATTCTACCTCGATTTCTGGATTTAACTCCATAAATTCTTGGATTCTTGGTGTTAACCAATGAGTACCAAAACTTCTAACCGTTGTAATAGTTAATTTTCCAGTCGGTTTATGTTTTTGATCTCCTAAAGTTGTCTCAACCTCTTTAAGTTTACTTATAACTTCATGTGCAGTTTTATAAACATATTCACCATTTTCCGTAAGTGTTAACCCTCTTGCATGTCTTTCAAAAAGCTTTACTTTTAAATCTTCTTCTAAAGATTGAATTTGTCTACTTATTGCAGATTGGCTTAGATTAAGAATTACAGTCGCACTTGTGAAACTACCAGCTTCAGCAACTGCGTGAAAAATTTTTAATTTATCCCAATCCATTATTTGTTTACATCCACTAGAATTTTATTTTTTAATTTTCCTTCAAGCATTTCCGGAAATACATTCAAAAGTTCCTCAAGCCCAACTGTTTTAATTGATTTTTCAATAATACTAAAATCTACTAAATTTGGTACTTCGCCCCAAACAAATTCTTTTCTTTTGTTGCTTACATTAACTGAGTCTATACCCCATAGTTTTACAGCTCTGATATAAAAAGGAACAACAGATGTATTTAATTTGTTAGTTCCACTCGCATTACCACATACTGCAACAATTCCTTTTAGTCTGGTTTGGGAAATTGCATTTGCCAGTATATTTCCTCCTACAGTATCAACAACACCATCCCAAGTACCTTTGCCAATTAATCTTGGCTCGCCTTCAAATTCTTTACGATCTAAAACAGTTTTTGCCCCTAATTCCTTTAAATACTCAGCTTTTTCAGGTTTACCGGTGATTGCGGTTACATTGCATCCCATTTTAGATAAAATATTTACAGCAACCATCCCTACTCCACCTGTTGAACCTGTTACAAGAACATCGTTAACTTTGCTTTGAAGTAATAATTCTTCTTTTGCTTTTACAGCAAATGCGCACAACATTGCAGTAAATCCTGCAGTACCCATCATCATTGCTTGCTTCAAATCAATGCCTGAAGGTTTCTTTATAAGAAATTCTTTTTTAACTCTTGCATATTGAGAGAATCCTCCATGAAATAATTCTCCAACTCTGCAACCAGTAAGTATTACTTCATCACCTTCTTTAAATTCTTCTGACTTGCTTTCTGCTACTGTACCTGAAAAATCAATTCCAGGAATTCTTGGAAACTCTTTTACTAATTTTGCACCATCTTTTAAAATTAAAGCATCTTTATAATTTAAATCAGAGTATTGTATTTTAACTAAAACTTCACCATCGTTTAAAAAATCAAAATTTAGTTCTTTAACTTCTCGAGAAAAATTTTCACCATCCTGGTTTATAACCAGAGCTTTGAAAGTTTCGGACATGTATAATTAAACTCTATTTTGCAATAAATCGCAAATATCTATTCTGATAACTAAGATCATCTTTAAACTGACCTAAATAAAAATTAGTAACAGTTGTAGCTTGTTCTTTTTTAATACCTCGCATAGTCATACACTGGTGAGTTGAGTCAATTGTTACTGCAACGCCTTTTGCATCTAATGATTCCATTAATGTATTTGCGATTTGAACTGTTAATCTTTCCTGTGTTTGAAGTCTTTTTGAAAATACCTCCACAACTCTTGCAATTTTGCTGAGTCCAACTACTCTCTCATTTGGAATATAAGCAACATGTGCGATTCCAATAATAGGTGCCATATGATGTTCGCAGTGACTTTGTACAGAAATATTTTTTTGAACTACCATATCGCTGTAGCCTTCAACATCCCCAAAAGTTTTGCTTAAAATTTCTTTAGGATCTTCTTTGTAACCTTTAAAGTACTCTTTGAATGCTTTCGTAACCCTTTTTGGAGTTTCTAATAAACCTTCTCTAGATGGATCTTCACCTAGCCATTTTAAGATTTTAACAAACGCTTCACGCGCCTCTTCGTCTGTTACAATCTCAGTATTTTTGTTATTTTCGTTTTTTACTAATTTCATGATGGGTTTTTATATATATAAATCCTTAAATTTAAAATATTTAATATATTCAGTAATATGTTAGATATTGCGACTTATATATGTTTAAAAAAAGAGAAAATGTCGCTGATATAGAGGAAGGTAACTTATTATCTCCAAAATTCGATAATGATGGTTTAATCCCTGTAATTACAACATGTGCCGAGACCAAAGAGATTCTCATGCACGGTTATATGAATGTTGAAGCTTTAAAATTAACTATAGAAACAAAAGAAGCTCACTATTGGAGCAGGTCTAGAAAAGAGATTTGGCATAAAGGAAAAACTAGTGGTTTTACTCAGAAAGTTAAAGAAATAAGAATTGATGATGATCAAGATGCACTTTGGATTACTGTAGATATTGGTGATGGTGCAAGTTGTCATGTTGGTTACAGATCATGTTTTTATAGATCAGTACCTACAGGTAAAATTGAAAATGGACGTAAAGTAGAAATGAAATTTGAAGAAGAAAAGAAAAAATTTGATCCAGAAGTTGTCTATAAAGGACAACCTAATCCCACTAAAATTTAATGAGTGAGGCTCAAAAAAATGTTCTTGGAGAAGATCTTGAAGAATGTTCTAAAAATCCATTAACTGGTTGGTTTAGAGACGGTTGTTGTAACACTGATGAAAACGATCGTGGTTTACATACAGTTTGTGTAAAAGTTAACGATGAATTTTTAGAATGGTGCAAAGAGGCTGGTAACGATTTAATAACACCTCACCCTGAATTTGGTTTTCCTGGATTAGTTGATGGAGATAACTGGTGCGTATGTGCCAGTTGGGTTGCAAGAGCTTTAGAGGCGGGAATTGGATGTTCTATATATTTGAAAAAAACTCACGTTAATACTTTAAAGTTAGTACCAATTGAAACTTTGAAAAAATTTGCAATAGATCTTTCTTAACTACATATTTCCATACTTAGGTCCACCCCCACCTTCTGGTGTAACCCATGTAATATTTTGTGACGGCTCTTTTATATCGCAAGTTTTACAATGAATACAATTTTGAGAATTAATCACAAATTTCTCAACATCATTTTCTTTTTGAACTTCATAAACTCCAACTGGACAGTATCTTTGCGCAGGCTCATCGTATTTACCTAAAGTATATTTTATTGGTAAATCTTTATCTTTAAGTTGAAGATGAACTGGTTGATTTTCAGCATGATTAGTTCCTGTTAAATAAACTGAACTTGTTTTATCAAATGTAATTATATTATCTGGTTTTGGATAATCTATTTTTGGCATTTCACTTGCTGGTTTTAAAGTTTCGTGATCAGCATGTTTGTGTTTAAGTGTAAATGGCAATCTTCCTTTAAATAAAATTTGATCAATCCCTGTAAATATTATTCCAAGAATTAAACCCCAGCTAAAGCTAGGTTTAACATTTCTAGCCTCATATAACTCTTTATAAACCCAACTTTTTTTGAATTTATCCTCATAAATAGATAATTCTTTGCTAGATTTTATGTGATCAATAATAGTTTCTGCTGCAATCATTCCACTTTTCATTGCAGTATGTGATCCTTTAATTTTTGGCATGTTTAATGTACCAGCGTCACAACCAACTAATAACGCACCTGGCATAAACATCTTGGGTAGACTTTGAAAACCTCCTTCTATAAGTGCTCTTGCTCCAAATGATATTCTTTTACCACCTTCTAATATTGATTTGATCGCAGGATGAGTTTTAAATTTTTGAAATTCATCAAATGGTGAAAGATGAGGATTTTTATAATCAAGACCGATGACATATCCTAAAAAAATTTGTTTATTTTCCGCATGATAAACAAAACTTCCCCCGTAGGTGCTATTATCTAATGGCCAGCCTGCTGTATGCATCACTAGACCTTCGTCGTGATTTTCTTCTTTTAATTCCCAAATTTCTTTAAATCCAATTCCATACTGTTGTGGATCTTTTCCTTTATCTAAATCAAATTTTTTGATTAATTCTTTTCCTAAATGTCCTCTACACCCTTCAGCAAAAACTGTAACTTTTGCATGAAGTTCCATTCCCGGTTCATAACCGTCTTTTTTATTTCCTTCTTTATCTAAACCCATATCTTGAGTTGCAACACCCTTAACAGAACCATCGTCATTATATAAAACTTCACTTGCAGGAAAACCTGGGAATATTTCAACTCCAAGACTTTCAGCTTGCTCTGCTAACCATCTACATAAATTAGCAAGACTAATAATATAATTATTATGATTTTGTTGCACTTTAGGTAATAACCAAGTTGGCCAACTTATTTTTTTTGTCTTACCTAGAAATAGAAACTTTTCTTTATTAACTTTAGTTTTAATTGGTGGATTAAGATCTTTCCAATTTGGCAATAGTTCATCTAAGGCTCGTGTTTCAAACACGTTCCCGGATAAAATATGTGCACCTATTTCAGATGCTTTTTCTAAAAGGCAGACATTAATATCTGGATTTAACTGCTTTAATTTTATAGCAGTTGAAAGTCCCGATGGTCCGCCACCTACGATGACAACATCGTATTCCATCACTTCTCTGGACATACTAATTTCTTACAGTATTTGTTATTTTTGTATAGTGTTTAATTTGTTCAGTTCCTCTAAGAATTGAGGAAGTGCTTCGAATAAATCAGCTTCCAGGCCGTAATCTGCGACACTAAAAATAGGTGCTTCACCATCTTTATTTATAGCAACAATAACTTTGCTTTCTTTCATTCCTGCTAAATGTTGAATGGCTCCAGAAATTCCAACTGCTATATATAAATCAGGTACAACAACTTTTCCTGTTTGTCCCACTTGATGTTCGTTTGTGATATATCCGGCATCAACTGCAGCTCTTGAAGCTCCTATTGCAGCATTTAATTTATCCGCTACATCAGTTATTAGTTTAAAATTTTCACCACTTTGTAAACCTCTACCACCTGAAATTACTATTCTAGCTGTGCCTAGTTCAGGTCTATCTGATTTAATTTCTTCTCTGTTTATAAATTTCGTATTTTCACTTTGATCTGCTGCATCGATTTTTTCTATTTCTGCAGAACCACCAGTTGTCTCTGCTGCTTCAAATGATGTTGGTCTAATAGTAACACATTTTTTTTCATCATTACTTTTAACAGTAGCAAATGCATTTCCTGCATAAATTGGTCTAAGAAAAGTATCAGGAGAAATTACTTTTATAATATCGCTTACTTGTGAAATATCTAACAACGCAGCTACTCGTGGCATAAGGTTTTTTCCAAATGTATTTGCTGAGCAAATAATATGTGAATATTTATCAGCGTGTTTTAAAATTGCTGCAGTATAATTTTCAGCAATATAATTTTCATAAATTTCATGATCTATATGCAGGACTTTTTTTACTAAAGGAACTTCAGATAATGATTTTGCAACATCATCTGCCTTACTTCCAATTAACAATACATGAAGATCTTGATCTATTTGTGATGCAGCTGTAATTGCATTAAAAGTAAATGGTTTTACTTCCTTGTTGTTATGCTCTGCTATTAATAAGACTGACATTAAATTACCTTTGCCTCATTTTTTAATTTTTGTACTAATTCCTCAACACTAGCAACTTTAATACCCGCTTTTCTTTTTGGCGGTTCTTCGATTTTAATATGTTCTATTCTAGGGTTTGTATCAACTTCTAGATCTGACGCATTAATCTGTTCAATAGGTTTTTTCTTAGCCTTCATAATATTTGGCAGTGACGCATATCTTGGCTCATTTAATCTTAAATCACATGTAATAATAGCTGGTGTATTGACTTCAATAGTTTCTAAACCTTCATCCACTTCTCTAGTAACTTTTAATGATTTATCGTTTACTTCTATTTTTGAAGCAAAAGTTGCTTGTGGCCAATTTAAATGTGCTGCTAACATTTGACCCGTTTGATTACAATCATCATCAATTGCCTGTTTACCCATAAAAACTAGGTCTGGATTTTCTTTTTCAACAATTTTTTTTAAAATTTTAGAAACTGCAAGAGGCTCAATAGTGCCATCAACTTTTACATGAATTCCTCTATCCGCTCCTACGGCTAAAGCTTTTCTTACTGTTTCTTGAGCTTTCTCTTCACCAACAGTAACAGCTATTATTTCTGATGCTTTACCTGACTCTTTTATTTTTACAGCTTCTTCAATAGCATTATCATCTGGTGGGTTTGTTGACATTTTAACGTTATCTGTAACAACTCCACTACCGTCCTCTTTAACTCTAATTTGAACGTTATAATCAATAACTCTTTTTACAGCGACTAAAATTTTCATTAAGCTCTCAATAATTTATTTTCTGCATCGTAAGGACTTTCTTCTAAAATTGTTGCCTCATGCATTCTACCAAGTATATCAATCCTTAGTTTTTGTCCAACATTTGCTAACTCAGGTTTAACCATTCCTAGTGCGATAGATTTTCCTAGTCTAAATCCAAAGTCACCGCCAGTTGCACGTCCCACAACACTACCATTTTCATAAATTGGGTTGTTTCCTAACACATCCGCATCACTAGTTTCATGAACCTCTAAAGTAACAAGCTTATTATCAAAGCCTTTTTCTCTCCATTTATTTAAAGCATCTAGTCCAATAAAACTTCCTTTGTTTGGATGAATAAATCTATCTAATCCACTTTCGTAAGGCGAATATTCAATTGATAATTCAGTTCCAACTAGTTTATAAGATTTTTCAACTCTTAAACTGTTCATAGCTCTTATACCATAAGGTTTTAGACCTAAATCTTGGCCTGCATCCATAAGTTTATCGAAAATATGATTTTGATATTCAATAGGATGGTGAAGTTCCCATCCTAACTCTCCAACAAAATTAACTCTCATTGCATTAACGGGTGCAAAGCCAACATCAACTTGTTTTGCGCTTAACCATTTAAAATTTTCATTTGAAAAATCATCATTTGATACCCTTTGCATTAATTCTCTTGCTTTCGGTCCCGATACCACAAGAACGCCTTTACTATTTGTTAAGTTCTCAAATTGAACTGATCCATCTTTTGGCATCCAGCCAAAGATCCAATCGTGATCCAATCTTTGATAGGCTCCAGCGGAAACAAGATAAAAACTATTTTCCGACTCTCTCATTATTGTAAATTCAGAGTGAACACCTCCCTTTGTATTTAATGCATGACATAAATTAATTCTACCAACTTTTTTTGGTAATTTATTAGCTACTAACTTATCTAAAAATTCTTCAGCTCCAGGTCCTTTAAGTCTACATTTAGCAAAAGCAGTCATATCTAGTAAACCAACATTTTCTTTTACATTTTTGCACTCTTTTTCAACTGCCTTAAACCAATTAGATCTTCTAAATGACCAATCATCCTTTTGCTCCATACCATCAGTTGCAAAAAAATTTGGTCTTTCCCATCCAAACTTTTGACCAAAAACTGCACCAAGATTTTTCATTCTGTCATAACACGGTGCTGTTCTTAAAGGTCTTGCGGCTGGTCTTTCTTCGTCTGGAAAGTGGGTTATAAATACATGACTGTAAGCTTCTTCATTCTTTTCTTTAAGATATGATTTTGAGCAATAATCTCCATATCTTCTTGGTTCTACACCAAGCATGTCTATTGTAGGTTCTCCATCAACAATCCATTCAGCTAGTTGCCATCCAGCTCCACCAGCTGCAGTAATGCCAAAACTATGACCTTCATTAATCCAAAAGTTTTTTAATCCCCACGCTGGACCAACTATCGGATTTCCATCTGGAGTATAGCAAATTGCACCGTTATAAACTTTTTTAACACCTACTTCTCCAAATGCTGGAACTCTATGAATAGCTCCTTCAATATGAGGAGCAAGTCTATCTAGATCTTCTTGAAAAAGTTCATACTCAGATTCCTTTGAAGGACCATTAACGTAACAGGCAGGAGCACCATCTTCATATGGTCCTAAAATCAAACCACCTGCTTCCTCTCTCATGTACCATCTACTGTCACTATCTCTTAAAACTCCCATTTCAGGAAGACCTTCTTTTTTTCTTTTTTGAATTTCTGGGTGTGGTTCTGTTACAATATATTGATGTTCAACTGGTATTACTGGAATATCCAAGCCAACCATCTTGCCAGTTTGTCTAGCAAAGTTTCCTGAACATGAGATTACGTGTTCACACTCTATAGATCCTTTATCTGTTTCAACAACCCATCCATCCTTATTCTGTTTCATTGCAAGAACTGTTGTGTTTCTATAAATCTCAGCACCTCTATTTCTTGCGCCAGTAGCTAATGCTTGAGTTAAATCAGCAGGTTGAATATATCCATCTTCAGGATGTTGAATTGCTCCTATTAAATCATCAGTATGACACAAAGGCCAAATTTCTTTTACTTGATCTGGAGTTAAAAATTTTACATCTACGCCAATAGTTTGTGCAACACCAGCGTACTGATGGTACTCATCCATTCTATCCTTATTGTTTGCTAATCTAATGTTTGACACAACACTAAATCCAACATTCTTGCCTGTTTCTTCCTCTAAGCTTTTATAAAGGTTAACAGCATATTTATGTAATTGGCCAACCGAGTAGCTCATATTAAATAATGGAAGTAATCCAGCTGCATGCCAAGTAGAGCCTGAAGTTAATTCTTTTCTTTCTATCAAAACAACATCAGACCAGCCTTTTTTAGCTAAATGATACAGAGCGCTAACACCAACTACTCCCCCACCTACTACTACAACTTTTGCTTTTGATTTCATCATGCGATTTTTACTAAATTTTTCTTATAAACTAAACATAATTCTAATAGTCATAATCATCATCATCGTCATCTCTCCAACCCATTTGGTACATTAAATATGCGGCAGTTATTACACTCACCACTCCTGCAGCCATACCAAAATTTACTCCCATAGTTTGCCCAAAATAATACCATCCTATCTGAGTGGCACCAATTGGTGGGATGCAAAGTATTGCCATTAGTATTGCAATTCGTACCGGAAAACTTGGTTTTTTCATTAAATAGAAGAGCCCATTGGCATTGGTTGAGATACAGCAGTAGTTAGCCAACAATTTTTTAAAAATCCGTCAATTTCATATTTTTCAACTTGCCATTTAAATTTGTAATACTTTTTATCCTTGTCCATAATGGTCACTTCAAATGTCGAAACACCTTTTGATTTATAAACTTCTACAATCTCATAATTTTCATGGTTTAAAAGCATCGAATAAGAATCGGTCTTAATCATGTTTTTAAATCTCTCAATAGGTCCTGTAACTCTTTGATTGTTTGGGTGAGCAAAAAACCAGGTTTGAATGATACCGCTATCTTTTTCAGGACTATCGTTCTTCATTAAAGCATTCAGTTGTATCTCAATAACTTCTCTTGGCTTTATCTCTGGATTTGGTTTTCTTATCTCAGCAGATAATTCATTAAATGAAAAAATAAATAGAAAAAAGATACTATAAATTGCTGGCTGTATTTTTAACATCTTCCAAAAATTCAATTCTTTTTTCATTTGAAACAAATGGTACAGCAAAATATCGTTTATAGGTAATGTCATAAATACCACACTTATTAAAGATACCTTTTTTAATTCTTCTAAGCGGTAAATTTAAAAAAAAATCTGAAATTGAAAACCTTGGAGAGCCGTATGTGCAGAAAATAATAGCTTTTTTACTTTTAAGTTTCCCTACAGCATAACCATGATTACCAATAAGTTTCTTAAAAGAAAAAGCCCAAGGTGGTGCTAATACTTTGTCTATCCAACCCTCTAATATTGCTGGCATTCTATAGTTCCAAATAGGTGCTACAAGGACAATTAAATCAGTTTCATCTATTTTTTTTCTGTGATTTAAAACTACTTCGTCAGCTTTTTCACCAGCATATACTGGGTTAAACTTTTCTTTATATAAGTCTATACATTCTACTAAATGACCTTTTTCTTCTGCTGATTTTATAAAAGCATCTTTGATTGCTGAATTGAAAGATTTTTCATTATAATGACCATAAACCAAAAATACTTTTTTCATTAATCTTTTAGAACTGGAAAAACTGGATTAGATTTTTGAAAAAGTTTTTGATATTCCTGCTTTATGCATCTGTTAGAAATAAATTCAATATTTTCTTTATCAGCGATCGATTGAGCTTCATCACTATGAATTCCATATTGTAACCATAATACTTTAGTTCCTTTTTTAATTGCTTCTTTTGCAATACCTTCTGCTTCATTTGAAGGTCTAAAAACATCAACTATATCGATGTCTTCTTTGATTTTATCTAAGCTTTCAATCATAGGTTCGCCATTTACAATTTCACCAACTGCAAAAGGGTTTATGGGTATCACTTTATAACCAAAGTTTTGCATATACTTCATGACTACATTTGCTGGTTTTCTTTTTAGATTTTTTTTATCTTCACCTTTTTTCTCAGAACTAACACCAATCATTGCAATGACTTTTGATTTTCTTAAAATGGATTTAATTTGATCGTCGTTCATAATTTAATTTTAAAATAATTATTATTTATTTTTCCAGTTTGGCTTTCTTTTTTGTAAGAAAGCCGATATTCCTTCTTTTGCATCTTGTGAAGCCATATTTAAAGTCATCATTTTACTAGTAAACTTGTATGCATCTCCTAATGGCATTTCTAATTGTTTGTAGAAGGCTTGCTTACCAATTTTAATTGTCAAATTTGATTTTGAAGAAATGGTTTTTGCAATTTTTAAAACTTCTGAATTAAGTTTTTTACTTGAATAACAATCATTTATTAAACCAATATCTTTTGCATATTTAGCATTTATTGGTTCTCCAGTTAAAAGCATTTTCATCATTATTTTTCTAGTCACTTTTCTGCTGACTGCAACCATGGGTGTGCTACAAAATAATCCAATATTTACACCTGGTGTTGCAAATGTTGCTGTTGTTGTGCTGTAAGCTAAGTCACAACTCGCAGCTAATTGGCATCCTGCTGCATAAGCTGCACCATGCACTTTTGCTATAACAGGTTTTTTTCCCTCTACGATTTTCATCATTAATTTTGAGCACAAATTAAATAATTTTAAATGATTTGATCTATTTTTTATTCCTCCAACTTCTTTTAAATTATGTCCTGCGCTGAAACCTTTGCCTGCTCCTTCTAAAATTATTACTTTAGTACTATTTTCTTTATCAAGTTTAATAAAAGTTTTTAAAAGATCTCTTAACGTTTTAAATGATAGTGAATTATACGTTTTTGGATCATTAATTATTACGTTAGTTATGCCATTACCTAATTTTTTGATCTTAACATTCATAATAAATTTATTTTTCCTATTTTAGCTTGCCGTCTTCTCTCATTTTAGCTCTTATTTTGGTAGCTGAAATTTTTTGTATCTCCTCGGATAAGACAATTTCTTCAATTTTATACCCTACGCCCCTTCCATAGCATATGTTTGTTATATTTGGCACCATCATTACTTTAAACCTACCTTCAAATTCTGGATTTAATTTATCTTCTATATTTTTTTTTACTGTTTCAAAATCAAAGGGGTTATCATCAACACCTTGAACATCTCTAATTTGAATACAAACTTGACCAGTTTTTTTTATAATTTCTTTAAATAAAGTGTAATGACCCTCGTGGAAAGGTTGCCACCTTCCAAGCATCTGTGCGGTTGGTTTTTTGTTATCCCATTCATAACTCATTGGCCTATCTCCTTTAAAATTTTTTTAGTCCAAACACTAGCATCTTGAGACGTCACATGAAAATCATATTTTTCAGGCTTAATAAACATCTGATTTGTATCTTCAAACCTTCCTTCTTTAATTGTATCTACCCAAATTGTGTAATCAGCAGGAAACAAACTTCTTGCTTCAGGTGTAGGACAAATAAAATCAGCAACAACAAAATTACCTTCACTTTTTAATTTCAATGCAAAATCTGCCATTCTTTTTGCTTGTCTTTTTCTTCCTTCTTCTGAGAAATCCCAATCATCTGCAGCTTTTCTAACTTCGTCTGCATTTAATCTTTTTGCATTAAGCTTTGGAGCCAATTGTTCAGCTAAAGTTGTTTTGCCCGCTCCTGGCAGACCCATTATTAAAATTATTTTCATTTAGAAAATTATAGCATTTGAATACCTACACCAGTCTTTGGATAGGTATAAAGATTATAATTTGCACAAAGCTCATCACCTGGTTTTAGATCTTTTATTGATACCATAAAAAAATATTTAGCATCAGGTTTCTCTAATAAATTGTAATACATGTTTTCTAGATTATCATCATTATCGTTGAATTTTTTTGCTTTAACAGTTGGATCAATTGGATCACCAAATTTTAAAGTTGGTAAAACATTTGATACTAGTCTTTGAATTGTTGGACTATCTGAGTGATTATAAAATCCACCTAATGGAGTTCTAATATATTTATTTTCGAATTGTTCGTCTCTAATATGTGTAATACCAATAAATGTATTTGCTTTTATTTCCCTTGTTGCAAATAAACCAAGCCCTTCAATAGGAGAATGCTTAATTGTAAGCTCATCTGGTAATGGTCTATACATAAATTTTCACTTCCTACACAAGATTAGTTGATACCCACTTGTGAAATTGATGAGTGGGATTATCCATATCAGGAGAAAAATTTCCACCATTATATGCATTGGAATTGCGGCCTATTTGCATCCGTTGAATGATATCTACATCTTCTTTCTGAATACCTTCCCACAATTTATGGTTTTGTTTTCTCAATGATTTAAATTTTTCAGATTCAGCAGCTTTTTCACCGACATAATATATCTCCATATGTTCTAAAGTATTTTCATGATCAATTGGTTCAAGCCAATATGCATAATAGTGGTCCTTATGAATACCTAACATAACATTAGGAAAGAGAGCAACATACTCTGCAATATTCTCTTTATTTTTTGGCCAATTAGGAAAGCTTGGAAATTTTTCCTTTCCTTTAAATTTAGGATTATAATTTTTTGTTCCTTGTCCGGCAAATCGATTGGGTAAACCTTGTATATGATAATGATCATCTATTTTGGAATATTCATTTAGTCCAGGATGTACCCAAGGCAAATGATAACTCTCACAGTAATTCTCAATTGCAAATTTCCAATTACATTTTGCTTTTAATTTAAAGTATCCAAAATCATTAGCATGATTTATTAACTCTCTATCTTTGCTAATCCAAAATTTAGACCATCTTTCATCTAAGGGTTTGATATATTCTTTAAAAGGGATTTGATTATTGCTAACATTTACAATTATTAAATCAAGCCACACATGCGATTTTATTTCTTTAAGATTGTTTTTTGATTTATCAAATTTTGAGCTTTGATGTTTGTTCATGCCACCAATATGAGGAGTTGCTACTAATTCTCCATCCGCTGTATAAGACCAGGAATGGTAAGGGCATCTGATTACATTTCTTATGTTACCAGGTTTATCTACAAGCTTTACACCTCTATGACTGCATACATTATGAAAAACTTTAATTTTATTTTTTTTATTTCTAACTATAAGCAGCGGTAGACCTATGAGATCAAATGGCTTTACATCTCCTACATTTGGCAATGAACTAGCTGTGCCAATTACTGTCCATTTATCCTCAAAAAGTTTTTTTCTTTCTATAAAAGTATATTCTTTACTTGTATAGCATTCGTTTGGTAGGCCATGTGCTTGGCTAATAGACTTATTAACAATGTCTAGTTTTTTCTTTTCTATAATTTTATATATCTCTGACATTATTTAGTCACTTCATATAGACCTAACCAAGCATTAACATCCTTGCTTGCTATATAATCTGACTTAAAAAATTCTATTTCTTTCCACTTTTTTTCTTCAGTTAATTTTTGAATTTTTTTATCAAAACCATACTCTTCATGAATACCTTCATTTATTGTAAAACAAATAAGACCTTTGTTTTTTGTGATCCGTATAAATTCATCAAGAGCTGGTGGTTTCACATGACCAAAAGTAAATGTTCCAACGCACATTAATGCATCGTATTCATTATCTTTTTCATTGATTGGTTTATTTAAATCTACTTTATCTAATTTTTTGTAAAGATTATTTGGAACTAAATCTAAAAGTTTTTGTGATAAATCAGCACCATAAAAGTCTGAAAAACCATACTTTTTAAGCTCTAAACCGACCAAGCCCGTGCCACATCCTGCATCATAAATTTTTACATTTCTATTTTTTTGATATTTTACAAACACTTCTGCTGTTTCTTTAGGACCTGTATAATTCCAATCAACCATATCTTTGTCATATTTATTGTTTAGTCCCCACTCATCATAGAATTCCATAACCTCTTTTGTCTCTTTGAGTTTATAAATTGGTACTTTGTTGCCAACGTCTTTCTGAGCCATAGAATTTAATATTTGTTTGATAATTTATTTGCAAATAAACGCAGTATAAAGACAATTTTCACACAACTATGAGTTGAAACAGGTTTGCAATTTATCTCTCTATATGTTCTGATGAAATATAATTAATTAATTAGGAGATAATAATGAAATTAAAAAGAATATTACTTTCTGCATTATTTGTTTTAGGTGTTACATCGTACAGTAACGTTGCTAATGCAAAATGTGGAGACATTACTATTGCTAATATGAACTGGGCTTCTGCAAACTTTATGGCAGAAGTTGACAAAGTTATATTAGAAGAAGGTTATGGATGTAATGTTGAGCTTGTACCAGGTTCAACTATGCCTACATTTACATCTATGCAAGAAAAAGGTGAGCCAGATATAGCTCCAGAGTTTTGGGCAAACGCAGCAAAATTAGAATTAGAAGCTGCTGTAGCTGAAGGTAAACTTCACTCAATTAATAAAGCGCCAATTACAGGTTTAGGTGAAGGTTGGTGGGTATTGCCTGCAACTTTAGAGAAGCATCCAGAACTTACAACTGCTGATGCAATATTGGAAAGACCTGATTTATTTCCACACCCGGAAGATCCATCAAAAGGTGGATTTCATATTTGCCCTCCAGGATGGAACTGTGAACTAAGTAACAGAAATCATTTTAGAGCTTGGGGTATGGAAGCAAAAGGTTGGGCTATAGTAGAAACTGGATCAGCAGCAGGTCTTGATGGTTCAATTGCTAAAGCTGCTGAAAGAGGTGAAAACTGGTTTGGTTACTACTGGTCTCCAACAGCTATTATTGGAAAATACAATATGCAAGCTGTAGATATGGGTGAGTATGCTGGTAAAGATAACTGGGATAACTGTTTATCAAAACCAGAGCAAGAATGTGCTAATCCTTTGAAATCTTCATGGGTTAAATCTGAAGTTTATAGTGTTGCAACTGACAACTACAAAAAAACTGCTGGAAAAGAAGGTATGAGTTATCTTGAGAAAAGAACTTACCCTGGTCCAGTTATGAATGGTATGTTAGTTTGGATGGGTGAAAACCAAGCTGAAGGTGCAGATGCAGCAATTGAATTTTTGAAAACACAAGAAGATGTTTGGACTAAGTGGGTTTCAAGTTCAGCTGCAAAAAAAATCAAAAAAGCACTATAATTAGTGTAAATATTACTGAACCCGTTTTTAACGGGTTCAGCTAAAAAAAAATGGATTTCTTAAATTCAATACCTGTAATGGATAGAACAGCTCTTAGAGAGCTGAAAAAAGGAATTGATTTAAGTTTTAAAGAATTTTCAAGAGCTTACGGAGATGGAATAGAAAGCTTTTTTGATCCACTACTTTATTTTTTAATTTGGTTAGAAAAATTGTTAGTAAATAGTCCTTGGCCTTTAGTCATCGGAGCATTTGCTCTGTTGGCTTGGATTGGTTCTAGAAGTATTAAATTAGTCATAGGAACAATAGTTTGCTTCATTGTAATTGGTTACTTTGGAATGTGGAAAAATTGTATGGCAACAGTTGCTATAATTTCTGTTTCTACACTCGTTTGTATTGTTGTTGGAATACCAATTGGAGTATTAATGTCAAAATCAAGAAGAGCAGAAAAAACTATTCTACCCGTATTGGACATGATGCAAACAATACCAAGTTTTGTTTATCTTATTCCAATAATTATGCTCTTAGGTATAGGAAAAGTGCCTGGACTATTGGCAGTATGTATATATGCCCTACCACCAGTTGTTAGACTGACAAACCTTGGAATAAGGGAAGTCGATAAAGAAACACTAGAGGCAAGCGAGGCATTTGGTGCAACTCCAATGCAAAAACTAAAATCTGTACAAATTCCATTGTCCTTACCAACAATATTTGCTGGAATAAACCAAACAATTATGATGGCTTTGGCTATGGTGGTAATAGCATCGATGATCGGAGTAAAAGGTCTTGGAGTACCTATTTTACAAGCTATTTCAAATCAGTATTTAGCGCTTGGAATGATGAATGGTCTAGCAATTGTAGCTTTAGCAATTATCTTTGACAGGGTTACTCAGAAGTATGGTGAGAGAATTCAAAAGCACAGAGGTCAGAAAAAATAGCCCTGACATTTTAGCTTACGATTTTTCTAGACAGACATTTTAAAATAAATAATTATCCAATAATGAATTTTTCATTAGAAATTGGACCTCACACAGATCTTGATACTTTACCTGAAGTTAAAGATGTTTACGTGACTATGCTCCCTGGAGGAGATTATAAAGAGACTGCAGATAAGTCTGGTGATTTGGTTAAAAAAGGTTTTAATCCAGTACCTCACTTCCCAGCTAGATCAATAAATAATGAAGAAGAACTTAAAGACTACATCTTGAGATGTAAAGATTTAGGCGTAAAACAGATATTGGCTATAGGTGGAAGTAGAGACCCAGTTGGAAAATTTGACAGCTCATATCAAATATTAGAGACAGGTTTATTTGATGGAATTAAGATTGGAATTGCTGGACATCCAGAGGGTAGTCCTGATATATCCGATTCAGAATTAGAAAAAGCAATGATAGATAAAAAGCCTTATGCTGATTATATAGTAACCCAATGGTTATTAGACTCTCAGCCTATCGTTGATTTCATTTCTAAGCAAACGATACCAGTTCATGTTGGAATAACTGGGCCCATGAAAATTTCAAGCTTGATAAAGTTTGCAAATATTGTTGGTGCAAAAAATTCCATTAATTTTCTTAAATCTAATTTTAGTAAGGCATTAGATTTATTGAAACCTAAAGACCCTAATGATCTAATTGGGAAAGTTAAATCGCATACTGATTATTTTCACATTTATACATTCGGCGGCTTGAAGGAAACAAACAAGTGGTTGAAGGAGAATAACTATGTCTAATGAATTTGACTATAGTAAACTAAGACACGTAACATCAGTAGATCAATCTGATAGAAAAGTGCCTTATAATTTAAGACAAAGCGGACCAACAAAAGTTGAAATGTTAATTTCAACACGTGTAAGAAAATCACCCTACTGGCATTTATCAATGAAAGCAGGTTGTTGGAGAGCAACTGTATATAATCGTATTTATCATCCAAGAGGATATGTAAAACCAGAAGATGGTGGTGCAATGGTTGAGTATGATGCAATCGTTAATCATGTAACAATGTGGAACGTAGCTGTTGAAAGACAAATTAGAGTAAAGGGTCCAGATGCAGAAAAATTTGTTGACTATGTAATTACAAGAGATGCTACAAAAATTTCTCCAATGAGAGCAAGATATGTAATTCTTTGTAACGCATATGGTGGAGTATTAAATGATCCTATCCTTCTTAGAATATCTAAAGATGAGTTTTGGTTTAGTTTATCTGATAGTGATATAGGTCTTTATTTACAAGGCGTAAATGCTGACGAGAGATTTAATGTAGAAATTGATGAAATAGATGTAAGTCCGGTTCAAATACAAGGGCCAAAATCTAAAGCATTAATGAAGGATTTATGTGGAGATCAAGTAGATTTTGACAATATGCCATTCTACGGTTTAGCAGAAGCTAAAATCGGTGGTAGAAGTTGTGTGATATCTCAATCAGGATTTTCAGGTGAAGCTGGATACGAAATTTATTTAAGAGAATGTACTTTATATGCTGAGGATATGTGGAATGCTGTTCTTGAAGCAGGAAAAAAACATAGTCTTATGGTTATTGCGCCCGCGCACCATAGAAGAATTCAAGCTGGAATTCTTTCTTGGGGTCAAGATATGGACAATCAACATAATCCTTTTCAATGTAACTTAGGTTATCAAGTTTCGTTATCTGGAAAAGGAGAATGGGATAAGAAGTCAGACTATGTAGGTAAAAAAGCTCTTGAAAAAATGAAAGCTGATTTAAAAGCAGGTCATAAACCATACAAACTTCAATTAGTTGGTCTAGAATTAGGTGGAAAACCAATTGAAGAGTATGCGCCTGATTTTTGGTTGATTTCTGATGAAGGTGGTGGAGAACCCATAGGTTTTGTTACTTCCCCTTGGTATCACCCTGAAAAAAAACAAAATATAGCCATGGGTTATGTTCCTTTTGATGGAACATTAAACGCTAATGGGTTTCCAAAAGGAAAAGTAGGAACTAAGTTTAAGGTACACTTACCTGAAAAATATTCTGAAACTGCAGGCAAACCTGTTGATGCTGTAGTGGTAGATATACCATTTAAAGAATCTTACAACGCCAATACAAGAGAAGTTGTAAAAGGTTAAACAATTGAAGGGAGGAGTTTAGCTCCTCCCTAATTATAATGTTCGCACAATTTCTAGAAATTTTTTTTAAATCATTAAAATTAGATAAAAGTTTATACAGAGATAATAAATACTTTGGTGAGGCTGCAATCTATTTTGCTGGTCTTATCATGATACTTGATGGTGTTGCAGGAGCAGTAGCAGCAAATTCAATTGTGAGAACCTCTATTGGTATCTCAGGCTTGACAGCTCTTTTAACATGGCTTGTTTGGGCTATTTTTATTTTTGTAATTGGAGTAAAAATTTTTCCAGATAAAGGGAGTAAAGTTCCTTTTAAAAAGATTTTAATAGCTGTAGGATATGCTCATGCACCAGGTTTAATTAGGTTTTTTGCAGTAACGCCTGACTTAGTGCTACCAATAATTTTTCTTACTCAATTTTGGATATTTGCATCTCTCATAATATCAACTAAACAAATTTTGAATTTAAAATCTAACTTGAAATCATTTGGAATTGTATTTTTATCTTTTCTAATAATAGCTTTTCTATCTATTACATTCATCATTAATAGAATGAATTCAATTCCAATTAGTAATATTAGCTAAAAAGGAAAAACAGTTTTAGATGTTCTACAAGATTTGCATATTTTAAAACCAGTAAGGAATAAATTTTGAGTTACACTTTCATCTTCTTTTTTACACTCTTCACAAATATCATTTAAATCTGCTTCTAAATTCTTATTTAATTCTTTATCATATTCTTTAGTCATTATCGGTTAATCCAGCTCCTGCTGTTCGTTCCCTTGATTTATCACTTTCATCGACGTAAGTTTTTAGCGATAAATTATAAATTTCAGACCAATCTTCTTCAGTAAAACTGTTCTTATTATCTAAAAATTTTAAATTTATTTTATCTGATTTTTCCAATACGTCTCCTGTTAGATAATTTGAATAAATAGACTCATTAAAATTAAATAAAAATTCTTTATCATCCATCTTTAAAAAAATTCTCTTACCAATAGTTTCTGAAGTTCTGCTTACAAACGATAAAAATATAATTGGAAAAGCAATCTTATTTATTTCAATTTCATTGAATTTAGATATTGATGAAGATTGATCAAAAAAATTTAATCCAGATAATATAGGACAATAAAAAGTCTTTGGAGTATTTGAGGTCGATATTTCATCTATATTTTCGAAATTACTGATTTTATAAATTTTGTAGTATTGGTTTAAATTTTTGAGACCTGGTAGTCCAAACATTTCTAGTAATCGAATATTTTTACCAACCTCCTCTGATATTCCCCAAGAAAAACCAATAGCTTTAGATGCTTTTTTTGTAGTTACTTCTATTTCACTAAAGCTTCTCATTAATTTAAGATTTATAAATCCATTTATCATCAAAATTATCCAATTCGGAAGGTAATGGAGCTCCTTGGAACATGCAAATACGCAACCATTTATCCGACCTAGGATCAAACTTTATGGCACCAAAAAATGATAATTTTAATCTCAACATATCAATTGGAACTAATTTGGACCCAATTGTATTGTCTTGGATTTCTGAATAAGGAAACTTTTCAGCAATAAATGCTCTTCTAACAACATGTCTTAGGTGGTTATTATCTTTTAGAAATTTGCCAATTTTTAAACTATTCTTTTTGGTAAATACAGCTTCGTAAAGTTTATTAATATCTCTTGCTATTGCTAATGGCTGTTCTAAATCAGATCCCTCATCAATATATCTATCCCCTATTCTAGGCTCCTCTTTATTTTTTGATATAAACCAAAAGTTTTGATTATTTTCATCTTTTAAAAAATCAATTTTAAGTATTTCAGAATATTTATTTTCTAATATGTTTCTTAAATCTTCAATAGTTCTATCAACGGGAATGTTAAAATGCTCTTCCTCATCAGAACTCATTTGCGTAATTAATGGATTAACTATGTCATCATATGGTTCCATCATCATAGATACAATATATTCTATGCATTCATCATTTAAATTTTCTTCTGACCAGTTATAAATTTGATTAAATTGATATAAATTTTGAAATTTAAAATCTTCTTTCATAAATTTTATAAACTTTTTTAAATCTTCAATTAAACCTTTGATTTTTTCTTTTTGAAATTCACTATCAGTGTGCCAACTGGTTATATTCTTTAAAGATTTAATTAGGCAACTATAAAAAATATCAATTTCATTTCTTGAAACTTGCTTTATTTCTCTTATTTGTTGCAAAGCAGTTTCTCTTGCATGTATCCAATTATTCAACAACGTAGGATGATTAACAATAAAAGGAGCCATACCAAGGCCAGTGGAATTTCCTATTCCTAAGCTCCTGCTAATAGCAGGATCTAATTCTACTGCTAATTTTGGATTTTTATTTTTTGCAATATGATTAACCTGATCAAAGGTAAATTGTCTAACAAGATAAACTAGCATCATCTCTAATCTGAAAGGACCACGGATTTCGTCTCTTTTTTTTATTCTAAATCTATCAGCTAAGCCAAATTTTCCAGATCCATAAACTGCTGTTGTTCTATATAAATAGCCAACCTTAGATAAAATCTCTTTATTAGGTTGCTCTCCATTTGATAAACTGTCAACCACATGGTCGAAAACTCTTACTGACTTGTTGGCTCTTGATAACGTTAATTCCTTGTAAGAAAGTCTTCCCACCTCTTGTTTTGGAACATTATTGTTAAGTCTATCTATGTCTTCTTTTGATGGAATTCCATCAAATAAGGTAAAAGCAGCATCCCACTTTGTGGCTATTACTCTATCTGATCTTTCATCATCTTTAATTTCATTAGCAAAACAAATGAGAGAATATGTTCTTTTATTTTTTGTAAAAGAATAAACTGCTCTACCATGTCCTTTGTCGTTTAGTTGAAATAAATCCCGGCTATATTTCCAATCTTTAAATTCACTTAAAAAAGATCTCAAAAATGATAATTTTGATTGATGAAAAGATCCTAATTTAGATAGTTTCATCAAAAATTTTGGATCTCTTAATCTTATTTCCATTAATTAATTCCTTTATAAAAATTAAACCAATTATTTCCTAAAATTCCTTCTACTTCTTGCTTATTAAAACCGACTTTTTTTAATCCACTTTCTAAATTATCAAACCCTCTAGAGTCCAAAAACCACTCAGGTTGCTTTGGAAATCCAGGTTTTGTTTTACTTCCCTCTCCATAATTTGTACTTTTAGACCAAGTTCCATTTCTCATCCATTCAACAACGCTGTCAGGTTGGTTCAAGCATAGATCTGATCCAATACCAATATTTTTTACCTCCATTAATTCTGCAGTTTTAGCAACCATTTCGCAAAAGCTTTCTAATTTACAATTTGTTCCATCTTTTAGATGATGAGAATATAATGACAAACCTAAGATACCTCCACTTTCAGAAAGTTTCTTTAACAAGAAATCTGATTTATTTCTTAAAGCCTGATGCCAGAAAGAAGGATTAGCATGGGTAATTGCAATTGGTTTTTCACTTATTTCTATTGCATCCAAAGTACTTTTCTCTGCTGAATGGGACATGTCCACAACTATTCCTACCCGGTTCATCTCTTTAATTGCTTCTCTTCCAAAATTTGTGACGCCAGAATCATTTTTTTCATAACATCCTGTGGCTAGAAGAGATTGATTATTATAAGTAAGTTGCATAAATCTACAACCATGCTCATGAACTTTCTCTATTAAATTAATGTCATCCTCAATCGGTGAACAATTTTGAAAACCAAAAAAAATTGCTGTTTTATTATCTGATTGAGCTTTTGTAATATCTTCAAATGTTTTTCCTAAAAATATTAAGTCTGAATTTTCTTCAAAAAATCTATCCCACTCTTTTACTCTTTGTAAGAATTCGTCATAATCTTCATGATATACTAGGGTAACGTGTACTGCATTTAATCCAGCTTCCCTATTGATTAAAAAAATATCTCTAGACCATTTACAATATTGGAGATTATCAATTCGATAGTTCATATTTAAAGACCATATAAGTATAATATAATTTGTCGACTAGTTTAAATTTAAAGAATATGCTAATCTATACTAATTCAAATTTATATCATGAAAAACAAAAAATATAGTCACAAGGTATCAATTGTTATGGGAAGTAATTCTGATTACTCAACCATGAAATTTTGTGAAAAAATTCTTAAATTGCTTAAAATTAATTATGAAACAAATATAGTTTCGGCTCATAGAACTCCAGAACGTATGTTTAAGTATGCAAAATCTGCAGAAAAAAATAATATTTCTGTGATAATTGCTGGAGCTGGTGGATCAGCACATTTGCCAGGAATGATTGCGTCTCTAACAAGAATTCCAGTAATTGGAGTGCCAATAGAAAGCAAAAAGCTAAAAGGTCTAGATAGTTTATTATCCATTGCTCAAATGCCAAAAGGTATACCTGTTGGAACTGTAGCAATAGGTACTGATGGTGCGATAAATGCAGCTTTATTTGCTGCATCAATTATTTCTACTTTTGATGACTCTGTTAAAAATAACCTGAACAAGTGGCGATCTAAACAATCAAAATCTGTCAAAAAAAAACCAAAATAAATGAACCAGCCAGTTTTAGGAATAATTGGAGGTGGTCAGCTAGGTAGTATGCTTTCTGAAGCTGCCAAAAAGATAGATATAAAAACTGTAGTACTTAGTGATGATCCAGATGCACCTGCTAAGAATTTTGCAAATAAGTTCATATGTGGAAGCTATGATGATTCAAAAATTATAAATGAATTTGTTGATAGCGTTGATTTAGTTACTTATGAATTTGAGAATATTCCTTTTGATATATTAAATGAAATAAATAAATCGAAGAGTGTCTTACCTAAACCAGAAATAAATAGTTTAATCCAAAATAGATTAACTGAAAAAGATTTTTTAAATAATAATAATATTAGAACAACTAATTATGCTTTAATTAAAAATAAAGACGAAATAAAAGAAAATGAAAATCTTTTACCTGGGTTAATAAAAACCACCACTCTTGGATATGATGGTAAAGGTCAATATAAATTAAATAGTTTAAATGACATAAATGAAGGCATTGATTTTACTAAAGAATATATTTTAGAAAAGTTTATTAATCTTAAAAAAGAAATTTCAGTTATCATATGTAGATTTGGTAATCAAAAATATGAAATATATGAACCAATTGAGAATGTTCATGAGGATCAAATTTTGAAACATTCAAAAATTCCTGCCGAAATTTCAGACTCAATAAAAGTAAAATCTAAAGAATGGGCAAAACAAATTGTTGAAGAACTAGATTATATTGGAACCTTATGTGTTGAGTTTTTTATTGATAAAAATGAAAACTTATATGTTAATGAAATTGCACCTAGGGTTCATAATTCTGGTCATCTTACAATAAACTCACACAATATTAGTCAATTTGAAAATCATATAAGAGCTGTTTGTGGTTTAGAAAAAATCGATACAAAAAAAATATATAATGCACAAATGATTAATCTAATCGGTGATGACATAACAATTTATAGAAATAAAACTTTTAAAGAGAATGAGTTTTTTTATGACTATTTAAAAAAACAAGTAAAAACAAAAAGAAAAATGGGACATCTAACAATTATTGAAAAATAAATTTATATAGGTTGTATTAGAGAAATATTATTATTTGTTGGCTTATTTACATCTTTAGAAATTTCATAAAAAGAAAGTTTTGATTTTTGGGATTGTTTTAAATAATTTGACCCTGAAATTTCAATATTCAAATATTTATTAACATCAGCTTCATTTAAGATAACTGGCTGCCTGTGATGAATTTCTGTTACATTTGAACTTGCTTCCTCAGTAATCATGCAAAATTGATCTTCCTCATAAATACCTGCGATATAGATTAGCTTCTTGTCTTCTCTTAAAAAGTAATGAGGGATCTTCTCTTTTTCTATTCTCTTCCATTCGTAAAATCCATCAGCCACAACAACACATCTTTGAAGTTTTATTAATTTTTTAAATGAAACCTTCTCATCAATTGTCTCTAATCTTGCATTAATAAGTGGTTTAAAGTCTTTTTTTTTGGCCCAACTAGGTACAATTCCCCACTTTAAGTTTTCAAGAGTATTTCCATTGTTATATTTCTTTATTACAGGAAGATTTTGATAAGGGTGTGCATTATAATTTTCTGAGTCTTCGACTTTGATTGCAGTTTTAACCATTTTGCTTGTTTTTGAAACAGCATTAGTAATGACATATCTTCCACACATATTTTTTCGTATTGGTTTAATTTTTTTTTAGATTATATGTTCATGCTAATGATTAAATCAATAGAAAATAACTTTGACCACCCGAAGGTAAATCATCTTTTAATAAAACACTTTATTGAATTAAGATCTGTTTCTTCTAAAGGTAGTACTCATGTTTTAGATATTCCTGGCCTTAAAGATCCAAGTATAAAATTTTGGAGTTTGTGGGATAATAATCATTTAATTGGATGCGGTGCATTAAAATTTATTGGACAAAATCATGGGGAATTTAAATCAATTCGAGTATCTGATGATTTTAGAAATAAAGGTATTGGTAATAAAATAATCTCACATTTAATAATTCAGGCGAAAAAATTAGGTATTAAAAGGTTAAGTATTGAAACAGGATCTGGAAAATTCTTTTTACCTGCCAGAAAACTTTTTGAACATTTTAAATTTAGTAAATGTAAACCATTTGCTCACTATAAAGGGGATCCTAATTCTTGTTATTACACTTTAGATTTATAATTTTATGGGAGAAGAAAATAAAAAACCCTACATACTTTATGTTGCTGAGGCAATCTATTTAGAAATATTTCAAATTAAAAAACAAAATATTGATATTTCCAATTTAGATGCAATTGAAAGATTTATGGGTTCAAAATTGTATGAAAAAGTAAGTAGTGGTAAATTTCATGATGAATGGTTTGAGAAACTAAAAGAAAACGATTTTGTTGATGAGACCTCAGGAGACAAAATTTCTAAAGAGGTTTTAAGGCTTTTGAATTTACAAAAAGAAGCAATGATTAAACAATTGATTAAATTTCCTGATTTGTACTATGCAAAAAGTCATTTTCCCTTGGAAATATCACAAAGAGCCACAAATCATTTGTGGAGAGTGTGCGAAAGTTATGAATTGTGGTGCAAAGAAACAAAAAATAATAGTTTAATTAAATTAAACCTATTAGATTAAGAGTTAATGAACAAAATAGTTCAATTTATAGATTCAACGCTGTTTGATTTAGGAAGACAATTTAAATTGTCTTATTTGCCTCCCTTAATGATTTATGTGGCAGCAGGTATATCTGGCCTAACAGGTATAGTAGGTACTTTCTTTGTAAAAGATTATTTAAATTTATCTGCAGCATTTCTTGCAGGGTTGGGTTTCTGGGCAGGAATACCTTGGGCTTTAAAAATGCCACTAGGGCATTTGGTAGATTTAATCTGGAATAAAAAGAATTACATGGTCTACGTTGGCGCCTCATTAATTGGAATAAGTTTATTAATAATGTATGGGCTAATAATTCATACAGAACAAATGTCATCTTATTTAAAAGTTGAAACTTGGTTTGTAATAAGCGTTCTTTTAGCTCCTATTGGTTATGTAGTTCAAGATGTTGTTGCTGATGCAATGACAGTTGAAGCAGTGCCTTTAATTAATGAAAATGGAGAAAAATTTACAACAGATCAAGTTAAGATTATGCATACAACGATGCAAACACTTGGAAGATTTGCAATTATAGGTGGAACAGTTTTGGTTGCCCTTGCCAATGTGATATTATTTAAAGGAGTAGACAATCTTGAACAAGCTGAAAAAATACAATTATACGGATCAATATATCTTTACGCATTAATAATACCAATGGTTTCAATTTTAGGTGTTATTTTTGCAGTGTATTTAAAAAATAAAAAGAAAAACATTTTAATTAGACAGGGTCTATCTGGTGAAGAAGGTAATTTTAATCATGAAAAAACAAAAGTTAATTGGTGGATACTAGGTGGTAGTTTAATTTTTGTAATTTTTACATTGAGTGTCGGTTCGTTAGGACTACCATTTGCACAAGAAATTGTTTTTTTAGGTTCCATGTTAATCATTTTATTCCTTATGAATAAACTTATTAAAGAGTTACCTGAAAAGTTAAGATTTACTATAGTTGGAACTGCTATAATTATTTTTATATTTAGAGCCATGCCTGGACCTGGACCGGGCTTATCTTGGTTTGAAATTGATGAACTACAATTTAATGAACAATTTTTTTCAATACTGTCTTTACTAGCTTCTGTCCTGACATTAGTTGGAATAATAATGCTTAGACCATTTATGGCAAAAAATTCAATTGCTAAAATAATCGTAATTTTATCAATTGCTGGATCAATATTATTTTTACCAAGTGTTGGAATGTATTATGGATTTCATAACTGGACTTCTTCGTTAACAAATGGAATTGTTGATGCAAAATTTATAGCAATAATTAATACAGCATTAGAATCTCCATTGGGTCAAATATCTATGATTCCACTTTTGGCTTGGATTGCTAAGAATGCTCCTTCACATTTAAAAGCAACTTTTTTTGCGGTTTTTGCCTCATTCACTAATTTAGCTTTGTCCGCAAGTGCTTTATTAACAAAATATCTCAATGAAATTTTTACAATTACAAGAGAAGTAAAAGATAAGGTTACAAACGCAATTTTAACTACAGCAGATTATTCTGAGCTAGGATTGTTATTAATTACAGTTACAATTATTACCTTAATTATACCAGTGCTATTTGTTTTATTTATTCAGAAATCTAGATTTAAAACTGAGGAATAATAACTAATTACACTTATAGCCAAATTCTAAAGAAGCATCAGTGATTGAATGGTATAGAGATTCCCCAAAACTTCTTAGAGAAAAAATTCTTGCTTTTTCTGGTTTATTTTCAACCATATCAACTATAAAAGAAATTCCATTATAAGCTGAGTTAATACTCATATTTTTTGTTAAAATGTTAAAATTAAAAGGACATCCTTTTTTTAAAACTTCTTTTACGTATGGTCCTTCTAATTCCATTGTTGCTTTTGAATGAGAAAGGTCTGTAACAGCAAAATCATTTTCATTAAAAGTACTGTAAATTTCTTTTAACAATTCTTTTTTATGAGAAACTAAAAGCCAATTATTTGGTGAATTCCACAAAACTCTTATATTTTCATTTGAAACTATTTTTTGTGCCTGATTTACAAATTTTAAATTGTTAAAATTTATATCTTCAATTTTAATTGAAGAATTTTTATACTGAACTATTTGAACGATTAATAAATTTTTTAATTCTCTAATTTTTAATAATTCATTTTCAGATTTATTTTCAAAGTTTCCAAATGACCCCTCGACATGGACATTTTGTAATGCAGAAATCACCGTCATGCTCTTACTCTCTTTCCTTCAGGATCAACATAATGAGATGAAACAATTTCCACAGGAATAGTTTTATTTTTTAAAGGTGACATAGCAAATAGCTTTTGTCCTATCATATTTTTACCATCTTTAATTATCGCAAGTGAGAATGGATTATCATACTCAACACTCCAACATGATGCTGAGACATGACCTAATTTAGGGTTTGGAAGTTTTGCTTTAGGGTCTTTAACAATATATGAACCTTCAGGAATACTTGTTGTTTTGTCTAATGGAACAACACCTACAATTTTTTCTCTATCCGGTTTTATGAAAGCTGATCTACCTAAAGATCTTTTACCAATAAAGTCTTTTTTCTTACTCACCAAACCTTCAAGCGATGCATCATGAGGAATTGTTCTTCCATCAAGCTCAGAACCAGCAACGTGACCCATTTCTATCCTTAAAGTAGACAGGGCCTCAGTTCCATATGGCTGTATTTGAAATTCTTTACCAACTTCGATAATTTTTTCCCACATGAAATTACCGTAGTCTGACTCCACATTAACTTCATAAGCAAGCTCTCCTGAAAATGAAATTCTATAAATCTTTGCAGGAATACCAAATAAATCTGCCTCTTTGTAACCCATAAATGGTAGAGCTTCATTAGATACATCAGTATTTGGAAATAATTTCATTAGTAATGCTCTTGAATTTGGGCCTGCTATTGCAGCACCAGCCCATTGCTCTGTTGTTGAAACTACATTCACATTTAATTCTGGCCAAACTAGCTGCAAATAATATTCTAAATGAGATAGGACATTGGCTGCCTGAGCTGTTGTAGTTGTCATGTGGTAATGATTTTCAGAAATTCTTGTTGTTGTTCCATCATCCATCACAATTCCATCTTCTCTTAGCATCACTCCATATCTTGCTTTACCAACTGGTAGCTTAAGCCATGCATTAGTATAAACTCTATTTAAAAATTCTGCAGCATCGGGACCTTTAACATCTATTTTTCCTAAAGTAGTTACATCACATACACCTACATTTTTTCTTACATTTTTTGCTTCTCTTTTTGAAGCTTCAAATAATGTTTCATTTCCTTGCTTATAGTATCTTGGTCTCAACCAAACTCCAGCATCAACAAATACTGCATTATTTTTTTCGTGCCAATCGTGCATTGGTGATTTTCTTGTCGGTTTAGAATGTTTGCCAACTTCTCTTCCCACAATTGCTCCAATTGAAACAGGTGTATAGGGTGGCCTAAATGTAGTGTGGCCAACTTGTGGTACAACTTTATTTTCAATGTCTGACACTAATTGTAAACCATTAAGATTACTTGTCTTTCCTTGATCTGTTGCCATTCCAAGGGTGGTATATCTTTTTACATGTTCGATTGATCTAAAACCTTCTCTTAATGCCAACTCTATATCTGTTACAGCCACATCGTTTTGAAAATCTAAAAATCTTTTGTAAGATTTACCCTTTGGCAATGGAACACACCAAAACTTGTCATGCTCTGTAGATTTTTTTTCAACTACTGTTGGAATAGAAACTTTATTATTATTTTCAGTTATATTGTTTGAGACTTCGTATCCTTTATTAAATGCTTCATTAATAGTTTCCTCTAAAGTAAATTTACCATTTGCTGAACCAATAGTATTTTCTTTCTGTTTAGATTTTTTTGGAATGAATGCATCTATTTTCTCATTAAATTCAGATTTATTTCCGGATTGTGATGCTAAGTGAATTGATGGTGTCCAAAACCCTGAAACACAAATACAATCACATTCAATATTTTCTATATTTAATAAATCTTTTTTATTATCAGATATTTTTGCAATATCAGCTGATTTGACTTTTTTGTATCCCTTGGCAGCCACAACTACATGAGAAAACTTTATTTCAATTCCTAAATTTTTGGCTTCGCTAATAATGTCTGAAGATGGTTCTTTTCTAGTATCTAAAATTAATGGATTAACACCATTTTTTTTGAATTCTATAGCAGTTTCATATCCACTGTCATTATTAGTAAATATCAATGGTTTTTTTCCAACTAAAACTCCATAAACCTTCATATATTCTTTAGCTGCAGAGGATAACATTACACCTGGAGTATCATTATTACCAAATACTAGAGGTCTTTCAATTGAACCAGATGAAATTAGAACTTCTTTTGCTCTTATGTACCACAAACGTTGTTTGGGTAAATATTTTTGGGTTTTAGGTAAGTGGTCACCTATTCGTTCTGACATTACTAACATGTTATGATCATAATAACCAAATACCTGTGATCTATTTTTTACAATTACATTAGACATTGACTTTAATTCTGTAATTATTTTCTCTGACCATTCAACACCAGTTTGATTGCCAATATTTACATCGCTAGTTAACAGGCTTCCCCCATATCTTGGTTTATCTTCAGCTAAAATTACGCGCGCTCCATTTTTTGCTGCTGCGTATGCACTTGCTAAACCCGAAGGTCCTGATCCAGTAATCAATAAATCACAATATTCATATTTGTGTTCATATCTTTCTTTATCATGTTTGATTGATGCTTCTCCAAAACCTGCTGCCATTCTAATAAAAGGTTCATAAATTTTATACCAAAAGCTTGGTGGCCACATAAAAGTTTTATAATAAAACCCAGCCGGAAAAAACATTTTTAAAAAATTATTAATTGCGCCAATATCAAAGTTTACACTAGGCCAACAGTTTACACTTTTAACTTCTAAACCTTCAAAAATCTCCTGTTCAGTAGCTCTAATATTAGGATCTCTTTCATTATTTCTTTCTAGTTGTAAAATTGCATAAGGTTCATCAACACCAACTCCAAAAAAACCTCTTGGTCTATGATATTTAAAACTTCTTCCAACAAGGTGCACTCCATTTGCTATTAGAGCAGAAGCAATAGTATCTCCTTCATAACCAAAATATTTTTTACCATTGAATGTAAAAGAAATTTTTTTATTTCTATTTACCATTCCAATGTTATCTAATCTAAAATCTTGGGACATTATTCAGTTAATTCATCTGCTTTATAAGTTTTGAAAATTTCGTGAGTTGATGTGTCTCTTTCAACTTTTATCCATTGTCTACAGCCAGATATATGATGCCATAACTCTAGATGTTTTCCTCTAGGACTTTTTCTTAAATAAACAAAATTATCCCACTCTTGGTCACTAATTTCCTTATTAAGCTCTGGTCGTTTTACTGTTGCATCTCCACCATAAGCAAACTCATTCTGTGATCTTGATCCACAATGTGGACAGAATATATAGAGCATTTAAGATATCCAAGTTTTGGTACCAAGACCTTTTTCATCAATTAAATCACCAGTATTAAATCTATTTAAACTGTAACCTGCATTTAATTCATGAACTCTGTCCTGTGCAATTGTGTGTGCAAAAGTCCACCCAGAAGCTGGAGTTGCCTTAAATCCACCATAACACCAGCCACAATTTAAGTATAAACCATCAATATGTGTTTTATCAATAATTGGTGATCCGTCCATAGACATGTCCATTATTCCACCCCAAGTTCTTAACATTTTCAATTTGCTAAGAAATGGAAACATCGCAATTCCTTCTGTCAATACGTGTTGGAGTGTTGGTAAATTTCCTCTTTGAGAGTAACTATTATATCCGTCCAAGTCTCCACCCATAACCATCTCTCCTTTATCTGATTGACTACAATAAAAGTGACCTGCACCAAATGTAACAACATGGTCAAGTAAAGGTTTAACCGGTTCTGATACACATGCTTGAAGGAGATGAGTTTCAATTGGTAATGTCATATTTAACATTTCTGCTAAAATATTCGTACTGCCTGCAACACACAAACCAACTTTTTTTGCTTTGATATCTCCTCTAGATGTTCTTACACCAACTATTTTTCCATTAGTAACATCAAATCCTGTAACCTCACAATTTTGAATTATATCGACACCCATCGAGTCTGCTTGTCTTGCATATCCCCAAGCAACTGCATCGTGTCTCGCAGTTCCAGCACTTGGTTGCATCAAACCTCCAAAAATTGGAAATCGAACATTATCTGAAAAATCTGCCATTGGAATTCGTTTTTGAACTTCTTCCCTATTTAATAAAACTGCATCAATTCCATTTAGGCGCATTGAATTTCCTCTTCTAGAGTATGCATTCATTTGGGCATCTGAATGGGCAAGATTAATTATTCCTCTTGGAGAAAACATAACATTGTAATTCAAATCCTGACTCATCTTTCTCCATAGATCCATGCCAAACTCACTGAACAAAGCATTGTCATCATGCATATAGTTTGATCTAATTATTGTAGTGTTCCTTCCAACATTACCTCCACCTATCCATCCTTTTTCAATGATAGCTACATTTGTAATGTTGTGCTCTTTAGCAAGGTAGTATGCAGTTGCTAAACCATGACCTCCACCACCAATAATGATCACATCGTATTCCTTTTTAGGAGTTGGGTCTTTCCAAGCTACTTCCCAATTCTGATGATCTGAGAATGCATTTTTAATTAGACTAAAAACTGAGTATTTTTGCATCCTTTAATTTTATCCAATTAAACATAAATTTTTTCTTATTTTTTATATATATATTTTTTAGATGTTTAAAATCCAATCAAAAAAGTATAGACATTTTGCACATTAAACAATTATAAATTTTAAACTAAATGTCAAAATCAGATATCCAAATAGCTCGTGAAGCAAAAATGAAACCTATCCAAGAGATTTTAGATGGCTTGGGAGTACCTGATAAAGCTGAGACATATAGTCCAATAAGTAGGTATATAGCTAAAATCAAACTTGAGTACCTTGAAAAATTTAAAGAAAAAAAGGATGGGAAATTAATATTAGTAACTGCAATTACGCCCACACCAGCAGGAGAAGGAAAGACAACAACCTCTGTAGGATTGTCAGATGGACTAAATAAAATAGGTAAAAAATCTATTGTTTGTTTAAGAGAACCAAGTCTTGGTCCCTCGTTTGGAATGAAGGGTGGAGCTGCTGGTGGTGGATATGCTCAAGTAGTTCCAATGGAACAAATTAATTTACACTTTACTGGAGATTTTCATGCGATCACATCTGCACATAATCTTTTATCTGCATTAATAGATAACCATATATATTGGGGAAACAAATTAAACATAGATGTTAGACGAATAGTTTGGAAAAGAGTTCTCGATATGAATGATCGAGCTTTGAGATCTATAAATATAAATCTTGGAGGTGTTGCAAATGGATTTCCAAGAGAAGATGGCTTTGATATTACAGTTGCTTCAGAGATAATGGCAATTTTTTGTCTATCAAATGATTTACATGATCTAGAAAATAGAATTGGCAATATTACTGTTGCTTATACTAGAGATAAAAAACCGATATATGCAAAAGATTTAAATGCACACGGTCCAATGACTGTATTGTTAAAAGATGCTATTAGACCAAATGTAACACAAACCTTGGAAAACAATCCAGCAATTATTCATGGTGGACCATTTGCAAATATAGCTCATGGATGTAATTCTGTTTTAGCAACTAAGACAGCATTAAAACTTTCAGATTATGTAGTAACAGAAGCTGGATTTGGTGCTGACCTAGGTGCAGAAAAATTTCTAGATATTAAATGTAGAAAATCAGGATTAAAACCAAGTTGTGTTGTAATTGTTGCAACTATAAGAGCTCTAAAAATGCATGGCGGAGTAAAAAAAGACGAATTAAAAAATGAAAATGTCGATGCAATTAAAAAAGGATTGGTTAACTTAGAAAGACATATAGAAAATATTCAAAAATTTGGATTACCTGTAACAGTAGCTATAAATCACTTTGTTTTAGATACTGATAAAGAAGTTGATGAAGTTATAAGGTTTTGTGAACAAAAAGGTATTAAAGCCTCTATATCAAAGCATTGGGAAAAAGGTGGAGAAGGTGCAATTGATTTAGCAAATGATGTGGTTGGATTATGTGAAAAAGATAGTAATTTTAAATTTTTGTATGATGATAAAACTTCATTATTTAAAAAAATAGAAACAATAGCTAAGGAACTTTATAGAGCTAGCGAAGTTGTTGCAGATACTAAAATTAGAGACCAATTAAAAGCTTTTGAAGAAAGAGGTTACCAATCATTACCAATTTGTATTGCAAAAACTCAATATAGTTTTTCTACTGACCCAAATCTAAAAGGAGCACCTTCAGGTCATGTATTACCAATAAGAGAGGTAAGACTGTCATCAGGAGCAGAATTTATCGTTGTTGTATGTGGTGCAATAATGACTATGCCAGGATTACCAAGAGTGCCAGCAGCTGACTCAATCCGTATTAATGAAAAAGGTGAAACAGAGGGTCTATTTTAAAAGATAATCAAGCCAGTTTTCAAGTTCACGCATTCTAAGATCTTTATTTGTAATCTTATTTTCTTCAGCAATCATTTTTACATGATTATTTATCTCTTGCTCATCAACAAAAGCATTATTGTTTAAAAGACGTTCTTTTCTGAAATGTATTAGGCTTATCATTTTATCGTAAGTAATTTCAGGGTGATATTGAATACCCCATATATCACTTGCTGCAGACTGAAAATTTACTCCCATAACTTTATTTATAGGATTTGAGGCTAGTAATTTTGAATTTTTTGGCAATGTTGCAACTTCATCAAAATTAAAAGCGGGTGTATTAAAAATTTTATCTTTATTTTTATATATTGGATGTTTTAATCCATCATTATTTATTTCAATATTAAGTGCTATGCCTCTGTGGGATCCGTTTGTACATCTTTTTACTTGCCCTCCTGCTACCGTAACAGCAACCTGGAGTCCCCAGCAAATAGCTAATATTTTTTTAATTTTTTTTTGACACTCTCTCATAAATTCGATCTGTCTTCTTATTTCGATGGTATCATTATAAATATTTAGACTACTCCCACCCCATATTAGTCCATCATATTTATCGAGATCAGTTACTTTTTCAGAAATATTTTTATCAGATGATGGATTTACAACATCTATTTCAATTTTATCAGTAAAATAGGCTATACTATCTTTAAGACTTTCTGTATGTGTTTTAATTCCACCATCAGTAAAACTCTGATTTTCCTCTCTTAAATTTCCCTCAACTATTAATATTTTTTTCATTAAAATAAATCTCCTGAAATACTATGCTCATACATAGCTTTCATATCATTTATAGTCAATTTTTTTGGATTTGAAGATGTTGATGGATCATCAAGAGCCATCTTTGATAAATCATTTAAGTTCATTTTTTTTGCTTCTATTAAGTCTGATAGTTTATGTGGAATATTTAATTCTTTTCTTAGTTCTAGTATCCATTCAAGAAAAGCATCAAAACTTTTACTTAAGTTAAGGTAATCACATATAGAAATAATTCTTTCCTCAATATTTTCTTTATTAAAAGTTAAAACATAAGGCATAAATATTGCATTAGATAATCCGTGATGAAGATTAAATTGAGCATTTAGTGGATGGCTAAGTGAATGTATGGCTCCTAACCCTTTTTGAAATGCAGTAGATCCCATACTTGCTGCAGCTAACAAATCTGATCTAGCATCTAGATTACTTCCATCTTTAACAGCTTTCAAAAGTGATTTTTTTATCAACCTCATTCCCTCAATTGCTATTCCATCAGCCATGGGGTGAAAGCCAGGAGCACAAAATGCCTCTAAATTATGCGCTAACGCATCCATTCCTGTCGCTCCTGTTAATCGGGGAGAAAGATCTTTAGTAAGAACTGGGTCCAATATGACAATAGATGGTAAAAATTTTGGGTGGAAAATGATTTTTTTTATTCCAGTTTTTGAATTAATTATTGCTGATGCTCTGCCAGTTTCAGAACCAGTTCCAGCAGTTGTGGGAACTGCAATTATTGGAGAGATACTTTCTTCATTTGCCCTTTTCCAATAATCACCAATGTCCTCAAAATCCCAAATTGGTCTAGATTGACCAGACATAAAAGCAATGGCTTTACCCACGTCTAGTGCACTTCCACCTCCAATAGCTATTACACTGTCACAACTATTATTCTTGAATATTTCAACGCCTTCATCAACATTCTCACCAGTAGGGTTTCCTGAAAAATTGGAAAAAATACATAATTTAAATTTCTTTTCTAAATCATTTATTAAATTTTTTATAAATTCTAAGTCTATTAAGTCTCTATCTGTTACTAATAATGGTTTTAAAGTTTTAATTTCATCACAAGCCTTTTCTAAATCCTTAGCTCTATCTTTGCCTACCCAAATAGTTGTTGGATAATTCCAATTGTAATTAGTCATTTTTATTTTCAAGTATTAAGTCTAAAAATAATGCGGCAGTCCAAGAAAAATTTGTTGCACCAAATCCTTTACCAGTTTTACAGCTAAAGTATTCATTAAACCCTTTTTGCTTTACTAAATTAATAGTTTTTCTTTTTATTTGTTTAGCAAATTTAATATTCTTATTTTTTAACCCTTGATATATTATCCAATTACAATTAATCCATACAGGACCTCTCCAATATCTTTTCTCTTCAAACTTTTGGTGATTTGGTTTTACACTTGATAATAAATATTTTTCTTTAGAACTGTGTTTTTTTAAGTTTTTAATAATTTTATTATTTAATACTTTGTCTTTTAAATCTGCAAATAAAATAAAATAATGAGTAATTGATGGAATATTTATTTTTTTTTTATTTTTTATATCAATGTTGAAAAATGTATTTTTTTTCTGATTATATAATTTTACAATTTTATTTTCGGATCTTGATATATAAGACTCTAATTCGGTACTTTGCAAATTGAAGGTATTTAATAATTTAAGAAGATCTTTATTTGCTCGTAAAAATATAGAGTTAAAACCAACATCAACTACATTGAATAATGATGCTTTATAAAGTTTTTTTGGATTATAATTATTTTTTCTCAAATGATTTTTGATAGTTACGTATCTATCGTAATCAATATCTAATGGTCTATATTCGGGATTAACAACTTTGTTATCTCCCCTTTTGTATTTAAGGTTTTTTGGGACTTTTACTTTGCTCATTGGATCATCCCATAACGGTGAATTATCGTAGCCACTCTCCCAGGGGTGTAAAATTGAGACTAATCCAGAATTATTTGGATCTCTAAATTTAATAAACCATTCGTGATATTTTAATATTCCCTTAACTATTTTTTTAAATTCAGCTTTATCTTTATTGTTAATTCTTTTTTTATCTAAGATAAGTTTTAAAATTATTGCAAGAATTGGTGGTTGAGTAATGCCAGATGAGTGTATTTTATTTCCACAAGCCCAAACAGAATGGTTTGGATAATAATTAGTATTTAAATCATGAAATAATATATGGGGTATCATTCCGTCTTTCCATTGACCTCTTATGAGCGTCTTTATTTCATCTAAAGCATATTTAAGTTTAAAATGAGAATATCCTAGAGCAATAAATCCTGAGTCCCAATTCCATTGGGCTGGGTATAATTTATTATTAGTTGGTAAAGTATAACCTTTTTTTTTATTACCTAATAAAACTTTCTTAGCTGATTTAACAAAATCTTTCATTAACCCTTTACACTTCCTGCTGTAAGACCACTAACTAAATATTTTTCAAAATAAACAAAAATTAACAAAACAGGTATAGTAACGACTACTGAACCAGCCATTAAATATTGTCTTGGAGTTTCGGCATCACCACTGAGATATTGTATTGCCCTTGATAAGGTAAATGAGTTTGGATTATCTAAAAACATAAGAGAAAATAAAAATTCATTCCACGCAATCATAAAGACATATAAAGCAACTGATGAGATTGCAGGTATACTTAAAGGCAAAATTATTTTTATTATTATGCCGAACCAATTTAATTTATCCATGATTGCTGCTTCTTCTAGTTCTTTGGGAATACTTCTAAAGTACCCTTGTAACATATAAATTGCTACCGGCAAAGTAGTTGCTGTGTAAACAATTAGTAAACCACCTACGGAGTTCCTTAACCCTAGTTGACTAAAGACTGTATATAAAGGAATAACTAATACAATAGCAGGAAACATATAAATAATTAAAATTGAAGTTGATAGAAAGTTTTTTCCGAAGAAATTTAACCTTGCTACTGCATAAGCAGCTGGTATTGCAAATATTAAAGTAACTATCACTGTGCCTACAGAAACGAATGTACTTATTAGTATGTACCTGCCAAATTTATAAGTATCAAATATCACAAAGTATGACTTAAATAATTCTTTAAAATCTTGATTAAAATTAATACTGAAATCTAAAGGGTTAATTAGTAAAGCAGCTTGAGTTTTAAAACTTGTTATCAACATCATGTAAAATGGAAATAAAATGACAAATGAAAATAAAACAATTCCAAAAAGTGTTAAAAAATCAAACACCACTATTTGAGATGAATGCTCGGTCGCTAAGTATTTTTGATTATACTTGTTAATCTTTAATGAAAAAAATATCAGAATTCCAAATATTCCAATATTATACCAAATTGGCATTAACTGAACGATATACCCATCAATAAAAGTAAATATAAGGGCAAAAAAAGTTGATTTTATTATATAATTTAACTTGTCTCCTATAAGTATATTTAAAAGACTAATAGCGATACCTAAAGTAATAATTATTGCAAAATTGAAATTTTTTAACTCAATTCCTTGTAACGTTACTAAAATTTTCCAAATAGAAACTAAGGAAAACAAAAATATCGAGGAAATTAATGAGTAGTATATTAAACTTTTAGTTTTCATCAGCCCTCTTACCTATTAATTTAAAATAAACGAACATAAATATTAGTAGCAAAGCAACTATTACAATTGATACAGCAGAGCCCATCCCAATATCAGAAATAGTAAATCCTTGCTCATAAACATTTATTGGCAAAGTTCTAGTTCCAGATGCACCTCCTGTTAATAGAAAAATATCCTCGAATTTATTAAAATTCCAAATAAACCTAATCATAAAGAGAATGGAAATCACAGCTGTTATTTGAGGAAGAGTGATATTAATAAATTTTTGTAGAGGACCAGCACCATCCACTTCAGCTGCCTCATATAATTCTTTAGGCACTGCTTGCAGTCGAGCTAATATAAATAAGAAAGCTAAAGGAAAGTATCTCCAAATTTCAAAAATAATTACAGTAGTTAATGCTAATCTTAATTTAAGATCAAAGCCAAAAAAATTTATTGTTAAATATTTTTGACCTAGCAAATTTAAGGGTTCCTGGATGACTTGAAAATTCATTAGAAGATTATTTAAAGTTCCACTGTAAGGGTCTAATAATAGCTCCCAGGTATAAGCTAATGCAACAACTGGGCCCACATACGGAAATAGCAAAACACTTCTCATAAATGTTCTTCCAAAAAACTTCTGGTTTACAAGTTGTGCGGTAAGTATTCCAAATACAATCGAGCCAATTGTACCAAAAAAAGTGTAGTAAAAAGTAGTTGATAATAAATCAAAAAATTCATTTTGAAAAAAAACCTTTTTAAAATTCTTTAATGTAAAATTAGTATTTAAAAGAATATTATCTGATTTACCTGTTAATTTTGGTTTAATATTTTTTAATTCTTTTTTGTTTATTTGTTTGCCATCAGAACTCTGTAGTAATATTTGAAAATTTTCTCTGTATTTGGCCTCCCAATTTCCAAATTTACAATAAATTTTATTTGATTTGACACTGCATCTTTCATCTAAATTTATAGGCTTAATATTCTTGGGTAATTTATCTTGAAATTTTACGTCCCTTATTTCTAAAATTAACGAACTATTTCTAAGTTTATAAATAATTTTTAATTGATCTGGATTATCTTTAATTGATTTAACAATTTTTTTTGCTCTAGGTTCAGGAATTCTAATATCCTTTAATCCAACCTCTTTAAAGCTTATCCAAACATTTGCAAATATTGGAAATAAGATAATTGAAAAAACAATGAAAACTGCAGGTAATATTAATATATATGCAGTTCTTTTTTCTATTTTTGAAAGTGTATCACTCATAAAAAAAGCGGATAATACATATTATCCGCTTTTATTTAAATTTAAATTACTAGATTAAAATTGAGAGAGTTTTTGATTGATCATATCTACTGCTTGATCAATATCAATTTGTCCGTCAACATAAAGTCTAGTTATTCTATTAATAAACTTGTTATTAATAATTTTAGAAGCTCTAGAAAGTTCACCTTCTTTTACGCCCCATCTTTGAGCTTTATCTAATCCAGCAACGATATTATTTATAACATCTTCTGAATATAAGTCTGATAAAGGTGCTTTTCTATCAACTCCAACTGGCAATTTACTCCACGCTTTAGTAAATGCCTCAGGATCGCTTGAGTTTCCTCTTCTCACAGGAAATTTACCTTCTGGTGCGATTGAAAGTGTCTTTGTATAACCCTCGTCCATTGAGTATTTGATAAAAGCACTTGCTTCCTCTGTATCAGCATCAGCTGTTATTCCAAAATATCTGACATCTGCCCAAGCAGCACCTTTTTTATTATTAGGACCACTCAAGTTTGTAATAAAGCCAGTTTTTGAAGCTAACTCACCAGATGTTGGATCACTATTTATTGTTGGTGGAGCTGAATCTCTTAAGCCAGCTAGTTCATCCATAATAAATGGAGACCAAATTATCATTGGTGTTTTTCCAGCAAAATATAGTTCTCTTGATTGCTTCCAATACAATTCCCCTGGAGGACTTGCATTTGATATAACTTTATAGAACTCCAAAGAAGCTTTAAGTTTTTTGCCTTGCTTTCTTATTCCGTCTTTTTTTACAACATTTACTCCGTTTGCTAAAAGAACATGTTCTAAAACCTGACTCATAAAGTTTTCATCAGTTTTTGTTGCTGCAACAAAACCAAACATTCCATCACCAGAAAGTGCTTCTACTGCTTTTGTTATATTTTCATAGCTTGTTGGTGGTGCAAGGCCTGCTTTTTCAAATAAGTCTTTTCTATAAACGACCATTTGCGTCCAACCGTCAACTGGTACAGCTGCTATTTTTGATCCTTTTTTAGCCATATTTAAAGCACCTGGCGCAAAAGTTTTTTTGCCAAGTTCTTTTACAACGGCATTATTTGCATCAACGTCAAGTATACCAGCTTCTGCCCAAGGTAATACATACTGTAATGTATGATAGATTACATCAGGTAGATCGCCCGCTGCTGCTGCTGCAGTTGCTCTTGTTCCTAAATCTTTTTCTTCTACAGGAATAACTTCGACTTTGATGCCAGTTTTAGCTTCAAAATCTTTAGCCATTGCTTCTTGTTTAGCCATTCTAGCTGGCTGAACTTCTGTAGTCCAAAAAGTAATGTCTGCGAAACTAATATTTGAAATAAAAAATATGAGTGCACAGACGGTTATTATTGTTTTTTTAATCATTGATTCCCCTCTTTCTTTGATTAATAAAAATAAATGTATCAGCGCAACATATAAATAACAATAGTAGTTAGAAATTACCTATAAATGAAAACCTAGGTTTTATGATATTTTTAAAAATTAAATTTTTGATTATTTAGTATTGTTTTAATTAATTTAATCATCAAAGGAATTTTGCTCTTATTTAATTTTTGTAAGATAAACGGAGCTATTTCTCTTATAAGTTGTTCTCCCTCTACTGTATCATTTGGCATAAATTTTTGTTTTGCTTTTTTAAATGAGTATCCTCGTCCAAGGTAATTTCCCATCTTACTATTTCTTCCCCCAGCAGCACTTACATATAAATCTCCAACTCCGGCAAGACTTAAGACCGTCTCTTCTTTACCTTTGAAAAATTTGGTTATGTATTTCATTTCTAATATTGATTTTTGGAACAAACTTGAGGATCTATTTAAACTTTGACCAGAGCCTATTATCATTGAATAAATATTTTTAATTGCTGAATTTATCTCGACCCCAACAACATCTTTTGAATATTCTATTAAATAATATTTAGTAGAAATCATTTTGCCAATATATTTTGCAGTTTTGATATTTTTATTTGCAACAATAACACTGGTTTGATTTTTTTTAGCCAATTCTTTAGCTAAGCAAGGTCCTTTTAAAACAGAAATATTTAATTTATTATTTTTTTTTAAAAGTTGTTGAGAGAGTGTTAATATTTTTTTTGAATTTTTTTCATATTTAAGACCTTTTGTAAGTATTAGAATTGGTGATTTAATTTTAAATTTTTTTAATTCTTTTCCAATAAAATCAATACCTGATAAACTTAAAGCAATAACGATAAGATCGTATTTTTCTCTAAATAACTCATTAGAATAGTTTTTAAAAATTAATTGTTTTGGCATTTTAATTTTTAAACTTGAATGATTCTTTGTTTTTGAAGATAAGTTTTTAATAAATAATTTGCTGTATGGCTCTGTTATTGTTACTTTATTCTTATTATCTATACATGGAATAGTGAACGCAGATCCCATAGCTCCACCGCCAATTACTAAGATGTTTTTCATATATAAATTAAATAGATCAAACCAGATATCTAATAACAAGTAAATTTAAATAAAAAATAGTTTAAATTTTAACAATTTATTTATAAAATAAACTTATAAATATGACTAAGGTAGCAATAATTGGATCTGGCCCGTGTGGACTTTCTATTTTAAGAGCATTTGAAAATGAAGAAAATAAAGGTACAAAAATACCTGAAGTTGTTTGTTTCGAAAAGCAAGAGGATTGGGGTGGTCTTTGGAATTATAGTTGGAGGACTGGTTCAGACCAATACGGTGATCCCATTCATAATAGTATGTACAGGTATTTATGGTCTAATGGCCCTAAAGAATGTTTAGAGTTTGCTGATTATTCTTTTGATGAGCATTTTGGAAAACCTATTCCATCCTTTCCACCTAGAGAAGTTCTATACAACTACATAATTGGAAGAGTAAGCAAAGGAAATTTAAAAAATAAAATTAAATTTAATACAAGGGTTACAAGTGTAAATTATATTGCTGACAAGTTTGAAGTTAGCTACCAAGATAAAGCAAACAATAAAATACTAAATGATAAGTTTGATTATGTTGTAGTCTCATCTGGACATTTTTCAGTTCCATTTATTCCAGAGTATAAAGGTATGAGTTCATTTCCTGGAAGAATAATGCACTCACATGATTTTAGAGATGCAGAAGAATTCAGAGGAAAAAATGTAGTCGTTTTAGGAAGTAGTTATTCCGCAGAGGATGTGGCACTTCAATGTAATAAATACGGAGCTAAAAGCGTTACCATAGGATATAGACATAATCCTATGGGTTTTAAATGGCCTAAAGGAATGAAAGAAGTTTTTTACCTCGATAGATTAGAAGGAAATAAAGCTATTTTTAAAGATGGGACAGAACAAGAGACCGATGTTATTATCTTGTGTACTGGATATTTACACCATTTTCCATTCTTAGAAGATAACCTAGTTCTCAAAACTCATAATAGACTATACCCACCTAAATTATACAAAGGTGTAGTCTGGCAAAACAATCACAAACTAATGTATCTTGGTATGCAAGATCAATTCCACACTTTTAACATGTTTGATTGTCAAGCTTGGTTTGCAAGAGATGTAATTATGAATAAAATTAAAATCCCAGATGCCAATGAAGTTGAAAATGATATTCAAAAATGGGTATCATTAGAGGAAAAATTAGAGAACCCAGATCAAATGATAGATTTTCAAACAGAATACACTAAAGAACTCCACGGAATGTCTGATTATCCAAAAATAGATTTTGAACTAATCAGAAAACATTTCAAAGAATGGGAACATGATAAAGTGAATGATATTTTAACATACAGAAATAAATCATTCTCTTCTCCTGTGACTGGATCTGTAGCACCAATTCATCATACTCCATGGGCTTCTGCAATGGACGACTCGATGGATACTTTTTTAAAATAATAAGTTATTTTTCATAATAAAGTTCTATCAACAGCTATTTTCCAACCATTTAATAACTTACTTCTTAATTTCTTGTTTATAATAGGTTTAAAAATTTTTTCTTTTTTCCATTTTCTCTTTATTTGATCTAATGATTTAAATACTCCAATTTGATATCCAGCAAAAAAAGCGACGCCCAGGGCTGTGGTTTCTAATATTTTGGGTCTTTCTGTATTTATATTTATAATGTTTGCTAAAAATTGAGAAAACCAATTATTTTCAACCATGCCCCCATCAATTTTAACAATATTAGGTTTTAATCCATCTTTTCTCATAGCATTAAATAAATCATGACTTTGGTAAGCAACTGACTCAAGTACTGCTCTAACTAATATTTTCCAGTCACTGTCTCTTGTTAAACCTGTTATCAAACCTCTTGCATCAGGTCTCCAGTAAGGGGCTCCCATTCCACTAAATGCCGGCACAATATATACATCATCATTATTTTTTTTTGATTGTGCTATTCTTTCTGTATCATAAGCATTGTTAACTAATTTTAACTTATCGCGTAACCATTGCACACCTGCACCTGCTATGAAAATTGATCCCTCAAGGGCATAAGTACTTTTTCCATTAAGTCTATAACAAATAGTTGTTAATAATTTATTCTTAGAATAAATTTTTTTATAGCCAGTATTCATTATTACAAAAGCACCAGTTCCATATGTGCTTTTGACCGATCCTTTTTCAAAGCAAGACTGCCCTACTGCAGCAGCTTGTTGATCCCCTAAGACTGCCGATATTGGTATTTCAGTACCAATAATTTTCTTATTTGTGGAGCCAAAATTATCAGCTGAATTTTTAATTTCTGGCAAAATATTTTTAGAAATTTTGAGCTTATTTAAGATTTCTTTATCCCATTTATTATTATTGATATTAAATAACATGGTTCTACTAGCATTGGTTGCTTCTGTTAAATGATGTTTTCCATTAGTAAGTTTCCAAATTAAAAAAGTATCAACTGTACCAAATAATAAATTATTTGATTTTAAAAGTTTCTTAGCATTTTTTACATTTTCTAATATCCATTTAATTTTAGTTGCAGAAAAATATGGATCAATAAATAATCCAGTTTTCTTTCTAAAAATTTTTTCATAATTTTTTTTCTTTAAGATTTCACAGTATTCTTGTGTTCTACGGTCTTGCCAAACAATTGCATTGTATATTGGTTTACCTGTCTTCTTGTTCCAAAGTATAGTTGTCTCTCTCTGGTTAGTAATTCCAATACTTAATATTTTCCCTTTAAGTGAAGATACTTTTTTAATTACTTTTTTTAAGGCCTTAAGAGTTGTAAGCCAAATTTCATTTGGATTATGTTCCACCCATCCATTTTTTGGGAAGTATTGATTAAATTCAAACTGAGATGTAAATTTTATATTTCCTTCTAAATCAAATAAAATTACTCTAGTTGATGTTGTACCTTGATCGATAGCAACAAGAAATTTTTTCACAATTTTAGTCTATACCTAAATGTTTTTTTCTTTTGTCGACCCAAGTTCTGATTAAATTGTCAAAAATCAATCCAATGAAAGCAACACAAATTCCAAGTGTTAATCCAATACCTGCCCCGTTTTTATCTGATAGAGCTTTTAAAATATACTGACCCAGATCCTCTGTCCCAATAAAAGCACCTATAATCACCATAAATAATGCAAAAACTATTGTTTGGTTAAGCCCTAACATCATGTGTGGAAATGCTAATGGAAATTCTATTTTAAACAATCTTTGAAACTTTGTAACACCTGACATAGTTGCAGCATCATGTAATCCAGCTGGTACACTTCTAAGCCCCTCTATCGTGTATCTTGTTGCTGGTATGGTGGCATAAACTATTACTGCAATTAAAACTGATGTGTCAGTAATCCCAAAAAGCATCATTACAGGAATTAAATATACAAAAGATGGAAAAGTTTGGAATATATCGCAAACATTTAACATGAAGTTTCTAGAGTGTTTATTTTGAAAACATAAGGTTCCAACAGTAAATCCGATTGCGCACGATACTAATACACCAAAGGTTGCCATGTATGTGGTAACTAAAGCTCTATCCCACCAAGGGCTCAAAGCTATGAATAAAGTTAAACCACAAACAACTAAAGCTGATCTAATTCCACCAATTAAATATCCTGCTCCAACAACTAATACTAACGTAGCAATAGCAGGCATTCTCAAATACAAAGCTCTCATTGGTTGTAGCACATCTACAATTAGCCAAGTATTAAATGCTTTTATATATACGAAGAAAGTATCAAATATCCAGTCAACTCCTTTATTCCAAAAACCCGCTGTTGATATTCCTTTATTATGTGGAACTTCAAATAAATAATTATACCCATCTTTAAAATAAATTGATCCAAAGTAAGCTAATAGAATACCTACTATTACTACAACGCCAAAGAATAAAGAATTTTTATTTCGTTGAAAAAAATTTAAATTACCAAAATAATCAACTTGTTTGTTAGCCCAAGCTAATGACATCTTATCTAATAGAATTGCAATCAAACTAATGCATAAACCTGCCTCTAATGCTAATCCAATATTCAACTGATTTAATGCTAACAATAAATTAAATCCTAAACCTTTTGCTCCAATAAATGCAGAGATAACTGCCATAGAAAAACAAACCATTATTACTTGGTTAACTCCTATTAAAATATCTCTTCTCGCTGTTGGGATTAATACTTTTGACATTAGTTGCCAGTTATTACATCCACTCATTCTTCCAGCTTCCATTACCTCTTGAGGGACCGCTCTTAAACCTAATAAAGTTAAAAGTATCATTGGTGGCACAGCAACAATCATTGTTATAATTACTGCAGCATGGTCACCGACCCCAAAAAGAACTAGTGCAGGAACTAATACCGCATACTGGGGCATTGTCTGCATAACTAAAAGTATTGGATATAGAGCTTTTTCTACTCTTTTACTTTTAAATGCCGCAACACCTAAACCTAAGCCAAAAATAAATGAAAGAGGCGCTGCAACCAAGATAAAAGAAAGTGTCTGCATAGAAGGTTTCCATTGCCCAAATATAGAAATGTAAGTCATTGATAAAAGTGCATATATTGCCAATCCTTTACCTCCTAACTTATAAGCAAGTATTGCTGATCCAGCTGCTACAATAGTCCAAGGCAAGCCTGGTAGTTCTGCCCAAGGATTAGCATCAATCCAATCCCAACTAGTAAAAGCAACAATTGTTTCAAGACCACCTAATAAAATTTCTCTAATTAATTCTATTAGAAAAGTCATGAATGCAGTTAAGTTTCTAGTTATTTGTAAAACTAAAGGTCTAGTTTTGTATTCTTGCGTATCTTCATTCCAAAATTCCATTGGCATCCAATCATTCATTAAGAAAAATAATGAATCATTTATCCAAATCGGTAACCATCCAAGAAGAGGCGGCAACCTCCAAAAAACGTCAAATGCATAATATCTAACTTCTTTTCCTAGAAATACGAAGGCACTCTGATTAGGGTCTTTTATAAATTCAGCCTGTCCTCTTATAAATTTATATGTTTCAGGTACATCGATTGCAAAGCATAGTGCAAAAAACACAACTAATAAAAATAACCATTGAAATAATTTTGGATATTTTTTTAGAATTTCCATAATTTAATTATTATTTTTTCTTCCTCCAAAAACTGTGTTAATAATTTTTGCAGGATTTATTGAGCCTACGACATTGTTTTTGCTATCTGTCACAGCTACTGTTTTTTCTTGAGTTAAAATTTTTTCAGCAACGTTTTCAATAATCTCATCTTTTGAAACTTTTAAACCACCTATATCAGAAGAAGTTTTTTCATCCATTACATCTTGAATTAATAAAACTTTCTCTCTTGGTACTTCCTCTGTAAATTTTCTTACATATTCTGTTGCTGGTTTTAAAACAATATTAGCAGGTGTATCTAACTGTTCAATTATTCCATCTTTCATAATTGCAATACGATCAGCAAGTTTTAAGGCTTCATCAAAATCATGAGTAATAAACATAATTGTTTTTTGTAATTTTTCTTGAAGTCTTAAAAATTCATCTTGCATTTCTTTCCTTATTAGAGGATCTAATGCTGAAAAAGGTTCATCTAAGAACCATATATCTGGCTCAACTGCTAAAGATCTTGCAATTCCAACTCTTTGTTGTTGTCCACCAGATAACTCTCTTGGAAAATAATTTTCTCTTCCATCAAGACCAACAAGTTTAACCATATCCATTGCTTTATTAATACTATCTTCAGTTTTAATACCCTTAATTTGAAGAGGAAAAGCAATATTTTCTAAGACTGTTTTGTGAGGAAGTAGTGCAAAACTTTGAAAAACCATTCCCATTTTATTTCTTCTTAAGTCAATAAGTTCCTTGTTATTTAAATTAAGCAAGTCTTGGCCTTCAATAAAAATTTTTCCACCTGTTGCTTCTGTTAATCTAGAGATACACCTTAATAATGTTGACTTACCTGATCCTGATAAACCCATTACAACTAGCATTTCACCTTTGGATACCTCAAAAGAAGCATTATTAACTCCTACGATACATCCATTCTCTTGAAACGTTTTAGCATCAACATTGCCATTTGCTTCTTTAAGCATTCTCTCAGCGTTTGCTCCAAAAATTTTATAAACAGATTGGCATTTAATTACTGGTTCAGACATAAATAATATTAAGGTTATACGAAATTAAGATAAAATAAAATCTCTATAATTTGTTACATTTCCTCCTTAAAAATTTTTAATAAAATAAACTCTTGTATCAATACCTGTACTTAAAAAACTCAAAGCTTCTCCACTTACTTTAATAGTTTCATCTACACCAACATTATTTCCACTTACAACGAAACCTGCAAAACATTTATTTTTTTCATCGTCCCATTTTACAAATGTTTCGTCTATTTTATTTCCATTAATTGTATAAATTTCATGTGCTCTAAAGTTTAAAAAATTTGCTCCCATTATTGCACGTTGAGGTATAAGTTTAGTTGCCTTGCAAACAGCTTCATATAATTCATCAGATAGTTTAAAATTATCAGTGCCATCAAACGAAACTAAAACTCCTGAAGGAAGGCTAGAAATTAGCTTATTAAGTTTTCTTTCTTGAGCTATTCTTTCTTCTTCTATTTTCATTTTAGCGACCAGTTCGTCACCTTCACCAAAAATATTATTTAAAACAAAAAAAGTTAGAAAGATAAGAATAATTATACCAACTAATCCACCAAATTGCTTAACTGGTTCTGACAATGTTTTAAAACTATTCTTGGAAACTTCCATTTTTCCAAATACCTTTTTTTTGTTTACCATCTGACCAAGTAAAAGTACCTTCGCCGTTCATAAAACCATTTGCCCATTCACCTTCATATGTTGAACCATCAGGAAAAAATAAAATTCCTATACCGTT
>CACLSF010000001.1 GCA_902609535.1 uncultured Pelagibacteraceae bacterium | reverse complement strand
GATAGATTTGCTGCCAGAAAATTAATTTTAGAACATCTTGAAGAGGGTAAATTTTTAGAAAAAATAGAAAAGTTAGTAAACAAAGTTCCTTATGGTGATAGATCTAATTCTATTATTGAACCTTATTTAACAGAACAATGGTTTGTTGATGCTAAAACTTTAGCCATCAAAGCAAAAGAAGTAGTAAATAATGGTAAGACTAAATTTTTTCCAGAAAACTGGTCTAAAACTTACTTTCAATGGATGGATAATATTGAACCTTGGTGCATTTCTCGTCAATTATGGTGGGGACATCAAATTCCAGCATGGTACGGACCTGATGGAAAAATATTTGTAGCTGAAAATGAAGATGAATGTAAAAAACAGGCAAAAGAATTCTATTCAAAAGAAGTGGAATTAAAAAGAGATGAAGATGTTTTAGATACATGGTTTTCATCAGGTCTATGGCCATTTGCGACTTTAGGTTGGCCAGAAAAAACACCAGAAGTTGAAAAATTTTATCCAACAAGCGTTCTTGTTACTGGTTTTGATATTATATTTTTCTGGGTTGCTAGAATGATTATGATGGGAACTGAGTTTTTAAAAGAAGAGCCTTTTAAAAATATATACGTTCACGCACTTGTTAGAGATGAAAAGGGTCAAAAAATGTCTAAATCAAAGGGCAATGTAATTGATCCTTTAGAACTTATTGAAAAATATAGTGCTGATGCTTTAAGATTTACTCTTTTGTCAATGGCATCGCCAGGTCGTGATGTAAAATTGTCTGAAGACAGGGTTAAAGGTTATAGAAATTTCTTGAATAAAGTTTGGAATGCCAACAATTTTTTAAGACAAAATGAGTGTGATTTTAGCGACATAAGAAAACCTGAAAATCTTAAATTAACAATTAATAAGTGGATATTATCTGAACTTGTTAAAACTAAAAACGAGACTGAAAACAGTTTAAAAAACTATAGATTTGATGAAGCAGCAAAGAATATTTATCAGTTTGTGTGGCATTCATTTTGTGACTGGTATTTAGAGCTATCTAAAACTGTATTTAATTCTAACAATGAAGAAGAAATTGAAGAATTAAGACAAACTTCATCTTATATATTTAGAGAAATTTTAATAATACTTCATCCATTTATTCCATTTGTTACAGAGGAAATCTGGTTGAATAACAAGTTAGATAAAAATGGGGATGAATTTTTAATGCATGCTAATTGGTTAGAAGGTGATTATCATGAAAAAAAATCTTATGATGAAATAAATAATATCATTAATTTTATTACCTCCATTAGATCGTTTAAAAATGAGTTAAACATCAGCCCTGGATCATTTATTGAAATTTCAACAGCAAATACAAATAAAGAATATAAAAACTTTTTATCTTCTAATGAAAATATATTAAAAAAAAATGGAAGAATTAAAAACTTTCATGAAAATGATTTAAAAAAATCTTCTGCAAGTATTGTTATTAACGGAGAGTTATTCAAATTATATTTTGACCAAGATGTTGATCTAAATATGATTAAAACAACACTAGAGAAAAAAATCACTAAGATTAATGAAGAAATGAAAAAAATAGATACTAGATTGTCAAATAAATCCTTTATGGACCGTGCGCCACAAAATATAGTAGATCAAGAGAAAAGCAACTTTGCTAATCTAGAAAAAGATGTTAAAAAAATAGAACTAACTCTTAAAGGTTTATAATGAAAAAATTTAATAAGAAAAAATTACCAAGTAGACATACAACAATAGGTGCTGATAAAGCTCCTCAAAGATCATTTTATTATGCAATGGATTTAACAGAAAAGGATGTTGCTAAGCCATTTGTTGGAGTTGTATCAACATGGAATGAAGCCGCTCCTTGTAACATTAATTTAATGAAACAAGCACAATCGGTCAAAAAAGGTGTTCAAGCAACCGGTGGAACGCCAAGAGAATTTTGTACCATTACAGTAACTGATGGAATTGCAATGGGTCATGAGGGAATGAAATCTTCATTAATATCAAGAGATGTAATAGCAGACTCAACAGAACTTACAGTAAGAGGTCATTGTTATGATGCATTAGTTGGATTAGCTGGATGTGATAAATCATTACCAGGTTTAATGATGGCAATGGTAAGACTAAATGTTCCAAGTGTTTTTATTTATGGTGGTTCTATTTTACCAGGTAGATTTGAAGGTAAAGATGTAACTGTAGTTGATGTATTTGAAGGTGTTGGAAAATATACTTCAAAAAAAATGACAGCGCATGCTTTAAGAAAATTAGAACTTAAAGCTTGTCCAAGTGCAGGAGCTTGTGGTGGTCAATTTACAGCAAATACAATGGCATGTGTTTCAGAGGCAATTGGTTTAGCATTACCTTTTTCTGCAGGTACACCTGCGCCTTATATTGAGAGAAATAAATATGCAGTTGATAGTGGAAAAGCTGTAATGAATTTATTAGCAAAAAATATTAGACCTAGAGACATAGTAACAAGAAAAGCTCTCGAAAATGCAGCAACAATTGTTGCAGCAACAGGTGGATCAACAAACGCAGGTTTACACTTACCAGCAATCGCAAATGAAATAGGAATTAAATTTGATTTAATGGATGTTGCAAAAATATTTAAGAAAACTCCTTATCTTGCTGATTTAAAACCTGGTGGTAAATATGTTGCAAAAGATATGTGGGAAGCAGGAGGAGTTCCAATGTTATTAAAGACATTAATGGACGGTGGTTATATACACGGAGACTGTATGACAGTGACAGGTAAAACCATGAGAGAAAATTTAAAAAATGTAAAATTTAGAGAAAATCAAAAAGTAATGAGATCTTATAAAAATCCAATTTCACCAACAGGAGGGGTTGTTGGATTAAAAGGTAATTTAGCTCCAGAAGGTGGAATTGTAAAAATAGCTGGTTTAAAAAAATTACAATTTACAGGAAGAGCAAGATGTTTTGATACTGAAGAAGCTGCTTATAAAGCAGTGATAAGTAGAAAGTATAAAGATGGAGATATTATAATTATTAGATATGAGGGACCAATAGGTGGTCCTGGAATGAGAGAAATGCTTCAAACAACTGCAGCAATCTACGGTCAAGGAAAAGGGGAGAAAGTAGCCCTAATAACAGACGGTAGGTTCTCTGGGGCTACGAGAGGCTTTTGTATAGGTCATGTGGGCCCTGAGGCCTCCGTAGGCGGTCCTATAGCCCTTTTAAGGAATGGAGATATCATCGATATAGACGCTAAAAAAGGCACAATTAACGTCAGGCTTACAAAGAAGGAATTAAGTGCAAGACGTAAAAAATGGAAACCAAGAAAAATGAATTTTGGTAATGGTACATTATGGAAATATGCACAAACAGTTGGACCAGCTTACAAAGGCGCACCAACTCATCCGGGTGGTAAAAACGAGGTTAGAACTTACGCTGATATTTAATGAAAATTAGACCTGTAATACTTTGTGGTGGCGCAGGAACAAGACTTTGGCCAGATAAAAAAAAACATCAAGCAAAACAATTCATTGATTTTGGAGGATGGAGTTTAATTCAAAAAACTTTAGAGAGAATAAATAAACCAATTTTTGATTTTCCAATAATTAGCACAAATCTCAAATACTTAAAACAAGTCAAATTAGCTTTAACAAAAAGTAAAATAAAAAAGTTTAAAATAGTTTTAGAGCCAGCTAAAAAAAATACCGCACCAGCAATACTAGCGTCCGCATTAATAAAAGATATTCCATTAGAGCAACCATTAATGTTTTTTGCAGCAGACCATTTAATTGAAAAGTCTAATATTTTAAATAAATCCCTTTTAAAAAATAAATCAAATTTAGATAACCAAAATCTATTTATTTTTGGAATAAAGCCTACAAACCCATCAAGTGAATATGGATATTTTTTAACTAAAAAAATTAAATCTAAAAATAAAGTTACAAAATTTATTGAAAAACCAAAATTATCAAAAGCAAAAGAAGTAATTAAGAAAAAAGGTTATTGGAATTCGGGTATGTTTTATTTAAGAAAAGACTCAATAATCAATAACTTTAAAAAATATCAAAATAAAACTTACAAAAGTTGTGTAAAGGCCATTAAAAAAGGCAAATATAAAAATAATACTTATTACTTAAATAAAAGAGCTTTTGAAAAATCAATCGAGAAATCTTTTGATTATGCAATACTTGAAAAAACAAATAAAATTAATGCTATTAAATTAGACATTCCTTGGTCTGACCTTGGTAGTTGGAAAGAGATACTTAAGATATATGATAAAAATAAAAGAAAACACTTTAAGATAAAGAATGTTTTTTATAGACCATGGGGGAGTTATTTAAATTTATTTGAAGGAAAAGAGTTTTTAATTAAAGAATTATCAGTAAAACCTAAAGGTATATTAAGCCTTCAAAAACACCATCACAGAGCAGAACATTGGTTAGTTACCAAAGGTAATCCACGAATAACTTTAAATAAAAATATTATTAATAAAAAACCTGATGAGCATATATTTATTCCATTAGGAGCAATTCATAGAATACAAAATCCTGGAAAAAAACCGGTAAAAATTATGGAAGCTCAAGTAGGTTCTATACTTAAAGAAACTGATATTGTTAGATATCAAGATGTTTATGGCCGTGTTAAGTAATAACACGACCACAATTAAATTTATTTAAAACCAATTATTTGGAATAATGATGTAGTGAATTGCCAATACAATTCCAACAGAAACACTTAATCCAAAGATCATTTTAATGAAATCTTTTCCAATTAAAGGAAAGACATATTTGAACTTATATTCTTTATTCATTGTAGAAATTGCAAGTTCTCTACCACATAACAAACCAACAAATACCCATGTAGTTGACATTGGCAAATCATTAAGTTCTTTAAAGTAGTAAAGTACAGCAGCATAAATAACATTAATTATTGTTGCTGATCTTGCATACCTAGTTCCAGTTTTATCTAAAACTACTTTTTGAATTGATCCTCCGTTTATGTAGAAGATATAAAAAAGTAGAGCAGTAAAATATGCCAGAACAATCAATAATAAAGTTACATCTAATTGTCTTGGAAGATATACAGCTATATTAGCTACGTCGTGAGATAACCAAACCCACCATAACCAACCAGAAGTTACCCATACAGAGTTTCTCCAAAATGCTATCCATTTATCTTCAACTTCATCAAATTTCTCATTGATAAATTTAGATACTACTATCCAACAAATGTATGCAGCAACAGCTGCTAAGCCATATCCAACAACACTTTTCATAAGCATTTTTTCAAGCACTACAGTTGATGCAAAAGCTGATAAAACCAAGAATGTAGTTGAAACTGGTATTCCTACTCTTGTTAATATTAAAAGTATTCCAGGAGCCACAGCATGATACCATTGTATTTCTTGGAAAGGTATTCTTGTTAATCTTCCATAAGATATATCACCAGCATTACTGTACCAACCCCATGTGATTGCAAGTATCATCACAAATGAAGCAGCGCTAGCAAGCGTATACCATTTAAACCATTTTTGTTTTGACGCTATAAATGTTCCAAGCGTTTGAATTGAGTCATTTGCAATAACTGAATATCCCGCTAAAGCAAAACCTATAATCGTATATATTGTTGTCATTTCCATCTTATTTTTTCTATTTTTTATTTATCTTTATTGTTTTCCATTTCGAACGATTCTTATTCTTAAGGTCGATTTAATCTGTGAGTGAGGATTAATCTATAGGTAAATTTATTTATATTTTTTGAGATGAGTTGATTCATCGATTATTATAATAATTAAAGTTTTTGTCTATATAGAGAATTTAACTAAATATTTTTAAGAGAGTAGATTCATCCTGAATACATTATTGAAATATTATGTCTACTTTAAAAGTAATTTTTTTATTAATAATACAGCAACTAATGCACCAATTAATTCTGCAATTATATAGGTAGGAGTATTAAGATAATTGATACCTGTGAAAGACTCTGTAAAAGTCCTTGCTATTGCTACTGCAGGGTTTGCAAAAGATGTTGATGACGTAAACCAATAACCAGCAGTGATATAAAAAGCTACACATGAGGCCACTACCACACTTCCTTTCTTTAAAGATCCAAAAATTATGAGAATTAATCCTAATGTTGCTACAATTTCAGATGTAAATATATTTATTCCATCTCTTGATTTTGTTGATAATTCAAAAATTTGATGTTCAAAAAAGAAATTGGCGAGTGCTACACCTAACAAACAACCTAAAATTTGTGCAGATATATATGTAGGTAATAAATTTCCTTTTAATTTTTTTGTAAGAAACATTGCTAGACTTACAAATGGATTAAAATGTGCTCCTGAAACATCACTAAAAACAGTTATTAGCACAAAAAGTCCTGCGCCAGTTGCTATCGTATTGGCTAAAAGCATAATACCCGTATCATCTGTAAGATTTTCAGCCATTATTCCTGAGCCAACAATAATCATTACAAGGAAACAACTACCAATAAATTCTCCAAGAAAAAACTTACTATATTTCATTGTTAATCCAATTTTCTATTTTCTTAAATATTGTTTGATATGTATCATTAAATACTTTTTTTTGATTTGTTGCATCATTATCTACATTAAATTTTTTTACTGGATCTTCAATATCCCAATGAATAATTTGATTTTTATCAGGCCAAATAGGACACACTTCATTGTTAGCATTGTTACACACTGTAATTACATAATCTAATTTAATATCTGAGTTAATAAAAGTATCAAAATTTTTTGAACTGTAATTTGATAAATCAAATTTCTTCTCTTTTAAAAATTTTTCTATAATTGGATTAATTTGTCCTGAAGGATTACTACCTGCACTATAACCAATAAATTTATCATAATATAAGTTATTAATTATGCTCTCAGCTATAATGCTTCTAGCTGAATTACCTGTGCAGACAAATAAAACTCTTTTCATTAGAATATCACTTTATAAATTCCAATTACAAAAAGAGGTATTTGTAATCCAAAATTTGTTAAGATTGCCTTATCTTTTGAAATAAATCCAGCTACAGTCCACCCCACAACACCCAGTCCATGAAAATAAATATTAATAGGGTAGATATTAAGATTAGTAAGTAAAATTCCAGTTAACACTAAAAATGTACTTATCCATTTTAGATATTTTTTTATAAACATAATCACTCCTTGATTTTAGTTTACATCAGTTTTGTTAAGGATTTATGAAATTAATTAATATTTACTTATTTATTTAATGCATCTTCAAGATAATCTAGTCTATCTTGACCCCAAAAAATCTCATTATCTAATACGTAAGAAGGAGAGCCAAATACACCGTTATCAACCGCATCTTTTGAATTCTTTTGATACTCCAAGTTTACATCATCAGTTAAAGCTAACTTCATCATCTCTTCAAAGTTTAAATTTAATTTTTCACAAATTTCCTGAAGTGTATTGTGATCGGAAATATCTTTATCCATAGACCATAAATATTTTAAACATTCATTTCCAAAGTGAAGTTTATTTCCCATTTTATTTGAAGCTATTACAAATTTTGCGGGTAAGTGTGGGTCTTTAGGTGGAAAAAACTTTGGTTGTTTATTAATTGGTAAACCTAGTTTATTTGAAATTCTCTCCAGCTCTACAAGTCTATATTTTTGTCTAGCAGGATGTCTTTTAGGAACTGGCAATCCCCCTGTGTTTGGAAAAATTTCACCAACCAAATCAAGTGGTTTTTCTATAACCTCTAAATTATATTTACTTACTATTTTTGTAAATCTATCTGAACCTAGATAGGCAAATGTAGATATAACACTAAAATAATATTCAATTTTCATTATTATTTAATTGAGTGCAAACTGTTTAATTTTTTCAAATTCAAAATGATCTGCTATATCTTTTTGAGCATAATATACTTCTTCAACAACGCCTTGCTCGTTAATCAAAACATCAGTTACAGCAATATCCAAATGACCTTTAATCTTTGTTGGAATATATCCCTTCATCATTGCTGGAATGATTTTGTGAGGTTTAAATAACATTGCATTCAATGTTTTTACCATAGATCTTTCAATTTCATATTTTTTAAAATATTCAAAATTTTCATCAGCTAAAACTGTAAAAGGTAATTCACCATGTTTATCCATATAAGATTTTAAATTATCAACTGGGGAATGAAAAATTCCAACATGTGTAAAATTATTTCCAAATTCACTAAATCTTTTATTCAATTCATTCAATCTTAAATTACAAAAGCTACATCCAGCTATACGGTAAAAAGTAAGTAGTACTTTTTTGCCCTTTGTATCAGACAAATTAAATATTGAACCATCAGGTTTTGGTAATGAAATTTCTCCTAATGTGTCACCTTTGTTTATTTTCATTTATTTATATACATTTCTTGCACAGGCCAAAAAACTCCAAATTGTATTTGTTGTATTTCATTCCTTTGTTATCTTTAAAATCTCTTAAGTGTTCTGATAATTTATGATCATGAATTTCAGTCACATCTTCACAACTTTCACAAATTGAAAAAACAGTAGCTTTAGCAATTTGACATTTTGAATTTTTACAAGCGATGAAAGCGTTTCTACTTTCTATTTTATGTATCTTTCCAATCTCCACTAATTTATCCAGAGCTCTATAAACTTGCAAAGGAGCATTAATACCTTTTTTTTTAACATCAAATAAAATTGAATATGCTTTTAATGGTTGATCAGATTTTTCTATTAAATCTAATATTATTTTTTGGTTTTTAGATAATGTTTCTTGTTTTTGCATATTATTATTTTTTATAATACTTCATTAATTTTTCAATTGAATCGTTTGTTTAATTTTAAATAATGAAAAAATAAATAATACTAGTGCAGCAGCTACGATAGAAGGACCAGATGGAGTATTAAATTCTAATGAGGAGAATAGTCCAATAAATACTGACAGTAACCCGCCAATTATTGAAAATATAACCATTTTTTGTGGGTTATCTGATAAGTTTCTAGCCATAGCAGTTGGTATGATTAACATTCCTGTAATAAGCAATAAGCCAACCATTTTAATAGATATTGCAATTATTGCTGCCATTAAAATTGTAAATATAGCTTTAGCTCTATCTGGATTTAAACCTTCTGCCTCAGCCAATTCATAATTTACAGTTGATGCAAATAATGGTTTCCAGATTAATTTTAAAACCAATAAAATTAAAGCACCCCCGATCCAGATTGTAAGTAAATCATCAGTAGTTACTGCTAAAATATCACCAAATAACAATCCCATTATATCAAATCTAATAAATGTTAAAAATCCAATAGCAACTAATCCAACCGCAAGAGATGAATGAGCTAAAAGTCCTAATAGGGCGTCACCTGGCAAATTAGTTTTTTTTTCAAGCTTAACTAAAATAAGTGCAATTATTGATGAGGTAATAAATATTGAAACTGCAATATTGAATTCAAGTGTATAAGCAATTGTTACTCCAAGTAAAGCAGAGTGAGCTAGTGTGTCTCCAAAATAAGATAATCTTCTCCAAACAACAAAACATCCAAGTGGTCCAGTAACAAACGCTATTCCAATACCAGCAACCAATGCTCTTATAAAAAAGTCATCAAACATATTAATTTTTTTTTATTTCTCCGTCATTTGAATGTTCATGGTCATGTTTGTGCTCATAAACAGATAATGTTTGAGAAGCCTGTTCCCCAAATAAAGCTTTATATTCATTATTGCGTGCTACATCTTTTGGTGAACCTGAACAACAGACATGTCCATTTAAACAAACAACATGATCTGTTGCAGTCATGACAGTGTGTAAATCATGAGATATTAATAATATTCCACAATTGATTTTTTCGGAGATTTTTTTAATTAATTCATACAGTGCAATTTCCCCAGTAAAATCTACTCCTTGAACTGGCTCATCAAGGACTAATAATTCTGGTTTTTTTGATATTGCTCTTGCAAGCAAAACTCTTTGAAATTCGCCACCTGATAAATTACCTAAATTTTTATCTTTAAGATGTTTTACCCCAGTTAATGTTAAGGCCTCATCTAATGCATCATCTTTGAGGACATCAGTTAAAAGCATAAAATCTTTCACTCTCAAAGGGAGTGTCCAATCTATCGATATTTTTTGCGGAACATATCCAATATTATTTGTAAATTTTTCAACTTGTCCTTCTATATTTTTATAGATACCCAAAGCAATTTTAGCAGTTGTGCTTTTCCCTGATCCATTAGGACCAATTAAAGTAACAATTTTACCTCTTTCAACCTGCAAGGAAACACCTTTGACAAGCCATTTTTTATTCTGCTGAAATCCAACTTCATTTAATTTTACTAATATATTATTTTCTATGTTCATTTATTCCCTTGACTTTAAAGTGTTATATTATTACATGATGTTATATTATAACAATTAACAATAAACTATTAATATGAAAAATCTAAAAAAATCTTCAATAATCATTACAATTCTATCATTTTTAACTTTTTTTACATCAGCAAATGCTGATATTAAAGTTGTTGCATCTATCAAACCAATTCATTCATTAGCTAGTTACTTAATGGATGGAATAGCAAAACCTGATTTAATAGTTGATGGTTATGCATCACCACATGGTTTTGCATTAAAACCTTCACATGCAAAAATGTTACAAAATGCCGATATTGTTTTTTGGGTAGGTGAGGACTTAGAAAATTTTTTAGAAAAACCATTAAGTTCAATTGCTAAAAAAGCTGAAAAAATTGAATTATTAGAGGTTAAAGGATTAAATAAATTAAAATTTAGAGAGAGAAACATTTTTGATGATCACGAGGATCACGATGATCATGGGCATAAGAAAAAAGACGATCATGACGACCACGACCACGATGATCATGCAAAAAAAGAAGATGGTCATAAAGAAGATGGTCATAAAGAAGATGATCATGATGATCACGGCCATAAGAAAAAAGATGACCATGACGACCACGATCACGATAGTCATGCAAAGAAAAAGGACGGACATGATGATCACGATGGACACGAGGGTCATAACCACGGTGAGTTTGATCCACACATTTGGTTAGATCCAATTAACGCAAAAGTAATTTTATTTGAAATGTCTAAACACTTAATTGAAAATGATCCATCAAATGAAACTGCTTACAGAGCTAATCTAAGTAAAGCTTATAAAGAAATTGATAAACTTACAAAAGATGTTACTGCAGAATTAAATGAAAGTACTGCTTCTATTGTATTTCATGATGCTTACCAATATTTTGAAAAAAGATTTAATGTTAATATTCTTGGTGCCTTTACAGTCAACACAGACGTATTACCTGGCGCAGAACAATTGTCAGAAATTAGAGAAGTCATTGAGCATGACAAAGTAGCTTGTGTATTTTCTGAGCCTCAATTTAATCCTGATATTATTAAAGTAGTTGCAAAAGATACAAATATTAAAACAGGTATTGTTGATCCACTAGGAGCAACTCTTAATCCAGGAAAAAATTTATATTTTGATCTGATTAAGAATATGTCAAAATCATTTAAAGGTTGTTAAGGAAAAATTTAATATTACTTAAATTCTTTATTATCTGCTTTAACACTTTCTTTAAATCTATCTAAGAAATCGGGGATAGCACTTTTTACTCTGTGCCAAGTTGGAATAAAAGGTGTATCCATCGGATTTTCAAAAAATGACTCTCCTGCTTTCATTATATTTAAAGCAAATAACTCAACCGTTTTTTCCTCATTGTGAGAGTCAAACTTTAATCCGTTCATTTGAGCATCGCTTCTATAAATATCAATTAAATCTAAAGCTGATCTATAATAAGTTGCTTTAATAGATCTAAAAGTTTCTTTGCTAAAAGAATAGCCTTGAGTTGCAAGTTTTCTTACTAGTGTTTTAATTATATCAATAGACATTTTAGATAACCCTTTAGAGCTATCTTTGATAGATAACATCTGATGTTTATGATCATAATTATCAGCTAATTCTACTTGGCATATGTTGTTAGATGAATAATTTCTTTGCATTTCAGATAAAATAGCAATTTCAATTCCCCAATCTGATGAAATTCTAAGTTCTGGGAGAATATTTCTTCTAAATGAAAATTCTCCAGCTAATGGGTATTTAAATGACTTCATAAAGTCTATGTAATCACTTTTGCCTATTGTTTTTTCCATTGCTGTTAGAAGTGGATTAACAAGTAATCTAGCTACTCTTCCATGCATTTTATTATCAGCAATTCTTGGATAATAACCCTTACAAAATTCATAATTAAATAAGGGGTTTTCTACAGGATAAAAAAGTTTTGCTAACAATCTTCTATCATATGTTTTTATATCACAATCATGTAAAGCAACAGATCTAGCTTCATCTCTAGCTATTGCCATGCCAATGCAATACCAAACATTTCTTCCTTTACCCATTTGTTTTGGCGCAAGATCTATACCCTTTAATTCCTTATCTAATTTTTTTAATTTAGGACCATCATTCCATAAAATAGAAAATGGAGTTTTTAACTTTTTAAAAAATTTCCATGCCTTTTTAGCTTGTGCTTTATTAGCTTGATCCAAGCCTATTATCACATGATTAAGATATTTAGTTTTGCTTATTTCATTTACTATGTTTGGCAATGCGTCTCCTTCAAGTTCTGAATAAAGACAAGGTAAAATTAATTCTAATTTTCTCTCTTTAGAAAATTTTAATAAGTCTTTTTCAATTTGCTCTGTACTTCTTATTGAGAAGTCATGGAGATTTGCAACAATACCGTTTTGAGAAAAATCACCCATGATTTTAATTTCTAGCCTCTATTTTATCTATTGCTTTTTTAACTACAGTTACCCATCCCATTGGAGCAGGCCTATTTGTGAATATTTTATTCTTATTATTTATCTCAATAGATTTATTTGAGATTATGCATGGATAGTTTGATGTTTTTAACATACTTAAGTCATTTGCGTTGTCACCAACTGCAATTGTTGAAAGATTATTTTTTTTATTATTTTTTAAGATTTTGATAACTTTTCTACATGCCAAACCTTTATTAACTTTGTCACCTAAGTTCATTACTCTTCCACCTTCTTGAATACTAATACCTAGTTTACTTGAATTACTCAAAAGTGAATTTTTTTGTGCTAAAGATCCCTTGAAAATAAATGGAAAAGTAAATTTCCTTTTTAAACTAGCATGGAGTTTTTTTCCTCTTAATCCTAATACTTTTATTTGATTTCTTTTACTCATTTTGTAAACAAAATCACATTTATTTAAAATTGTTTTATCAGTATTTTTTTCAAAGATATTATAAATTATTTTTTTTGTTCTAGCTAAAGTAATCTTCTTTGGGAATTTCTTATTTATTAAATTTATATTATGAATTTCAGACCCATTTTCTGATATGAAAGGTAATTTTAAATTTAATTCCTTTAAAAATAATTTAATTTCATTTTCAGTTTTGCTTGTATTTGGAATTATTAATACATCCTTAGATATCAATTCTTTGATATATTTTTTTGCTTTTGTAAAATAGAATTTTTTTTTATCCAGTAGTGAGCCATCTAAATCAGTAAAAATTAATACATTATTATTCATCAGGAGGTTTTTTGTGTTAATTACCTTAAATAAGCAAATGCATATTAGATATATCAGTTATGTCTTGATAATTATCCCAATAAATTCAAGATTTTATTGAAAAGTCTTTAAAATAATATCTAATAGGATTGTGAGCAATATCTCATTATCATTAGAAGAAATTTTCATATTAGCAAAAAATGTGTTTTTTAAAAATGGTTGTGATGAAGAAACATCTAATATTATGGCTGATCTAGTTATGAAAGCAGAAAGAGATGGTTCTCTTTCCCATGGCTTATTTAGAGTGCCTGCTTATGTGTCAGGATTAAAGAGTGGAAAAATAAATGGCAAGAGTAGTCCAGATATAAAAATAATATCAGCATCTGTTGTTAAAGCTAATGGGAATAACTGTCTAGCCCCTGTAGTTTTGAATAAAAGCATACCTGAATTAATTAAACTTGCTAAAGAAAATGGTGTTGCAATTTTATCAATCACAAATTCACATCACATGGCTGCGATGTGGCCTGAAACAGAAATAATTGCAGAGCAGGGTTTGGTTGCAATTGCGTGCACATCTTACAAGCCTGCTGTAGCACCTGCTGGATCAATCAAACCTCTATTTGGAACAAATCCAATTTCATTTGCATGGCCAAGGAAAAATAAACCCCCAGTGGTTTTTGATATGGCAACAGCATCAATGGCTATGGGTGAGGTTCAAGTTGCTAAAAGAGAGGGTCATAAAGTTCCATTGGGCACAGGACTTACAAAAGAGGGAAAAGACACAATGGATCCTGCTGAGATTGCAGATGGAGGTGTTTTATTGCCTTTTGGCGGCTATAAAGGCTCAGGGATTGCGATGATGGTAGAATTGCTTGCAGGTGCCCTAGTAGGAGATAATTTTAGTTATGAGACGGCTGAGAAAGATAACAATGATGGAGGGCCTCCAAGTGGTGGAGAGTTCATTTTAGCTATATCTCCAGATAAATTGTCAGATACTGACTGGGATACTCATTCATCAAAATTTTTTGATAAAATGAAATCAATGGGTGATGTCAGACTTCCTGGTGAGAGAAGACATAAGAATAGATTAGATAAAGGACCTAGATATATCAATGAGGATCTAGTTAATAAAATTAAATCATTAAACTAATTCTAATTCAATCGGTGTATGATCAGATGGTTTTTCTCTACCTCTTGGATATTTATTAACTTTAACATCCTTAATACTATTCAGTAAACTGTTAGTCACTAAAAAATGATCAATCCTCATTCCATTATTTTTTTGCCAAGCACCACTTGTGTAATCCCAAAAAGTATATTCTTCTTTATCTGGATAAATATATCTAAACGCATCATGAAATCCTAAATTAAACATTTCTCTTAATTTTTTTCTTATCTCAATTCTAAAAAGAGCATCATTTTCATATCCTTTAGGATCGTGAACATCTTCAGCAGAAGGTATTATATTAAAGTCACCTGCAATAATTATATTATCGTAACTTTTTAAAATTGTTTTAAGCTTTTTAATTAAACTGTTAAGCCAATATAATTTGTAATCATATTTTTCAGTATCTACTGGGTTACCATTTGGCGTATAGATATTTATAATTTTAATAGTTTTAGACTTATGCTTTGCATCTGCTGTAATTATTCTCGACTGTTTGTTTTTATCTTTTAAAATATCTTTTTCGATTTTATCTAATTTTTTTTTGGAAAGTATTGCAACGCCGTTGTAACTTTTTTGTCCAAATACATAACTTTCATATTTTAATTTTTTAATATCATCAAACGGATAAGTTTCCTCTTGAGTTTTTATTTCTTGAGTTAACACGATATCAGGATTGAACTTTTTTAAGTATTCTTGAACGTTTAATATTCTTGCTCTGATAGAATTTACATTCCATGAGCTAATTATCATTAAAGAGAAAATGAAACACCACAACCGCAAGATGATTTGCTTTGTGGGTTGCTAATTTTAAATTGGTCTCCGATTAATTCTTTTACAAAATCAACTTCTGATCCTTTCAAGAGATCAGCTGAAGTTTTATCTATTAAAATATTATCTTGTCTTAAATCGTCGTCTTGAGGTGTTTTATCAAATGAGAAATCATACTGAAACCCTGAGCATCCACCACCTTTGATAGCGATTCTAAAAAAAGAACCTTCATCCTTAGATGATAGAAGGTTATTGATTTGTTTTAACGCATTATCTGTAAATTTAATTTCTTTAATCATTATTTATCACTGTTATTACTAATATAATTAATATTTGCCATTTTTAAAGAATGAATAATTACTCAAAATTAGGTTTTTTTACATCAAAAGGTCGTTTAAATTTAGAGCCAAATAGCTCCTTTAGAACGCCTTTTCAAAGAGACAGGGATAGAATAATCCATTCTGCATCCTTTAGAAGATTAAAGCACAAAACCCAAGTTTTTGTTAATACAGAAGGTGATCATTATAGAACGAGAATAACACATTCATTAGAGGTTGCTCAAATTGCAAGATCAATATCTAGATATTTAAATTTAAATGATGATTTAGTTGAAACACTAAGTCTAGCCCATGATATGGGGCATACTCCATTTGGTCATGCAGGTGAAGAAGCCTTGAATGAATTAATGACTATGCATGGTGGTTTTGATCATAATCTTCAAACTTTAAGAATAGTCATGTTTATAGAAAATAAATATTTAAAATTTAGAGGTTTAAACTTAACAATTGAAACACTAGATGGCCTTTTAAAACACAACGGACCAATAAGTAATATTGATAAAATAAACAGAATAATTGGAGCTAAAAAATTTAAACAAAAAATTAATTTTAAAAAAAATTCTTCTCTTGAGGCACAAATTGCAGCCATATCTGACGACATAGCTTACAACAATCATGATATACAAGATGGAATTAAGGCTAAATTGTTTTCTCTAAATCAACTGTGTGAAATTAATTTTTTTAAACAAATCTACAAGTCCTATAAAACTAAAATTAATCGTTCAAATAAAGATATAATAGTTTATCAAATTATAAGAGACTCGATAAATTTAATGGTGCAAGATGTAATTAAAAATAGTATTAAAAATTTAAAGAAAAATAAGATCAATACTAAAAGAGACGTTTATATGTATAAAGATAAAATAATTAATTTCTCTAGTAAATTTTTATCATTAGAAAAAGAGGTAAAAAATTTTTTAAAAGTAAATATGTATAATAATAAGATTGTGCAATTGAAAAATAATCAAGGAAAAAAAATAGTAGAAACTTTATTTAAAATAATAGAAAAGAAACCCAAAAAGTTTATTATTAATAAATCTATAGATAATAATAAATATAGAGCAATTTCTGATTATATATCAGGAATGACTGATAGATACGCAATACAATTATACAAGTCACACAAATGAATATATTTGAAAATTATTTATTAAAGATAGAAAAAGTTATTAAGTCAGCCCACAAAGATAATTTGTTAGAGTTGCCAGATAATTTATCGGGTATCAATGTTGATATTCCACCTGCAAAGTTTAGTGGAGACATTTCTACAAATGTTGCAATGGTTTTATCCAAAATTAATAAAAAGCCTCCTATAGAACTTGCTAAGCAGATAGCTGATTTAATAAAAGATAATGATAGCAATATTGATGAAATTAGCATTGAAAAACCAGGTTTTATTAATCTAAAATTTAAAAATGAATTTTGGAATAGCTTTATAGTAGATGTCTTAAATAATTCATCATATGGAAATAGTAATAGTGGGAAAAAAAATAGTTATTTAGTAGAGTTTGTTTCTGCCAATCCAACTGGACCTTTGCACGTGGGTCACTCAAGAGGCGCTATACTTGGAGATGTAATATCTAATCTTTTATCTTTTAATGGTCATAAAGTTACCAAAGAATATTATGTAAATGATTATGGAAATCAAATCTCTCATTTTACAAAATCAGTTTATTTACGAATAAAAGAAATACTTTATAGTGAAACATTTCCTATTGAAGATAAGGATTTATATCCTGGAGACTATCTTATAGATATAGCAAAAAAAATAATTTCAAATAATAAAGATTTAGATTTTAAAAACTTTGACTCTGTATCAGAAAAACTAAAACATCTTTCAATACAAGAGTCTTTAAAGTTGATAAAAGTTAATTTAGAAAATCTCGGTATAAAACATGATAACTTTGCCAGCGAAACCGAAGTTATAAATAATAATGAAGTTGATGAAGTAATTAAAAATTTAAAAGATAAAAAATATATTTATGAGGGAAAAATTAAAGCTCCCGAAGGAGAAAGTAACGAAAATTGGGTGGAAAGAGAGCAATTATTATTTAAATCTACAGAATTTGGTGATGATAAAGATAGAGCTCTTCAAAAAGAAGATAAATCATGGACATATTTTGCAAGTGATGTTGCTTATCATAATACAAAATTAAAAAGAGATTTTAATATTCTTATAAATATACTTGGTGCCGATCACGCTGGTTATATTAAAAGAATTACTTCTGTAGTTGAAGCTTTGTCAGGTGAAAAAAATAAATTAATTTGCAAAGTTAGTCAGTTAGTAAAACTTATTAAAGATAAAAAACCTTTTAAAATGTCTAAAAGGAAAGGTGATTATATTACTATTGAGGATCTTATTAATGAAGTGGGTAAGGATGCAACAAGGTTTATTATGTTAAGCAGAAGCAGTGATGCAGAAATTGATTTTGATTTTGACAAAGTAAAAGAAAAATCGAAAGAAAATCCTATTTACTATGTTCAGTATGCATATGCTAGAATTTCGTCTGTTTTTAGAAATACCCAAAATGATATAAATAGCAATCTTGAGGTCAAGAATTCAGATTTTAAGTTTGCGAATGAAGAAATAAAATTATTCAAAAAAATTAGTGAATGGCCTAAATGTGTTGAAATTTCTTCAGAAAAATTAGAACCACATAGAATTTCAGTTTATCTTTATGAATTAGCTTCTGAATTTCATTCTTATTGGAATATGGGCAAGGAAGATGTTTCTAAAAGGTTTATCGAGGAAGACAATACAATTAAAATGGAAAAACTAGTTTTCCTTAAATCTATAGCCAATACTTTGAAAACAGGTATGAATATTTTGGGTGTAGATACACCTGAAAAAATGTAATGATTAAAGAACTAAAGTATCTTTTTTTTCTTATTATAATTTTCTTCTTTATTTTTTTTACTGCCAGATACTATTTCTCTGATGAAAATATTAAGAAATCTTATAGATCACTTTCTTCAATTGATGAAAAAATTAATAATATCGAAAAAGATCTTATATTATTAGAAAGTGATACGGAAAATATTATTGAATATGTAGAATTTAAAAATAATAAGAAAAAAAATAAATATTCTTTTTGGGAACTTCTTTATAATGACAAATAAATCCCATAGATCTTTTATTTGTGGAATAAAAGGTAAATATCTTACCCAAAAGGAAATAAGTTTTTTAAAAAAATATAAACCATGGGGAATTATTTTATTTTCTAGAAATATAAATTCTATAAGTCAAACTAAAGAACTAACAAATTCTATTAAAAAAATTTTTAACAATAAAAATTATCCTATTATGATAGATGAAGAGGGTGGTAGAGTTAGTAGGTTAAGGAAATTTATTGATAATTCTATTTTTTCAGCTGAATATTTTGGAAATCTTTTTAATAAAGATAAAAAAAAATTTAATATTTATTATAATGTCTATGTTAAACAAATTGCATACCTATTAAAATTATTAGGTATAAATATCAATACAGTCCCAGTTCTAGACCTTAAAAGAAAAAATTTTCATAAAATTGTTGATGACAGATCATTTTCAAGTAATAAAAAAATAGTATCAATAATGGGAGATATTTGTATCAATCATTTTCATAAAAATGGTGTTGCAACAGTGATGAAACACATTCCAGGGCACGGTTTAGCTAAAGTCGACAGTCATAAAGATCTTCCTAAAATAAACAAAAATGAGGATTATTTAGTTAAAAATGATTTTTATACTTTTAAAAATAAGAAAGCATTGATTGCAATGACAGGCCATTTGCTATTTCAAAAAATTGATCCTCAAAATAATGTTACTCATTCAAAAAAAATTATTAGTTTAATAAGAAATAAAATAAAATTTAAAAATCTAATTTTAACAGACGATCTTTCAATGAAAGCTTTAAAAGATAAACTTGATGTTAGAGTAAAAAAATCCTTTTTAGCAGGATGCAATTTAGCCTTACATTGCAATGGAAATTTAAGTGAAATGGTTACAGTTGCACAAAACTCACCAAAATTAGACAATTTTGTATCGAAAAAAACATCACAATTAATAAAAATTATAGTTTAGAGTGATTTTCGATGTCCGATGATTCTTTAGACTTTAATGTAAACTTAAATAATTTCAGTGGTTCTCTTGAGATTTTACTAGATCTTGCTAAATCGCAAAAAGTAGATTTAGAAAAAATTTCTATAACAAAACTTGCTGATCAATTTCATCAATATCTAACAGAAAAAGAAAATTTAAATTTAGAAATAGCCTCTGAATATTTGTTAATGGCAACTTGGCTTACTTATTTAAAATCAAAATTATTACTTCCTGAAACTGATGAGGATGAGTTTAAAGCTTTTGAAGTTGCTGAGAAACTTAAATTACAATTAAAAAAATTAGAGCTAATTAGATTATTATCCTCTCAAATGTTAGATAGAAAAAGATTAGGTAGAGATGTTTTTATGCGTGGCTCTAAAAGTGGTGTAAAGTCGATTTATGATAAAAAAGTTTCTTTAACTTTATTTGAATTATTAAAAGCATATTCAGGCATAGTCATGACCAAAGATTTTCATACTATGAACATACCCAAACTTCCTGTCTTTACTACTGAAGATGCTATTAAAAGAATAAAGGAGTTCTTTGGCACGCTTAATGATTGGAAAAATTTGTCTGAGTTAGTTCCTTCTGGATTTAATAAATCTCCTAATTTAAAAAAAACAGGTAAAGCTGGAATTTTTGCTGGCTCTTTAGAATTGGCAAAAGAAGGAAATATATCTTTAAAACAAAAAGAATTATTTGATGATATCTATATTAAAGAAAATTAATGAACAAAATTAAAAAAAATAATATTGTAAGTTTTCCAACTAAACTCACCGATGTAGAAAGAGAGATTGAGGCTATTGTATTTGCTGCTGCCGAACCTCTTTCAGTTGAAACAATAGAATCTAAATTATCTAAACAAACAGATATTCAGCAATCACTAGAAAAACTAAGAGATTTCTACTCAAATAGAGGTATTAATTTGATTTGCATATCTAATAAATGGTCATTCAGAACTGCAGTTAATTTATCTTCTTTAATGTCAGATCAAAAAACTGTTGAAAAAAAATTATCGAGAGCTGCAATCGAAACTCTTGCTATTATTGTTTATCACCAACCTGTTACAAGGTCTGAAATTGAAGAGATAAGAGGTGTAGCTTTTGGAACTAATACTTTAGAAATTTTGATGGAGTTAAACTGGGTTAAACATGAAGGTAGAAAAAATATTCCTGGAAAACCAATACAATATGGAACTACAGATGAATTTTTAAGTCATTTTAATTTGCAAAAATTATCTGATTTACCAACCGTGAATGAATTAGGTACAGCGGGCTTAATTGATACATCAAGCGTAGACTCTTCAATATTTGGAACAGGTAAATTTTTTAAAGAAAAACAAGTCGATAAAAAGGAAAATATTTATTCTGATATTGATGAAATGTTAAGTAGTACCCTCAAATCTGATGAAACCTAAAAAATCACTTTTAATAAATCAAGAATAAGGTTATAAATAAACATGAGTATAGGATTTTGGCAAATAGCAATTGTAGTAATTTTAGTAGTTTTACTTTTTGGTAGAGGAAAAATCTCTAGTCTAATGGGTGATGTGGCTAAAGGAATTAAAAGTTTTAAAAAAGGAATGGCTACAGATGTTAATGATGATGACCAAACTAAAAACATTTCAGAAAATCAAGACTCAAATAAAAAAGAATAACAAATGCCGTCAATTGGCTGGCTAGAAATATTAATCATAGTCTCAATAGCAATTATCGTAGTAGGTCCTAAGGATTTTCCTTATATGTTAAAAAAAATTGGTTCATGGATTGGTTCAGCCAAGAGATATGTTCGTGATGTTCAAGGGCAAGTCAGTGATTTAACAAATGAAACTTTAAATACTGATATAGACGAAAAACCTAAATCAGAAAACCAAGAGAAAAAAAAAGATGAGTAAAGAAAAAGAAGGAAGTTTCATAAGTCATTTAACTGAACTTAGAAAAAGATTAATAAATTCATTTATATTTTTGGCCATTTTATTTGTAATTTGTTATTATTTTTCTGAGTATATTTATGGATTTTTAGTTGAACCATATGCAAATGCTGTAAAAGATGACGACACAAATAGAAGGTTAATATTTACCGCTCTTCAAGAAACATTTTTAACATACTTGAAGGTTTCTTTTTTTGCTGCTTTTTTTATCACAAGCCCCTTTATACTAATCCAAATTTGGAAATTTATAGCACCAGGACTTTATAATCATGAAAAGAAAGCAATAATGCCTTACTTAGTGGTAACACCAATACTATTCTTACTTGGTGGAATGTTGGTTTATTATTTAATAATGCCATTAGCTATAAAGTTTTTTTTATCCTTCGAGAGCTTAGGTGCAGCTACCAATTTACCAATTCAATTAGAAGCTAAAGTAAATGAGTATTTATCATTGGTAATGAAGCTTATTTTTGCATTTGGTTTAAGTTTTCAATTACCAGTAGTATTAAGTTTATTAGCTAGAATTGGAGTTGTGAATTCAACATTTTTAAAAGAAAGAAGAAAATATGTTGTTGTAATAATATTCGCAGCAGCAGCTGTATTAACGCCACCAGATCCAATCACACAAATTGGTTTAGGCATACCTTTATTAATTTTATATGAATTATCAATAATATCAGTAGGAATAATTGAAAAGAAAGCAGCAGAAAAAAATGCACAATATTAAAGATATCAGAAATGACTTCGAAAACTTTAAGGAAAAACTTAAAAATCGAAATATTGATATAAGTCTTGATAATATAATAAGTTTAGATTGGGAAAATAGAAAGCTTATTCAAGAAAAAGAAAAATTTGAAATGGAAAAAAAGTCTATTTCAAAATCGAAAGACCAAAGTTTATTTGAAAAATCAAAAGAACTTTCTTTAAAAATTGAAGAAATTAATAAGAATCAAATAAAATTACAGACCCAGATTACTGATATTTTATCTTCTATCCCCAATATACCATTGAGCGATGTCCCAGTTGGAAAAAATGAAAATTCAAATAAAGAAATAGAAAAAAAAGGGGAAATAAAAGATTTTAATTTTAAGCCTAAAACTCACTATGAGCTAGGGGATAAATTAAATATGCTTGATTTTGACTTAGCCACAAAAACAACTGGCTCAAGATTTGTATTTGTTAAAAAAGAATTAGCACAATTAGAAAGAGCTTTATCAAATTTTATGATCGATACGCATACTCAAAAAAATGGTTATACTGAAATATCTCCTCCATTAATTGCTACCGCTGAAACAATGTTTGGCACTGGACAATTGCCAAAATTTGAAAATGATCAATTTGAAATTAAGCTAGATGAGGGTGAAGGAAGAAAGTTCTTAATACCAACTGCTGAAGTAATTTTGACAAATATTGTAAAAAATCAAATTTTAGAAAAGAATAAATTACCAATTAGAGTAGTCGCATCAACGCCATGTTTTAGAAAAGAAGCGGGTAGTTACGGTAAAGATACTAAAGGTATGATCAGGCAGCATCAATTTTATAAGGTGGAATTAGTAAGTATTGTTGAAAACGATAAGTGTTCAGAAGAATTAGAAAGAATGTCTAATTCTGCTTCAATGATATTGGACGCGTTAAAACTTCCTTATAGAAAAATTGTTTTATGTACTGGTGACATGGGTTTTAGTGCAGAAAAAACCTATGACATTGAAGTTTGGCTCCCATCTGAAAATAAATATAGAGAGATATCTAGTTGCTCATCTTGTGGCACATTCCAAGCAAGAAGAATGAAAGCTAGATATAAAGCACAAGATAGCACAAAAGAATTTGTTGGCACTCTTAATGGTAGTGGATTGGCTGTTGGGAGAACTATGATTGCTATTATGGAAAACTATCAAACAGAGGATGGATCTATTTTGATACCAGATGTTCTGAAGCCATATATGCCAAATATAGATAAAATTTCTATCAATTAAGAGTTGAGTTTGAATAATAGATAGGATAAATAGCCTTAACTTAATAGGATACGTTATGGATGCTGGAATTGGACAATTTATACCTTTAATTTTAATTTTTGTTATTTTCTATTTTTTTCTTATTAGACCTCAACAGAAAAAAGTAAAAGATCATAAAGCTATGGTTGAAGCACTTAAAAGAGGGGACAAAGTAATTACTTCTGGTGGTATAGTTGGTACTGTTGAAAGAATAATTGATAACGAAAAAGTTGAGGTTCAAATTTCTGATAATGTAAATGTTGAAGTTGTCAGAGCAACAGGAATTCAAGGTTTAGTAAGCTCTACAGAACCAAAAAAATAACATAACAAAAAAGTGTTATACTTTTCAAAATTACGAATAATTTCAGTAATTGTTTTTACAGTTATTTTTTCATATTTTGCTTTTTCAAATTTTGTTAAGTTTGATGATAAATTTTTTTCAAAAAATATTAATTTAGGTTTAGATTTACAAGGTGGATCTTACTTACTTCTTGAAATAGATAATCGGCCAGTAATTACGCAAAAACTACAGGCAAAAATAATTGAATTAAAAAGATATTTTAAAGAAAAGCAAATTACTCTTAAAAATTTTTCACTCAAAGGTGATACAATTTCATTTGAAACAACAGATAACGAAATTGAAAATGTTATAAATATTTTAAATGATAAAGAAAGTGATGTTAATACTTATTATCCAACATATAAATCTCATGAATTTGATGTTTTAGAAGATGGAAATCTTTTCTCATTAAATTATTCTAGATATGGTTTAGTCTTATTAAAAAATTCTTCATTAGATCAGGCAATTGAAATTGTAAGAAGAAGAGTTGATGAAGTTGGAACAAATGAACCTAATATTCTAAAAAGAGGAAATGATAGAATTTTAGTTGAATTACCTGGTTTAGATGATCCAAATAGAATTAAATCTTTACTTGGAAAAACTGCAAACCTCACATTTCAATTTATTTCTCAAAATAATGAAGAGTCTTTTGGAACTGAAAAATTATCTTTTGAGGATGGTTCTAGAGATGCAATTGTAAGTAAAAGAATAATTTTAAGTGGTGATAATCTAGTCGATGCAAAGCCAACCATGAATTCTCAAACAAATGAAACAGTAGTTTCGTTTAGTTTAGATAGAGTAGGTGCCAAAAAATTTGGTAAAGCAACTAGTACAGGGGTTGGCAAACAATTGGCAATAGTTTTAGATGGTAAAATAATTAGTGCTCCTTCAGTGAGAGAGCCCATAATTGGTGGATCTGGACAAATCTCAGGTGACTTTACTTTTCAATCCGCAACAGATCTTGCATTGCTACTTAGATCTGGAGCTTTGCCTGCACCTTTAAATATAATCGAAGAAAGAACAGTTGGACCGGACTTAGGTCAAGACTCAATAGACGCTGGTATTTTATCTTTATTTATAGGTTTCTTGCTAGTGATTTTATTTATGATTTATAAGTATAGAGCATTTGGATTAATTGCTAATTTAGCTCTTGTATCAAATCTCTTTTTGCTAATTGGTATTCTTACTTTGTTTGAAGCAACATTAACCTTACCTGGAATTGCAGGTATAATTTTAACAGTTGGTATGGCTGTTGATGCAAATGTTTTGATTTTTGAACGTATAAAAGAAGAGACTAAAAATGAAAAAAATCCAATAATAGCTTTTGATGCTGGATATACAAAATCAAGAACAACTATTTTAGATGCAAACATTACAACTCTAATTGCAGCATTCATTTTGTTTTTTATGGGGTCAGGACCTGTAAAAGGTTTTTCTGTAACTTTAGGTGTTGGAATTTTAACTACTTTGTTTTCAGTATATTTTATAGCAAGATTATTAACTTCTTTGTATGTAGTCAAAAATAAAGATAAGGAGCAGTTACTTTAAATGAGTAATATTTCTTTTAATAAGTTCTATAGAAAATTTAATATATTATCACTTATCCTAATAGTGATTTCATTAGTATTTTTATTTTTTAAAGGTTTAAATTATGGTGTTGATTTCAAAGGTGGTACTTTAATTGAATTAAGAACTACTGATAAAACTAATAATATTAGTCTTATTAGAGATAGCTTTAATCAAATGAATTTAGGGGATGTATCTGTCAAAAAATTTGGTAATGAAACAGACTTTATTGTTAAGTTCGAAAAGCAAAATTCAAATGATCCTGAATTTATCAAAAATATTCAAAATAAATTATCTAGCTCTATTGGTGATGTAGATTTTAGAAGAGTAGAAAATGTTGGTCCTAAAGTAAGCTCAGAACTCTTAAAATCTGGAATTATAGCTATAAGTTTGTCGCTTGCAGCGATGCTATTGTATATTTGGATAAGATTTGAATGGCAGTTTAGTTTAGGAGCTATTTTGGCTATATTTCACGATGTTATAATTACATTAGGTATATTTTCTATTTTTTCACTTGAGATAAACCTTTCTATTGTAGCTGCTGTTTTAACTATTGTTGGTTATTCAATGAACGATACTGTTGTTATATTCGATAGGGTTAGAGAAAATTTAAGAAAGTATTCTGATGTTAAGATTTTTGACTTAACTAATATTTCAATTAATGAGACTTTATCTAGAACAATAATTACATCTGTAACTACATTGTTAGCTCTTTTTTCAATATATTTATTTGGTGGTGAAATATTAAAAGGCTTTTCTTTAGCAATGATATTAGGAGTTATTTTTGGAACCTACTCTTCAATATATATAGCAAATCCTATTTTAGTTGCACTGAATGTCAGCCAAAGAACAATAGTTAAAGAAGAAAAAGATTAATATAGGTTTTGAGCTATTACCATCGTCAGAAGCATTGGCAAAGATAGAAGTGTATTTGTTCTAGAAAATAGCATCGCAGTTTTTGCAGATTTAGCCTTAACATCAGCTTCAACCTCAATAATACCTAATGCTTTCTTCTGATTTGGCCATATTACAAACCAAACATTAAATGCCATAACAATTCCTAACCACATACCAATTCCTATGGCAGTTGATTTACCACCGCCTGATCCAATTCCTAATGTCATAGCTTGATGAACATAACCGTTTAAATAAGCTAATATCAGTCCTGATATTACCGTAACTAAAGCTGCCCATCTAAACCAAAAAAGAGCTGCTGGAGCTATAACTTTTCCAATTGCTGGTTTTTGTTCATCAGGTATTTTAACCATGTTTGGTATTTGAACGAAATTAAAATACCAGAGTAAACCGATCCACATAATTGCAACAATGACATGTATATATCTAAATAACCAACTCCAAAAAACAACGTCGATATCAAAACCACCATTTCCAAAGTATAAACCTAAAAATAGTAAAATGGATAATGCTAAGGAGATATGAACTGTTTTAGATAATGATTGAAGAATCGAAATCATAATAATTAAATTTTATAACATTTTTAACTAAAATTTAAGCAGTTTTTTTGAACTTATTGTCCAACATTGGTTTTAAAAACTTACCTGTATAACTATCTTTAACATTGATAATTTCCTCAGGTTTACCCTCAGCTATGATATTTCCACCTTTTACACCACCATCTGGTCCCATATCGACTATATAATCAGCTGTTTTAATAACATCTAAATTGTGTTCTATTACAACAACTGTATTTCCAGTTGCAACAAAAGTATGTAAAATCTCCAATAATTTTTTAATATCGTGTTGATGCAGTCCCGTTGTTGGCTCGTCCAATATATATATTGTTCTTCCAGTTGATCTTTTAGATAATTCTTTTGCTAATTTTATTCTTTGAGCTTCACCACCAGACAGAGTGGTGGCTTGTTGACCTATTTTTATATATCCTAAACCAACTTTCTTAAGTGTAAGCAATTTCGTTTTTATATTAGAAATATTTTCAAAATATTCGCACCCTTCATCCACTGTCATATTTAAAACATCTGCAATACTCTTGTCTTTAAATTTAATTTCTAGCGTTTCCCTATTATATCTAGTTCCTTTGCATTCATCACAAGTTATATAAACATCAGGTAAAAAATGCATTTCATATGTTATTACCCCATCTCCTTCACAAGCTTCGCATCTACCACCTTTGACGTTGAAAGAAAATCTTCCAGGTTTATAACCTCTACTTTTAGACTCTGGTAAGTTAGTAAACCAGTCTCTTATTGGACCAAACGCACCAGTATAAGTCGCTGGATTAGATCTAGGAGTTCTACCAATAGGGGATTGATCTATATCAATAATTTTATCTACTAATTCAATACCTTTAAATCCTCTAAATGGTTTTGGAATTTTTCTCGATTTATTATTATTAAGGGTAAGATTTAAAGCGTTATAAAGAGTTTGAAGTATTAATGTTGATTTACCACTTCCTGAAACACCTGTTACACATGTAAAACTTCCAAGTGGAATTTTAAGATTTACGTTGTTTAAATTATTTCCACTTGCCCCATTAATTTCCAAAAATCTTCCATTTTTGGCTAATCTTCTAGTTCTTGGTATTGGTATAAAGCTTTTGTTTGATAAGTATCTTCCTGTAATACTATTGTTATTATTTAATATATCATTATACGATCCTTGAGCGATTACCTCACCACCTTTGTTTCCAGCTTCTGGACCAAGATCGATTATATGATCTGCATTTTCCATGGTTTCAGTATCATGTTCTACAACTATGACTGTATTTCCTAAATCTCTTAGTCTTTTTAATGCATTAATTAATTTGACGTTGTCTTTTTGATGCAAACCAATAGATGGTTCATCAAGTACATACAATACTCCAGTTAGTCCTGAACCTATCTGCGAGGCTAGCCTTATTCTTTGTGCTTCACCACCCGATAAAGTACCAGACTCTCTTGATAAAGTTAGGTAGTCAAGACCAACATTTAGCAGAAAATTTAATCTCTCATTAATTTCTTTTAAAATATGCTGTGCAATTTTTAGTTGACGTTTATCTAATTTTGTCTCAAGTGATTTAAACCATTCCTTTGCGTCAAATATAGATTTTTCAGTTACTTCACTTATATTGTGATCATTAATTTTAACACATAGAGCTTCATCTTTTAATCTGTGCCCATTACATCTTTCACACTTTGTATCAGATTGATATTGAGATATTTCTTCTCTCTTCCAATCACTATCTGTTTCTAAAAATCTTCTTTCTAAATTATTTACTACTCCTTCAAATGTTTTTTTATGTGAATATTTTTCATATCCATCGTCATAAGAAAATTTGATTTCTTCTTCATCAGATCCAAATAAAATTACATCTTTAATTTTTTTTGAAAGCCTTGACCATCTATCATTCAATGAAAAACCGTAATGTTTTGCTATAGAAGCTAAAGTTTGTGCATAATATAAAGATGATGATTTTGACCAAGGTTCAATAGCTCCATCTGCAATAGTTTTCTTTTCATCTGGCACAACTAATTTAGGATCTACATTTAATTTAACACCAATACCCTCACATTCTTCGCACGCACCATAAGGACTATTAAAAGAAAAAAGTCTTGGTTCTATTTCTTCAATTGTAAAACCACTTTCGGGGCAAGCAAACTTAGTTGAAAATATTAAATTTTCAGTTTTTCTAAACTTTTTTGGAAGTGTTTCATCTTCATATTCTACAAACATTAATCCATTAGCTAAATTTACTGCTGTTTCAACACCTTCAGCTAATCTGTTTCCTAATGAAGCGTTTAAAACTATTCTATCAACAAGAACTGCAATATCATGTTTAAATTTTTTATTTAATTCTGGAACATCATCAATATCATAAAGTTTATTATCAACTTTAATTTTTCTAAATCCTCTTTTTTTGTAGCCAAGAATATCTTTCCTATACTCTCCTTTTCTTCCTCTAACTACCGGTGCATATAAAAAAATTGTTGATTTTTTTGGTAGTGTTTTAATTTTATCTACAATTTGACTTATAGTTTGTGAAGTAATTGGTAGTCCAGTAAATGGAGAGTAGGGAATACCGGCTCTTGCATAAAGAACCCTCATGTAATCATAAATTTCAGTAACAGTTGCAACTGTAGATCTTGGATTTTTGGATGTATTTTTTTGTTCAATTGAGATTGCTGGACTTAATCCTTCAATTAAATCTACATTAGGCTTTTTCATTTTATCTAAAAATTGTCTTGCATAAGCAGACAAACTTTCAACATAACGCCTCTGTCCTTCTGCATATACAGTATCAAAAGCTAATGATGATTTTCCGGATCCTGATAGGCCAGTGATGACAACAAATTTTTCTTTTGGAATCTCTAGCGTTATATTCTTTAAATTGTGCTCTTTTGCACCCTTAATAACTATCTTTTTAAGCATAATTTTTGTTGCTTTAGATTAATAAAATTAATATTCAAGTTAATAAGTGATATAATAAACATTCTTAAATATTAAAATATTATGGCTGGAAGTTTAAATAAAGTATTATTAATTGGTCGTTTGGGCGCAGACCCAGAAGTTAAGCAAATGGTGAACGGCAAAAGTGTTGCAAGACTTAGTCTTGCTACTAGCCAATCCTGGAAAGATAAAAACACTGGAGAAAAAAAAGAAAAAACTGAATGGCATAGAATAGTAGTTTTTAATGAAGGTTTGGTAAATGTCGTTCAACAATATTTAAAAAAAGGTGCACAAGTATACGTTGAAGGACAACTTTCAACAAGAAAATGGAAAGACGAACAGAGTGGTCAAGATAAATACTCAACCGAAATATTAATCCAAGGTTACAATTCATCATTAACGATGCTTGGTGGCGTCAATCAAAATAATATTGCTTCACAAGATAATAAACAAAATTTTGATGATAGTCCTGCACCAGATCAAAGTGGTTTAGACGACGATATTCCATTTTAATTAATATGGAAAAAAACGAAATTCCAAAGATAAATAATAATATTAAACCAATCTCAATGTATGATGAGATGAGTTCTTCATACTTGTCTTACGCTATGAGTGTTATAGTAAGTAGGGCATTGCCTGATATTAGAGATGGATTAAAACCTGTCCACAGAAGAATTATATATGCAATGCATAAAGGGGGTTTTGATTGGTCTAAACAATTTAGAAAATCTGCAAGAATTGTTGGAGATGTAATTGGTAAATATCATCCTCACGGAGATCAGGCTGTTTATGATGCTCTAGTAAGAATGGTTCAAGAATTTTCAATGAGCTTACCGTTAGTGGATGGACAGGGCAATTTTGGTTCTATTGATGGTGATCCTCCTGCAGCAATGAGATACACCGAAACTAAACTTGCAAAAGTTTCACAGTTTTTAATTGATGATATAGAAAAAAATACTGTATCCTTTAAAAGTAATTACGATGAAACAGAACAGGAACCTATTGTATTACCTGCTCAATATCCAAATCTTTTAGTTAACGGTGCTGGTGGAATTGCAGTTGGAATGGCAACAAGTATACCACCTCATAATTTAGGCGAGGTTGTAGATGGGACTTTGGCATTAATTAAGAACAAAGATATTAAAATTAATGAGTTAATGAAGCATATACCCGGACCAGATTTCCCAACTGGAGGATTAATAATTGGAAAAGATATAATTAAGCAAGGATATAAAACTGGAAGAGGATCTTTTAAAATACGTGGAGAAATTTCAGTAGAAAATTTAAAAAACGGTAAAGATAGACTGGTAGTTTCATCCATACCTTATCAAATTAATAAGTCAAACTTGAATGAAAGAATTGCAGAATTAGTAAGAGATAAAAAAATTGAAGGTATAAGTGATATAAGAGATGAGTCGAATAGCGAAGGTATAAGAGTGTCAATTGATCTTAGGAAGAATGTTGAACCTGAAACTGTCAAAAGACAATTATATAAATATACATCAATAGAGTCATCTTTTGGTTTTAATTCTTTAGCAATTGTTGATCAAAAACCAAAGACTTGTAATTTAAAAGATTTTTTAGAAAACTTTTTAAAGTTTAGAGAAGATGTAGTTATAAAAAGAACTAAATTTGATTTAAAAAAAGCTGAAGATAGGGTTCATATTTTGCTTGGATTATCAGTCAGTGTAGAGAATATTGATAAAGTCATTAAAATAATCAGATCATCTAAAAACCCTGAGGAAGCAAAAAATTTACTTTTAAAAACAACATGGAAAATTAACCAAGCATCAAAACTTATTAAATTAGTTGATAGTAAAAATTATAAAGGAAAATATGTATTATCTAATGATCAAGTAACTTCTATATTGGAACTTAGACTTCAAAAATTAACCGCCATAGGAATTAATGAAATAGAAATAGAAATCAAAAAATTAGCGACAGAAATTTCTAAATATAAAAAAATTATAAATTCAAAAAATGAATTGTTAAGTGTAATAAGCAATGATTTGCTGATGATAAAAGATAAATTTTCAGTTCCTAGAAGAACAAAAATTATAGATGCTGTATTAAACTATGATATCGAAGAAACAATTCAAAAAGAGTCTGTAATAATAACAATAACTCTTCAAGGATATATAAAAAGAGGAGCTTTAAGTAGTGTTAAACAACAAAAAAGAGGCGGAAAAGGAAAAACAGGAATTAAAACAAGAGAAGAAGACTCAGTTGTCCAAACATTGTCTGTCGACACACATACGTCATTGTTATTTTTTTCTACAGAAGGCTTAGCCTACAAAGTTAAAGCTTGGAAAATACCTGAGGGCTCAACCTCCTCTAAAGGTAAGTCACTCTTTAATATCTTACCTCTTAAAAACCATCAGTCTATAAGTTCGATAATGCCTTTTCCTGACGAAGATGTAGATAAAAAAAATATGCACATCATATTTGCAACTAGCAAAGGGAAAATAAGAAAGAATAATTTAGAGGATTTTTCGTCTATTAATGCATCTGGTAAAATTGCAATGAAACTAGATTCAGATGATAAAATTGTTGGGGTAAAAATATGTACAGATGATCAAGACATAATGCTTAATACAAAATTTGGTAAATGTATAAGATTTGAGTCAAAAAAACTTAGAGTTTTTAAAGGGAGATCTTCTAAAGGTATAAGAGGAATTAATCTTTCAGAAAAAGATACAATTGTTTCATTATCAATAATCGATAAAGACGATATTAAAAAAAGCAAAAATAAATCTAAAGATGAAAAATCTGAAGTTAAAGCTAAAGAAAAATATATTTTATCAATTACTGAAAATGGTTATGGTAAAAGAACATCGCATTATGATTTTAGAGTTACAAATCGGGGAGGTAAGGGAATAATTGGTATAGTTAATTCTCCAAGAAACGGTAATGTCTCATCATCTTTTCCTGTGTTTGAAGGTGATCAAATATTAATCTCTACCAATAAAGGTAGGGTTATAAGAACAGCTGTGAAAGAAATAAGAATTGCTGGAAGAAATACCCAAGGGGTAAGAATTATTAAATTAACTGGCGATGAAAAGGTTGTCTCATCAATAAAATTAGATGATAATTTAGTCTAATGAAAAATATTGCTATATATCCAGGAACATTTGATCCAATAACGAACGGTCATATTGATGTTATAAAAAAAGCTCTAAAATTGGCAGATAAAATAATTGTTGGTATATCCGATGGAAATGAAAAAAATTTTTTATTTCCTATAGATGAAAGACTTAATATTGTTACTAAAGCTTTATATGGAGACTTAAAATTCCCAAAAAATAAAATCCAAGTTATTAAATTCAATTCTTTAACTACTGAATTATGTAAAAAATATAAATCAAATCTAATTCTTAGAGGCTTGAGAGCTGTGTCAGATTTCGAATATGAGTTCCAACTAGCAGGAATGAATAGAAAATTAAATAATAAAGTTGAAACAGTCTTTCTTATGTCTGACGTTGAAAATCAGATTATTTCATCTAGATTTGTTAAAGAAATAGCACTACACAAGGGTGACCTAAGGAAATTTACAACTAAAAGTACTATCAAATCACTGAAAGAAATTTATGCTTAAAAAAATTAGTATTTTATTTTTATCAATATTTATATTAACAACAGCTTTAAACGCAAAGGAGAATACAATGATACTTAAATTAAAAGATGGAGATTTAAAAATTGAATTATTTCCAAACGTGGCACCAAATCATGTTAAAAGAATAACCGAATTAGCTAATAGTGGAAAATATGATGGTGTTGTTTTTCATAGAGTAATCGACGGCTTTATGGCACAAACTGGTGATGTACAATTTGGAAATTCATCCACTGAAAGCTTTAACTTAAGTAGAGCTGGCATGGGTGGCTCAGATATGCCAGATCTTAAAGAAGAATTTAATGATTTACCGCACGAAAGAGGAACTTTATCAATGGCTAGATCTTCAGATCCAAATAGTGCAAACAGTCAGTTCTTTATTTGTTTTGGTCCTACACCACATCTTGATAGACAATATACGGTATTTGGAAAAGTAATTGAAGGGATGGAGTTTGTTGATATGATAACCAAAGGCGATGGACCAAATGGATCTGTTTCTAACCCAGATAAAATAATTAGCTTTAAGTCTGAGTAGAATTAATGGATGGAAGAATTTAAAAAGAATTTTTCTTTTAGCGTAAAACATCAAAATAAAAATTACCGTGTTGGATTAATTGAAACTCATAGAGGAGACATTAATACACCTGCATTTATGCCTGTGGGCACTCAAGCTACAGTCAAAGGAGTTTTTATTGATGATATTATTAAGACAGGAAGTGAAATAATTCTATCGAACACTTATCACTTAATGATTAGACCAGGCACCGATAGGATTGAAGCTGTTGGTGGTCTTCATAAATTTATGAATTGTAAACTGCCTATTTTAACAGACTCAGGTGGTTATCAAGTAATGTCTTTATCTAAATTTAATAAAATAGATAGAGTTAAAGGAGCAATTTTTCAATCTCATATAGATGGTAAAACGTTTATTTTGAGTCCTGAAGAAAGTATTAGAATACAAAAAAAACTAAATTCTGACATCGTAATGGTGATGGATGAGTGTCCAAAAAATACTAAAGATTACGAAAAAATTAAAAACTCAATGGATTTATCTACGGAGTGGGCAAAAAGATCTAAAGATGAATTTGGAATAAATCCACGTAAAGCATTGTTTGGTATTGTTCAAGGAGGTTTGTTCACAGATTTAAGAAACGAATCTCTTGAAAAGTTAATAGATATAGAATTTGACGGATATGCCATTGGTGGTCTAGCAGTTGGAGAGACTCAAAAAGAAATGTTTGACGTGTTAGATGCTATAAAAGATAATTTACCAATAGATAAACCAAGATATTTAATGGGTGTAGGAACTCCTTCTGATATACTGGGAGCAGTTAAGCGTGGAATAGATATGTTTGACTGTGTTCTTCCAACAAGATCTGGAAGAACTGGTTTAGCTTTTACATGGAATGGTAGAGTTCAAATAAGAAATTCTGAGAATAAATTTGATAATACACCTCTTGATAAAAACGTAACTAAATTTGACCTTAATAAATACTCCAAAAATTATTTAAACCACCTTCACAATACTAATGAGATGCTTGCTTCAATGATTTTGACCCTAAATAATATAAATTTTTATCAAGAACTTATGTTTGAAATTCGAAAAAATATCAAAATGGGAACATTTGAAGAATTTCATGACAAGTATATTAATATTTTGTAAATTTTAACCATTGCTAAATAAAAAAAAATGAATATAAGAATTTTCGTGTTGGGCCCTTAGCTCAGTTGGTAGAGCAATTCCCTTTTAAGGAATGGGTCGATGGTTCGAGTCCATCAGGGCTCACCAATACATCACACTATTGGCGGATATTTTAAAATTATTTCATTCATCCAATTATTAATTTGATCAATTCTTCTGTCATTTGATGGATGTGTACTCATAAACTCGGGTGGTTCCTTGCCTTTGTTTGCCTTCTTCATTCTTTCCCATATTTTGGTTGTTTCTCTGATATCGTAACCAGATAATGATGAAAAAATTAATCCTAAATAATCAGCTTCACTTTCTTGTTTTCTTGTAAAAGGGTTCATAATTCCAATTTGTGATAACAAACCAACTGTATTCATACCTGTTGTTCTATTAACTTGAGATATTTTTCCACCCGTTGCAATATCGATTATACCGGTCGTAGTATTTAATAATACGGTTCTGCTTGCTCTTTCAACAGAATGTTTAGCTACAGCGTGTGCAATTTCATGACCCATTACAGCCGCTAACCCATCATCATTTTTGGTAATATCTAACATACCAGTGTAAACAGCAATTTTTCCACCAGGCATGCACCATGCATTCTTAACTTTTTTGTTATCTATTAAGATATATTCCCACGAAAAGTTTGCAGTCGGGTCATCCATATTATTATTATAAAAATACTCTGATATCGACGTTTCTATTTTTGATCCAATAGCAATAATCTTATCTAAATTTTCTTTATCTTCACTTAATTTAGCTTTTTGTTTTACTTTCTCATATAATTCAGCCGCTTGAGCATTCAACTTTGATTCTGGAATTAATCTTAACTGCCGTCTATCTGTGATTGGAGTAGTAGCACAAGCATGCAAACCTGCAGAAATACAGCCACAACCCATTAAATATATAAAATTTCTTCTATTCACTTTTCTTAATATTTATATTACATGTATTTTATAATCAATTAAAGTTATGTCTAAACTAAAAAAAAAAAATATTTCATTTATAGCAAGATTAAGAAATTACTTTATAACAGGAATTGTTGTTTTGGTTCCTATTGGTATTACACTATACCTTACAACATTTTTTATATCAATTTCATCAAAATTAATTCCACAAGGAATAAATCCAAATAGCTATTTGCCTTTTGCAATTCCAGGCTTAGAAATATTACTTTCCGTAATTTTTATTACTCTTGTAGGAGGGTTGTCGCTTTCATTTATTGGAAAAAAAATTTTACAATTATTTAATGATTTATTAAAAAAAATACCAATTTTAAGAACTATATATTCTGCAATTGGACAAATGACAGAAACATTTGCTCCAAAAAAGGGATCAAAAAAAAGTGTAGTTTTAATTCAATACCCAAGACAAGGTACATGGGCAGTTGGTTTTGCAACAAAGGAAAATAAAGGTGAAATATCAAAAAAAACAAATACAGAATTAGTAAACGTTTTTGTTCCAACAACACCAAATCCAACCAGTGGTTTTCTGCTGATGTTTCCTAAAAGTGAGATTGTATATCTAGATATGACATTTGAAGAAGCCTCAAAGTTTATAGTGTCAGCTGGGACATCAGACACTAAAACTAAATAGTCTCATTAATTACAGCAACCTTGTCATAAAGTTTAATAAGATTATTAAAGTTGCTATTTTTAATGTTATTTTTTTCAATCTTTTCAATCTCTTTTTCTGCAATATCAAAAAGATCTTCATGTTGAATAGGATCTGCTAAGTTGTATTTTTTTAGTCCACTTTGCTTAAATCCTAAAATATCGCCATATCCTCTTATTTTTAAGTCTTCTTCGGCAATTTTAAAACCATCATTAGTATTTTTGAGAATTGTTATTCTATTACGAGCATTTTCACTCAGTCCTGCTTTAAACATAAGTATACAAGATGACTCTTTGTTGCCCCTACCAACTCGTCCTCTCAATTGATGTAGTTGCGATAAACCATACTTATTTGAATTTTCAATGACGATTACATTAGCATTTGGAAAATCGATACCAACCTCTATTACTGTAGTCGAAACCAATATATCTATCTTTCTATCATTAAACTTATTTAATACTTTATCTTTTTCTTCCTTACTCATTGCTCCATGAACAATACCAACTTTATCATTAAAAATTTTACTCAAATATTTATATTTTTCTATAGCAGATTGATGGTCAATTTTTTTTGATTCTTTGATAAGCGGACAAACCCAAAAAACTTGGTTTTTTTTTGAAATTTCACTTTTGATAAAATTAAGAACTTCATTAATTTTAGTCTCATTTTTACTATATGTTTTGATTGGTTTTCTATTTTTTGGTTTAGATTTTATTAAAGAAATATCCATATCTCCGTAAATAGTCATCATCATTGTTCTTGGAATAGGGGTAGCTGACATAACGAGTACATCGCAATTTTTACCACCTTTATCTGATAGCTTTTTTCTTTGATTAACTCCGAATTTGTGTTGCTCGTCAATAATTATTAAACCTAAGTTAAAGTAAGTAATTTTTTCTTGAAAAAGAGAATGTGTACCAATTAAAATATTAATTTTATTATTTAATAGATCATTTAAAATATTTTTCCTTTTTTTATAATCAGTTTTACCAGTTAATATTTCAGGATTACAAAAATTATTAAAATTTTCTAATATAAATTTATAATGTTGAATAGCTAATATTTCAGTAGGAGCCATTATTGCAACTTGATAGCCAGCTTTTATAGCATTTAATGCAGCTATTACAGATACTATAGTTTTTCCAGATCCTACATCTCCTTGTAATAATCTAAACATTTTTTGTTTTGACGCCATATCTTTATTTATTTTTTTTAATGAGGTTAATTGATCTGCTGTAAGTTTAAATTTTAAGTTACTAATCAATTTATTTTGATAGACTATGTCTAAAATTTTATTTTTTTTTTTTATTTTTTTTATTTTATTTCTAACATTAGAAGAAAGTAAAAAATTTGCAAATATCTCATCAAAAACAAGTCTTCTAAAATATTTTGAATTTTTAATTTTTGTAATTTCCTCCTTATGTATTTTAATAATACATTCCTTCCACGTTACATTATCAAATAATTTTGATATCTCTTGTGGCAACCATTCATCTAATTCAGGTAAATTTTGAAAAACACTATTTATTACTTGATTATATTTATTTAATGTTAAACCATCAGAAAGACTATATTTACTATCTTCATTTATAATATTAAAATTATTTGTTTTTTTTGTTGTTGGATTTACAAATTGAAACTTATTTCTAAAGTTATTTGCTTTTCCATTTATTATAATTTCTTCATTTAAAGGTAATAATTTTTTGATATATCCCTCGTAACTATTAAAAAAAATACAGTCTAATTTAACTCCATTTTTTTCACACAGTACTTTATTAGGTAAATTTCTAATTCGTGGAAAATTATATTTAATCGGTATTACTTTAATATTATAATTTTTGCCTACTTGTAGATCGTCAACCTCAGTATCCTCAGCAGTTTCAATTCTAGATATGGGTAAATGCCAAAGAAGATCAAATATTGTAAAAATCTTTTTTTTGTTGAATGAACTTAATGATTTTTTGCCAACGCCTTTAATTTTATTAATAGGTGACAATAAATATTCAAAATTACTCATTAAATATATATATATGTTTATAAACAATGAATTCAAATAAACAAAATTTAATTAATAAGATTATTTATAGATCTCAATATCGAGGTACAAAAGAAATGGACATATTTGTCAGTAGCTTTGTTAAATCTATAATTGATTCATTGTCATTTGATGATTTAGCTGATCTAGATAAATTAGTTAATATGAATGATGAAGACATTATCAAAATTTCAAATAATGAGATGATCTTTACAAATAATAAAATCTTAAAACTATTAATTGATTTCAAATGAATGGCGGAGAGACTGGGATTCGAACCCAGGAAAGAGTTGCCCCTTTGTCGGTTTTCAAGACCGATGCTTTCAACCGCTCAGCCATCTCTCCGTGTGCAAGGTTTTATTATTATTAATATATATTTCAACAATAAAATGTCCTAAGTAGTAAGTCAAAACATTCAGATATTTAAAAATGAACAAAAAAAATTTTAATAAAGGAGTTTTACTTACATCCTTTGGTTCTTTTTGGTGGGGTTTTTTTGGTGTTATTTACTTTAAATATATTTCTTTTGCAGGTCATGTAGAAGTATTAATTCATAGAAGTGTTTGGACAGCTTTTTTATTAATAGTTACTACTTTTTTCTTTTCTAAATGGAGTATTTTTAAAAAAATTCTTAATGATAAAAAGAAATTATTTATTCTTTTAATTTCTGGTTTTTTAATTTTTATTAATTGGGGTGTATGGATCTATGCAGTTAGCGTAGATAAAATAATTGATGCAAGTTTTGGTTATTTTATCATGCCAATTATAAGTGTTTTTTTAGGTAATTTCTTTTTTAAAGAACCTATTACTAAAAAAGGAAAAATTTCGATCTTTTTAGTAATTATTTCTGTCAGTTATTTATTGATAATAGATTTTAATTCAATTCCATGGGTAGGTTTAATTGTAGCCTTAAGTTGGAGTTTTTACAATCTATTTAGAAAAAAAATTAACGTAGAAACTGATATTGGGCTTCTTATAGAAAGTTTGTATATACTTCCTTTTGTATTAGTTGCATTTTATTTTATAAGCATAAATAATTACAATGATTTCAGTTTATCAAATCCTTCTTTGATGCCTTTATTAATGTTGGCGGGACCAATGACGGTGATTCCTCTTTTTTTATATGTACGCGGAGTTGAGTTGGCAGGACTAGGTCCTGCAGGAATGATTTTTTATATTACTCCTACTTTGCAATTTATTCTTGGCTTTTTCATTTATAATGAGCAATTTAATATAAATCAGTTAGTTAGTTTTATTTTAATATGGATTGCTGTATTTATATATCTGAAAGATATTTATGAAAAAAATTAAAATTTATGTTTTTTTTCTTTTTATTTTAATAAATTTAAACGTCTATGCAAATGACTCTGAATTTAATGAGTGGAAGAAAAATTTTAGATTAATTGCTTTAGAAAAAGGGGTGAGTTTGAAAATAATCGAAAGTACAATTGATAAATCTATTTTTTTAAAGAATGTTATAAAATATGATAGATATCAACCAGAATTCTATGAAGATACCAAAACATATATTTCTAAAAGAGCTAATAATAAAAAAGTAAATTCTGGTTTAAAAATTTACAAAATCAACAAAACAAAAATTGATAAAATCACACAAGAATTTTCTGTAGATAAGGATTTGCTTTTATCACTTATGGGCATTGAAACAAATTTTGGTAATTATTTAGGCAAAATGGATATAGTCTCATCATTAGCAACTTTAAGTTATGATAAAAGAAGAAGTGAATTCTTTACATCAGAACTACTTACACTTTTAATTTTATTTGATAAAGAAATTATAAATCCAAATAATTATTTAGGATCATGGGCAGGTGCCTTTGGTAATTTTCAATTTATGCCTTCTACAATTAAAAATTATGCAATTGATTACAATGAGGATGAAATTATAAATTTGAGGAATATTGAAGATTCATTTGCTTCTGCTGCTAATTACTTAAATAAGATAGGTTGGAATAATAAAACACCATGTTTTTATAAAGTTGAACTTATTAACGAAACACCACATAAATATTTAAATACATCTGCAAAGAAAATTAAGCATAAAAATAAAATATCCTATTTAAAAAAATATATCAAAAACAGTGAAAAACTTAATGACCTTGATAATTTGAAAGCTGCAATTGTGACTCCTGATTATGACATTATACCTGACGCACAAAAATTAACTCCAGCTTATTTAGTTTTTGATAATTATGAATTAATTTTAAAATGGAATAGATCTTTAAGATTTGCTTTAGCTGTATGCACACTAAAAAACAAATTTAAAAATGCAATTTAAATATATTTTATATCTTTTATTTTTAACTTTATTTGCCTGCGAGCATCATTCAAAAAACATAAATATTAAAAATAAACCTGAAGATAAAAAAACTGTTGTCCAAAAAGATAAAATTAAAGTCTCATCAGATAAAAATGAAAAAAAAGAAATAATTAATATTGTTTATTCTAATAAAGGTTTTGCATTGATATATGATGAAGATGTACATAACTCATTGGAAAGTAATTTAGATAATACGTCACTGAATATATTAAGTCCTAATCTACCTAATGGTACACCTGTTAGAATAACAAATATAATTAACGGAAAATCTTTAATGACTGTTGTTAAAAACAAAACTGTTTTGCCTGCCTTTTATAATTCAGTAATAACAAAGAGAATTGTTAGTGATCTATCAATAAATCCTAATGAGCCTTATGTGCATATTGAAACTATCAATTCTAACAATTTATATGTTGCAAATGATGTAAAAACATTTGATGAAGAAAAAGAAGTTGCTAATAAAGCTCCTGTTGACGATATAATGGTCCAAAGCATAAGTTTAGAAACTGAAATTAAAGAATCTAAGACATATAGTTTTGTAACAAATTTTAATTATATAATTAAATTTGCAGATTTTTATTTTGAAGATTCTGCTATTATGTTAAAAAATAGGTTATTTGAAGAACATAATATTAAGAATATCTTAATCAAAAAGTTGTCACAAAATAATTTTAGAGTTTATAAAGGACCTTATAAAGATTTTGAGAAATTAAAGAAAGGATTTCATAATATCGAAAATCTTGATTTTGATAGTATTGAAATAATTAAACTATGAAAATAAAAAATTTATCATTGATTTTAATTTTTTTATCTTTTTTTATTAAACCAGTTTTTGCTAATTTTGATGTAAATGCGAGAACTGCTATTGTACAAGATTATTTATCTGGAAAAATATTGTATGAAAAGGATGCCGACCGACAAATTTTTCCTGCATCTATGACAAAAATTATGACTTCGATTATAGCTTTTGATTTACTTAAAAGCGGTGAGTTATCATTAGATGAAAAATTTTTAGTATCTGAAAATGCATGGAGATTGTCACAAGCGGGATATTCATCGATGTTTATTATGGTTGGAGATGAAATAACTGTAGAAAATTTATTAAGAGGTATTATTGTTTCATCAGGTAATGATGCTTGTATTGCTCTTGCCGAAGGTATTGCTGGCACAGAAGAAGAGTTTGCGATTATGATGACTGAAAAGGCAAAAGAAATTGGTATGGAAAATACTAACTTTTCAAATTCATCAGGAATAAATGCTCCAGATAATTTATCAACAGTTAGAGATATATTAATTATGTCTAATTATTTGATAAAAAATTATCCAAATTATTATGAATATTACAAAGAAACTGAATTTACTTGGGATAGAACAGGTGGAGACCCAATTAAACAAGGCAATAGAAACCCATTGCTATATAAAAATATTGGAGTGGATGGAATAAAGACTGGATATCTTGCGTATGAAAAATATTCACTTGCTTCAACAATTAAAAGAAATGATAGGAGAATAATTGCAGTTGGAAGTGGTTTTGTTTCGAAAAATGAAAGATCAAAACAGTCACTTAAACTACTAACATATGGTTTAACAAATTTTGACACAATCAATATTGCAAAAAAAGATGAAATATTTGATGAATTAGATGTTTGGCAAGGAACACAAAAAACAATTAGATCATATATAAATGAAGATGTTTATCAAACAATTCCAAAAGCTAAAAAAAAATATCTAAAAGTATCAGTTAATTATCAAGGTCCTTTAAAAGCACCAATATTGAAAAATGACATAATAGGCAAAGTTAAAATATCATATAAAGATGAACAAATAGGCGAATACGATCTATTAGCTTATGAAGATGTAAAAAGACAAAATATTTTCTCTAGGTTTATTTCTTCTATAAATTTCCTAATCTGGGGTGATGTCTAAATATCCCATCTTAGTATTTGAAGGTATAGAAGCTTCTGGAAAATCCACTAGCTTAAAAAAAACAATTAAATATTTAAAAAAAAAAAAAATTAAGTATGTATCCTTTAGAGAACCTGGTGGCACAAATCTATCTGAGAAAATAAGATCTTTAATGCTAAATAAAAAATCAGCCTTAAGCAATAAAACAGATTTATTTTTACTAATGGCATCTAGATCAGAAAATGTAGATAAAATTCTCAAAAAAAATTATAAAAAAAAAGTTATATTAATTGACAGATTTATTGACTCTACATTATCCTATCAACATTATGGAATGAAACTAGATAAAGATTTAATTTTAAAAATGAACAACTTTTTATTAGGTAATATAAGACCAAACTTTACTTTCTTAAGTATTGTAAATAAAAATAATATGCTCAATAGATTAAAGTTGAGAAAAAATAAAAATAAATATGATAATTTTGATTATAATTTTTATAATAAAGTTCAAAAAGGTTTTTTAAAAATTGCAAATAAAAACAAATCTAAATACTTAATTTTAGATACCAATAAAGATAATTTAAAAATAATCGAAAATAAATTAATTAACAAAATTGATAAAATTATAAAGTAAATGAGTGAGATAAGTAAAATGATTGGTCATAAGCCTCTTTTTAATAATTTTATTTACCTTGACCAGATACAAAAATTTCCCAATAAAATTTTATTAAATGGTTCGAAAGGTATTGGTAAAAAATTATTTGTAAATCATTTTTTAAATTATTTTTATTTAAAAGAGAACAAACAATCTTATAATTTAAAAAATTATGAATATAATTTGAGTAATAATATATCTAAACTTATATCTTCGAACTCTCATCCCAATGTTCTCAAAATTTATCGTAAAAATGATAAAAAAATAATTGATATAGACCAAATTAGAGAAATGATTAAATTCATCAATCAAACCTCATTTAACAATGATAGAAGATTTATAATTATTGAAAATATTAATCTATTAGGAATTAACTCTGCTAATGCCTTATTAAAATCAATTGAAGAACCTCATAACAAAATACACTTTATTTTAATCAATAACTCAGAATTTAAAGTTTTGGAAACTATTAAATCAAGATGTTTAGAATTTAAATTAAATTTACTAAATTCAGAAGTAATGGAGATTGTGAATTACCACTTTGAAGTTGATAGATATAAAGATATAAATTTAGATTTTATAAACAATTACAACTCCCCATCCTTTTTAATATCATTAGTGAACTTTTTAGAAAGTAATGATTTATCAATCAAAAATAATTCTATAGAGAATCTATTGACCTATATAATCAAAAATAAATCATATACATCTAATGATTTTATAAAAGAATATTTGAATTTATTTATTGAACTTTTTTTCTATAAAAATATAAATATCTCTAAGAAAATTTCATTTAAAATAAAAAAATATTTTTACCTAAAACTTTCTTTTGTTAAAAAATATAACTTAGATTTTGAGTCTTTTTTTCTAGAATTTAATGATAAATTATTAAGTGAATAAAAATTACTACATTACAACACCAATTTATTATCCATCTGCAAAGCCGCATATGGGTCATGCTTATTCAAGTATTATTGCTGATTTTTTTGCAAGATTAAAAAGAATACAGGGTTTTAATGTTTATTTTTTAACAGGCACTGATGAGCATGGACAAAAAATACAACGAGCTGCTGAAGAAAAAAAAATGGATCCTTTATTATTTTGTGATGAAATTAGCAAAACCTTTAGAGATTTATCCGACACATTAAATTTATCTAATAATGATTTCATAAGAACAACTGAAAAAAGACATGCTAAATCTGTTGAAAATCTTTGGAATATTTTAGAAAAAAAAGGTGAAATTTACTTATCCAAGTACTCTGGTTGGTATTCAGTATCAGATGAAGCATTTTACACAGAAAGTGAAATTGAAGATTTAGACGGTAAAAAAAAATCAATTAGTTCAGGTTCAAAAGTTGAGTGGGTGGAAGAAGAGTCGTATTTTTTTAAATTATCTAATTGGCAAGATAAATTGATTGAGTTTTATAATAAAAATCCAGATTTTATACTACCAGAAACAAGAAAAAATGAAGTTATCAGTTTTGTAAAATCAGGATTAAAAGATTTATCTGTAAGTAGAAAATCTTTTAATTGGGGTATAAAAGTTCCATCTAATAAAGACCATGTTATTTATGTTTGGTTGGATGCTTTAACAAATTATCTAAGTGCTTTAAATTATCCAAATGAAAGTGATGATTTGTACAAATCCTTTTGGCCCGCAGATTTACATCTAATTGGAAAAGATATATTAAGATTTCATGCTATTTATTGGCCGGCTTTCTTATTGGCTGCAGATATAGAACCCCCAAAAAGAGTATTTGGCCACGGATGGATACTATCTGGTGATGAAAAAATGTCTAAATCCAAAGGTAACATTTTAGACCCACTTGAGATTATAGATAATTATGGCCTAGATCCTTTAAGATATTATTTAATCAAAGAGGTATCATTTGGTAATGATGGAAATATCTCGCAAGAAAAATTAGAGTCTTGTATTAATAGTGATTTAGCAAATAATTATGGAAATTTGTGTCAAAGAGTTTTAGCTTTTTGTGATAAGAATGCTAACTTAGAAGTTCCCGATATAGGCAATCTAACAGAAGATGATAAGATTATTTTAGATCAATACTCTAAATATTATGATGATTTAGTAAAGTATTCAGATAATCAAGATGTAAATTCTTATATAAATTTTATTGTTGAACAACTATTTTCAGCAAATAAGTATTTTAATGATCAAGAACCTTGGAAAAAAAAGAATGATAAATTAAGGATGAATACAATTATTTATGTTGCTTTGGAACTAATAAGAAAAGTAACCATACTACTTTATCCTATTATTCCATTATCATCACTAAAAGTTTTAGGAATATTTAGTATAAATGAGGAAAAGATTAATTTTGAAACTATTAAAGAAAATAATTATTTAAAAAAAGGTCTCAAGTTGAATAAATTAGATATTTTATTTAAAAAGATTGAAAAAAATGATTGATTCACATTGCCACCTAGATCATGAACCTTTAGCTCAAAATATTCACGATGTTTTATCAAGATGCAAAAAAGAAGGAGTTAACAAAGTATTAACAATTTCTACAACACTAAGTGGTTTCCCGAAAATTTTGGAAATTGTTAATAAGGATGAAATGATATACGGCACTTTTGGTATACATCCTCACGAAACAAACACTGATCGAATTTCTAAAGATGAAATAATAAGTAAAATCGAATCAAATAATAAAATTATTGGAGTGGGAGAGACAGGTTTAGACTTTTATTACAACAATAGTGATAAAGATAAACAAATAACAAGTTTTAAAAATCATATTGATGCTGCATTAGAATTAGACTTTCCACTAATTGTTCATTCCAGAAATGCTGAAGATGAAACTTATGAAATATTAAAAAATTCAGACAAGAATTTAAAAATACTGATGCATTGTTTCACAGGTTCACTTCCATTTGCTTTAAAATTAATGGAGCTTAATTCCTATTTTTCCGCCAGCGGTATCATTACATTTAAAAATAGCAAAGATCTTCAAAATACTTTTAAACAGCTACCTTTAGAAAGATTACTAATTGAGACAGATAGTCCTTTTTTAGCACCTGAGCCAATGAGAGGTAAGAAAAATGAACCATCTTTTGTACGGTATACCTTAAAAAAACTCTCAGAATTAAAAAATATTACATCCCAAGAGCTTGATAAAATAACAACACAAAATTTTAATAGATTATTTTTTAGCTAATGAGCTTAAAATTTACTATTTTAGGATGTGGTAGTTCCCTAGGTATACCTAGAATTGATGGTTATTATGGAAACTGTGATCCCAATAATAAAAAAAATGTACGTTCAAGATGTTCAGCGTTAATAAGATCTAAAAATCTAAACATATTGATTGATACTTCTCCAGATTTGAAATCTCAATTGTTAACAAATAAAGTTAAAAATATTGATAAAGTTTTTTATACACACGCTCATGCAGATCAAACTCATGGAATTAATGAATTAAGAGTGTTCTCATTAAAAAATAGAAAAAAAATACCTATTTATGCCGATCTAATAACAAAAAAAAGTCTTACAAATACCTTTAGTTATTGTTTTAATGACTATAAAAATTATCCGTCAATACTTGATGCAAAAACTTTAAAGAATAAACACATATTAAATGATTTAAATAATAAAATTGTTATTAAATCATTAAAGGTTCATCATGGTTCAATAAAAAGTATTTGTTATATTATTAATGATAAATGTGCCTATGCACCCGATGTCAATTATATAGCTAGTAAAGATTTAAAATATTTAAAAAATTTAAAATATTTTATTGTTGATTGTTTAAGATATAATTATCATCCAACACATTTTAATTTAGATGATGTGCTAAAATTAATTAGAAAAGTTAAACCTAAGAAAGCAATTCTTACAAATCTAAGCAATGAAATTGATTATAATGAAATAAAAAAAAAATTACCCAAAAATGTAATTCCTGCACACGATGGATTAACAGTATTAATCTAATAAACTTTCAATTTTTTTTGTAATTTTTTTTGATGTTGGGTTGATTAAAGATGCATAAGTATCTTCAATTGTGCCTTCTTTATTTATTAAAATTTTATAAAAATTCCATTTCGGTACAGCAGATTTACCGTGGTTTTCTTTAGCCCATTTATAAATTTCATGTGCATTATCACCTTTAACATCTGTGATTTCTGTAATTGGAAAATTAATACTAAAATTTACTTCACAAAATTCTTTAACTTCGCTATTATTTTTTTTTTCTTGATTAAAAGAATTAGACGGTATGCCAAGCACAACTAATCCTTTATTTTTATATCTCTCCCATAACTTTTGCATGTCGGCATATTGTTTAGTAAAACCACAATAACTAGCTGTATTCACAATTAAAACAGGTTTACCCTTAAAGTCATTTAAATCTATTATATCACCTGAAATACTATTTATTTTAAAGTCATAAAAGATTTTTTCATAATTTGCATGAGATGAATTTTTAAAAAAAAACATAAATATAGTTATTCCAATTATTAATAGATTTTTCATTATTTTAATTATTTATTTGGTGTAAGTAGTATTAAAAAGTACCCAAATAAAGTGGATAATAATGACCCAGTTAGAACCCCAATTTTTACACCATCCATGTATTGCATGCTTTCTGCAAATGCTAAATTTCCAACAAATAAACTCATTGTGAAACCAATTCCAGTCAAAACACCAACACCATAAAAATTATACCAACTGGTATTACTTGGCATTTGGGCAATTTTTAATTTAATTGATACGTATGAAAAAATAAAAACACCTAATTGTTTTCCTACAAACAAACCCAAAACTATTCCTAATGGAACTTTATCTAATAGTGAGGAAAAAGATAAACCCTCCAAAGACACACCTGCATTTGCAAAGGCAAATATAGGCATTATGCCAAATGCAACATAGGGACTTATTGCATGCTCTACCTTAATTAAAAGTGAGAAATCTTTATCTTTTTTTCTATGAGGAATTGTCATTGCAAGCAATACACCAGCAATAGTTGCATGAATTCCTGAGTTATGAGTAAAATCCCATAAAAAAACTCCTACAACAAGATAGGGTAGAAATTTTCTTACATTAAATTTATTTATAACTAATAGAACAATAAATGCTAACAACATCAGAGACAAATATTTAATACTTAAATCACCAGAATAAAATAAAGCAATAATTACTATAGCTCCTAAATCATCTATAATTGCTAAAGCTGTTAGAAAAACTTTTAGTGACAGAGGGACTCTCTTACCCAATAATGATAATACACCTAATGAGAAGGCTATATCTGTAGCTGACGGTATTGCCCAACCCTTTAATGTATCTCCATCTCCTAAGTTTATAAACACATATATTAATGCAGGAACTAACATTCCACCAACTGCTGCTATTATAGGAAGCAAAGCTTGTTTAATATTAGATAACTCCCCCTGTAAAAATTCTCTTTTTATTTCAAGTGTTACAAAAAAGAAAAAAATTGCCATTAATGCATCATTTATCCAATGTAAAACAGAAAGCTTAAGACCAAAATCATTTATTCCAATAAATAAATACCTTTCCAATGTTGAAAAATATAGATTAGATAATTCAGAATTACTTATAACCAATGCTATTACTGCTGCAAAGAGAAGAACTATTCCACTTGCAGCTTCAAGTTTAAAAAATGATGTAAACCCTTTTGTAATTTTTTGAATCATATTTAGTTAACAAGATCTTTGAAGAAAAGTTTTAAATCTAATAGAGTTTCATAAATGCTATCAAAAATAGGAATTATACCTGGAAATACATTTGTTAAATTATACTTAAATGTGTCTAATAAAAATATTAGGCCCAATAAAGATATTATCATAATAATAAAATATATAAATATCATCTTTGGTTTAATAGTTTTTTCATCACTTGATATTTTATCTTTTGTTTTAACTTCTGTATCTTTAGTCTTGGTCTCAGAATAAACCTCATCACTTTTATCCGAAATATCCTTATCGTTAATTTCATTTATTTCACTGTCTTTTTTGTCGTTTTTAGAAATATTAATGTTTAATTTACTGTTTTTATCTTCAGATATTTTTTGATCACTAGTATTCATGTCTAGGTTAATTTTATGATGCCAAATGTGGTTGCAGGCACCACATTTAAGAGTTCTCCCATTTTCAGGTATTAATTTTTCATCAAGATTGAATTTTTTATTACAATTGGGACATTCTATGATCATATGATCTCTTATAGCATTAAATATCAAATTTATTATAAATTTGTAACTAATATAACCTTTGAATTTTGTTTTATCTGCTGTATTAGTACTGCAATCGGGGCGTAGCGCAGCCTGGTAGCGCATCTGGTTTGGGACCAGAGGGTCGCAGGTTCAAATCCTGCCGCCCCGACCATAATTTATGAAAAAAGCTAAAATATACAAACCATCTAAAACAGCTATGCAATCTGGTTTGAAGAAGTTCGATAAGTGGATCATAGAATTTATAACAGAAGATCCAGGGAGAAATCCTCTTATGGGATGGGAAAGTTCGTCAGATACTTATTCTGAGTTAAACTTAGAATTTAAATCCAAAGATTTGGCTATAGAATATGCAAAAAAAAATAATATTAATTACGAGTTAATAGAGCCAAAAAATAGAAAAATAATGAAAAAATCTTACGCGGATAATTTTATAAAATAATGTTTAGATTTTTTACTATAAAAAAATGGTATTTATGGTCATGGATCGGATCATTAATCATCTTATCCTCACTCTGGGTGCAAGTAAAAATAGATGTTAAAATTAATGAGTGGTTTGGAGAATTTTATGACATGATCCAAAAAGCACTTGGATCACCAAATGCCATTACAATAGATGAATATTGGGCAAGTTTATTTTCTTTTATTGTTCTGGCCGCTATGTATGTGGGTGTAGCAGTTGTTGTTAGTTACTTTACATCTCATTACTTATTTAGATGGAGAACAGCAATGGTTGAATACTATCATAGTGTTTATGAAAAAGCTCGTAAGATAGAGGGAGCCTCACAAAGAGTACAAGAAGACACTATTAAGTTTTCTCGTATAATGGAGTCTCTTGGAACCAGTCTCATAGAAGCAATTATGATATTAATAGAGTTTATGCCAATTTTATTTGGTTTAAGTATTGGTATACCAATATTCTTTTTTGGAGATTGGGAGTATGGATTGATTGTAGGAGCTCTAATTTGGTCTGTAGGTGGAACAATTTTTTTAATTATTTTAGGCTTAATTTTGAGATTAGTTGGTGTCGAATATGACCTTCAAAAAAAAGAGGCTGCATACAGGAAAATATTGGTTATTGCTGAGGATGATGGAACTGTAAGGCCAAAGTCAATTGAAGAGTTATTTGACGATGTAAGGGGAATTCATTTTCTTAGTTATATCAGATATCTTTACTTTAATATTGGTAGAATAGCTTATCTACAAGCAAATGTATTATCTGCATATGTTTTTCTTGCACCTGCTATTGTTGCAGGAGCAGTCACACTTGGAGTAATGCAGCAAATTATAAGAGCATTTGGTCGTGTAGAAGGATCAATGCAGTACATTCTAAAAGCGTGGCCAACAATAATTGAGCTTGCTAGCGTTTACAAAAGATTAAGAGAATTTGAGTATAAATTAGAAAATAACGAAATAGATGAAAAGTTAAAAACCTAATACTTGATGAAATTATCTAAAAAGTTGTTAAATAATCTTATAGACATTACTTCTAATTCAGCGATTGCTTGTTATCCATATATTGGTAAAAATGAAAAAATATTGGCTGATAAAGCTGCAACTGATATTATGCGAGACCAGCTTAACAAATTAAATATCAAGGGTGAAGTGGTGATAGGTGAGGGTGAATTAGATGAAGCACCAATGCTTTTTATAGGAGAAAAACTTGGTAGTGGAAACGGCCCAGAAATTGATATTGCTGTTGATCCTGTTGAAGGAACAAATTTTGTAGCCAAAAATTTGCCTGGCTCAATGTCAGTAATTGCTGTTTCTGAAAAGGGTAATCTTTTTAAAGCCCCAGAAACATATATGCAAAAAATTGCTACAGGGAAACATGTTCCAAAAAATACTATAGATCTAGATTTTACTGTAGAAGAAAATATTTCAAACTATTCCGAAGCTACAAAAAAAAAATTTAACCAAATAACAGTATGTTTATTGGACAGACCAAGACATCAAAAAATCATAAATGATTTAAAAAGATTAAATGTTAATATAAAATATATATTAGATGGTGATGTTACAGGAGCATTACTTGTCTCAGATAAACAATTTGGAGTTGATATATTTATGGGTACGGGAGGTGGACCAGAAGGAGTAATTGCCGCTGCTGCTTTAGATAAATTAAATTGTAAATTTCAAGGTAGATTTTTATTTAATTCAAATGAAGATAAAAAAAGAGCAAAAAAAATGGGCATTAAAGATTTAAACAAAAAATATGAAATCGATGAAATTATTAGAGGGCAAAGTATTTTTTGTGCAACAGGTATCACTTCGGGTGATTTAATGAATGGAATTGTAAAAAAAAATGGTAAGTACATTACGGAAACAATTATAACTTATAATAAAAATATTTTAGAAATCGTAAAAAAAGAGACCTCGATTACTTGATTATTTGAAAAAATTACAATAAAAGATCCAACACTGGTCCCTTCGTCTATCGGTTAGGACACATGGTTTTCATCCATGAAAGAGGGGTTCGATTCCCCTAGGGACCGCCATTATTTTTTTCTTCGAGTAGGAGCGTTTATTTTTTCTCTAAGAGTAGATAAAATGTCGCTAAGCACATTGTCTTGATCAAATTTTTTATTTGTTGTAACTTCTGCTTTTTTTATATCATTCATATTATCTAAATTTAATAATTCTTTATTTAAAACCATTCCCATCTTGTTAAATTCAATAATTAAAATATTATTTTTGGCTAATTTTTTTTTTCCAAGTTTTAATAAAGTTTGATTTGTTTTTTTCCTCTCAATATAAAACCATATATCATCAAATTTACTTACAGAAGATGGTGGTCCTATTATTTTTCTAACATCATTTTTATTTGTTTTATTTATTATGATTTTTTCAAATTTTGTCTCAATAAACCTAAAACCATGAAGATTTGAAACTTTATTTATTGAACAATTCAGTGTAAGAAAAAATATAATAAATAAAAAAATTAGTCTCATATGAATAATGATTTTTTAAATATTTACAATAATTTGATAAATTTAACTAGAAATAAAAATCTCTATTTAAATCTTAAAAATAACGATACTTTTTCAGATAGATTAGTAATACTTCTAATTCATTTTGGATTTTTATTGAAAATTAATAAATTTAAAATATCAAAAAAATATTCTCAGGACTTATTTGATTTTTTTGTTAGGCAGATTGAGTTATCAATAAGAGAAATAGGATATGGCGATGTTGCAGTTAATAAAAAAATGAAGGACTATGTTAATCTTTTCTACTCTATTTTGGAAAAGATTGAAAATTGGGACGATTTATCTAAGGATGATAAAATAGCTTTAATTGCTAATTTAATAAATATTAATGAAGATAACGATTTAATTGTTAATTACTTTGATAAATATAGAGATTTTTTAACAAAAAACTCTTTAAATATCTTTACAAAAGATATAATAGAAATAGGATTTTAATTATGGCTGTACCTAAACGAAAAACATCTAAATCAAGAGCTGGAAAAAGACGTTCACATCTAAAAACGTCTTTAAAAAATATTATTGAGGACAAAAAATCTGGTGAGTATAGGCTATCACATCATTTAGATTTAAAGACAGGTATGTATAAAGGTAGACAGGTTTTAGATCCAAAAGATTAGTTTTTATGAACAACCCAATAATAATTGCAATCGATGCAATGGGTGGTGATAATTCACCTAGTAAAGTTATAGAGGGTATTAGTCTTCATTCAAATTTATCAAAAGATATAAAATATAAAATTTTTGGAGATGGTAATTTAATTAATCCTCTTATAAAAAAATTTAACCTCTCTAACGACAGATTTAACTTAATACATACTGATAAATTTGTAGAAGGCGAAGACTCTGCTTTATCTGCAGCAAAAAGAGGCAAGAACACAAGTTTATGGCTTGCAATTGAGTCTTTAAAAAAAGATGAAGCTCATGCAATAGTATCAGCAGGAAATACCGGAGCTCTTTTTTTAATATCTAAACTTAACTTAAAAATGATAGATAATATTGACAAGCCTGCTTTATCCGCACTTTGGCCAAGCAAAAAAGGGATGAACGTCGTCTTAGACTTAGGTGCCAATATAGAATGTAATTCAAAAAATTTAGTAGATTTTTCAATCATGGGGGCAGCTTTACTGAAAGCGTTGTATATAAATGAAAGACCTCGAGTTGCTTTATTAAATATTGGATCTGAAGAATTAAAAGGTAATGCTATGATAAAAGATACTTACCAAATACTTAATGATAATGAATATCCCTTATTTGAATTTAAAGGTTATATAGAAGGCAATAATATTATGGATGGTGATGTTAATGTTATAGTTGCTGATGGATTCACAGGAAATATAGCGCTTAAAACCGCCGAAGGTACCTCAAACTTTATAATTAGTGAGTTAAAAAAAGCTTTAACCACAACTATTATCGGAAAATTATCTTCTTTGTTAAATTATAGTAATTTAAGAAGTTTCAAAAATAAACTTGATCCGAGACTTTATAATGGAGCTATATTACTGGGATTAGATAAACCAGTTATCAAGAGTCATGGATCCACAGATTCTTTAGGTTTTGCAAATTCTCTTAAAGTTTGTGAAAAAACTATTAGAGGCAAACTAATAGAACAAATAAAAGCAAATATAAATTAAGTGAAAAGAATAAATTTAACTAAGAAAGAAATTATAAACTCTATCTATATGCAGATAGGATTTTCTAGAAAAATAAGCGAAAACTTGTTGGAAGATATATTTGAAATTATTTTAAAAAATTTAATTGAACAAAAAAAGGTAAAAATTGCAAAATTTGGTACATTTACATTAAGAAAAAAAAATCAACGCATAGGAAGAAACCCTAAGACAAAAGAGGTCAAAATAATTTATGAGAGAAATGTGATACTTTTTAAGGCATCTAAAGAATTTAAAGAGTATATTAATAAAAATGTATAATCCAAAAGATAATAGAAAATATAGAACTATTGGTGAAGTAGCTAAAATTTTAAATCTTTTTAATGAAAAGAAAGGGTCTTTATCTACACATACAATACGTTTTTGGGAAAAACAGTTTAAACAAATTAAACCTAAGTTTTTTTCAGGAAATAGAAGATATTATGACGAAAATTCTATCAATTTATTAAAAAAAATTAAATATTTGCTAAAAGATAAAGGTATGACTTTAAATGGGGTTAAAAAAGTTCTTAATTCAGATATTGACGAATTGTACAATACCTCTATAAAACAAAAAAATATTATTAAAACAAAGATTATAAAAATTAAAAAATTAATAACAAATATTAAGAATTAAAATGGCAAAAAAAACTCATGTAAAAGTTAGATTAGTACCTGAAGCGAAGCAAGACAGCCCTTTTTTTTATTATGTAAAAAAACCTGCTGGAGGTGAAAAGGCTAAAGTTAAATTAAAAGCAAAAAAATATAATCCTGCGACTAGAAAACATGAAGTCTTCGTGGAAAAAAAATTACCGCCTCACAGTAAATAATTTACTTTTTTTTATTAAAATTTCTACGTTCAAAATCGATATATGCAAATATCATATTCTTCCAAATTTTATGTGTTATCTTTGGATCAATTTTGTTTTTAATTGATTTTTTTTTGATATTTTTAAGGATTAAATTAATTCTTTTCTGGTCAACAATTTGATTTTTTTTTTCTTTAATTTCTAAAACTCTCTTAACTAAGTTAGTTCTTTTCTTAATTATTTTTATTAATATATCGTCTAAATTATCCAGTTCTTTTCTTATTTTACTGAGTTTTTGTTTTTTTAATGGCGACATTTATATATTTGGATAATTCAAAAATTATTATATTTATCCCTTTATGTATAGTGAAAATCCAAAGGTTAATAATCAAATATCAATATGGCTTATGAGCATGTTTTGGATAATCTCAGTGATGATTGTAGTTGGAGGCTTAACAAGACTAACTGATTCTGGTTTATCAATCACTGAATGGCAGTTATTTTCTGGTTTCTTTCCACCACTTAATAATTCTCAATGGATTATGTATTTTGATTTATACAAAGAGATACCCGAATTTAAATTACAAAATTATGATATGACCATGCAAGAATTTAAAGTAATCTTTTGGTGGGAATGGGCTCACAGATTTATGGGAAGATTAATAGGTTTAGCTTTTCTAATACCACTAATATATTTCACATTTAAAATAAAATTTAAAAAATTAATAAACCTTTATTTCATCTTTGCTTTAATATGTTTTCAAGGATTTATAGGATGGTATATGGTAAGTAGTGGTCTTATCGATAGAGTAGATGTTAGTCATTTTAGGTTATCCGTACATTTATTAGTAGCTTTTTTTATTTTATCTTTAATTTTTTGGAATTACTTAAAAATAAAAGTTAAAAACGACTTTCAAAATACTATTAATATTATATTTCCATTTAGTTTTCTTATATTAGTTTTTTTGCAAATTTCTATTGGTGCCTTCGTTTCAGGAATGGATGCAGGTAAAATTTATAATTCTTGGCCATTAATGGGTAACTCAATTTTTCCAAATGATAATAGTATTGTTAATTTATTTAAATTATCTGCTTTTAGTGATCCTTCTTTGGTACAATTTATACACAGAAAATTAGCATATTTAATTGGGTTATTTTATCTGTATTTATTATTTTATATTTACAGAAATAAAAAAACTGATTTATATAAATCAGTTAAAGTTTTGGGTTTTTTTATTTTTTTGCAGATTATTTTAGGAGTATTTACTTTATTATATGGTGCACAAATATATATTGCATCTATGCACCAAATAAGTTCTATTTTTTTAGTTGCGTCTTGTATTTATTTTTTATTTATAAACACAAAATCTAACTTACAGCTTTCAAGCTAGGTTTTCCAGAGGCTCCTAAAGCTTGATCTAGATCAGCTATAATGTCGTCTGGGTGTTCAATACCAATAGATAATCTTACATATCCTGGTGTTACACCAGCTGCTAAAAGCTCCTCTTCAGTTAATTGACTGTGAGTAGTAGTTGCAGGGTGAATAGCTAAACTTCTAGCATCTCCAATATTTGCAACATGGTAAAACATCTTTAATGACTCTATAAATTTTTTACCTGCTTCAACACCACCTTTAACTTCGATACCTATAAGTGCTCCATTTCCACCCTTCATATATTTTTTGGATCTTTCACCAATTTCTCCTTTGTGCAAGGTAGGGTAGATAACTCTCTCTACATTCTTATGTTTTTGTAAAAATGCAACAGCTTTCTCGGCATTAGAACAATGTTGTTTCATTCTTAAGGGAACAGTTTCTAAACCTTGAATTATTCCCCATGCATTATCAGGTGCTAATGGTGCTCCTAGATCTCTTAATAGTACAACACGTGATCTTACTGCGTATGAGACATTTGCTCCTGTCAATTGTGGAACTACAACACCCCATTGCGCGCCACCATAACTAGCATCTGGCTCATTAAATAAAGGCTGTCTTTTTGGATCTTTTGTCCAGTCAAAATTACCTCCATCAACAAGACATCCTCCTATTACCGTACCATGACCACCAATAAATTTAGTAAGTGAATGAACTACTACAGCAGCTCCATGTTCTAAAGGCTTACAAATTACTGGTGCTGCAGTATTATCCATAATTAATGGAATACTGTACTTTCTACCTATGTCAGATACCTCTTTTATTGGAAATACTCTTAAATATGGATTAGGCAAAGTTTCTGCATAAAAACATCTTGTTCTATCATCAATTAATTTTTCAAAATTACTTGGATCTGATGGATCTGCATATCTACATTCAATACCTAATTTTTTAAGTGTGTGAGTGAATAGATTTACCGTTCCACCATATAAATCAGTTGAACTAACAAAGTTATCTCCTGATTGACACACGTTCATTATAGCGAATGTTGATGCCGCTTGTCCTGAACCAACAGTTACAGCTGCAAGCCCACCTTCAAGTGCCGCAACTCTTTTTTCAAGTACGTCATTAGTTGGATTCATAATTCTTGTGTATATGTTTCCAAATTCTTTTAGTGCAAATAAATTTGCAGCATGATCTGTATCATTAAATTGATAAGATGTTGTTCTATAGAGTGGTACTGCTACTGCTGTTGTAGCTGGATCACTTCTGTAATCTCCACCATGTAAAGCAATTGTTTCTGGATGTTTATTTTTACTCATATTTCCCCTTCTGTTTAAAAATGTATTAAACTAAAATGAAAAAATACAATCAAGCTTAAATTTAACTTGATAATGGGGGATAATTTGTAGTTATAAATTTTTTAAGTACAGTTAATACTCTATCTGCTTCTTCTAACAACATCATGTGACCACAGTTATCAATTATATCAACTTGACTACCATCAATTAATGAAGCTAATTTTTTTCCTTCTTTAACAGGACACATTTTGTCATCAGTTGCTAAAATTGATAGAGTGGGGCATTTAATTTTTTTAGCTGCTTCAAATCCATTCTTGTAATTATCACAGGCTCTAAAATCTACACCTAATGTATTTTGTATTGTTCTAGATTTTGCAAGCATTGTTCCTGTATTTATATGGTAAAGGCCAGGAACTGGGTGACCGCCAAAGTGACCAGCAGGACCATGTGCCCAATCCATCATTAAATCTACTGCTTTTGGATCATTATTTTCAGCTAGTGATAGCAGTTCTGGATTCATAGGTATAGCACCAGCTCCACCCATCAAACTCAAAGTTTTAATTTTTCCAGGGTACCTTGATGTACATTCAACTGTTACCAAACATCCCTGTGAGTGTCCTACTAGTGAAGCCTCTTTATGACCAACAGCATCAATTACAGAACTTACCCAATCTGCCATTTCTTCAATTGATTTAAGACTTTTACCACTTGATAATCCATGTCCAGGAAGGTCAACTGCTAAAGAGTTGTAGCCATGAAAAGCGAAGTATCTTGTTTGAAGAACCCAAGTCATGTGAGTTAAACCACTCCCATGAACAAAGATTATCAAAGGTTTTTTTTTATCAAATGGTCTTCCACCTGTGGAGGCAAAAACCTCATTGCCATTTACTTTAAATTTCATTGATTTGAAACAAGTCTTGGTTTTCTTGCTGCTCTAAAACCAATCTCGAAATCATTTTTAATATCATCTATATCTTCCATACCGACGGACAATCTAATCATATCATGTGATAATCCAGCAAACTTTAATGTTGCTTCATCCATTTGAGAATGTGTTCCTGATGCTGGATGAATAACTAATGTTCTTGTATCACCAACATTTGCTAAGTGAGATGCTAATTTAACATTATTAATAAAGGCAACACCCGCGTCTTTTCCACCTTTAATCCCAAATGCTATCATTGACCCCTTACCATTAGGTAATAGTTTATTCGCAAGTTTAGTATCAGGATGATTTGGAGCGCTTGGATGAGAAACCCATGCTACACTTTCGTGGTTAGATAAATATTTGACCATTTCCTCCGCATTTTCACAGTGCTTTTTCATTCTTACTGATAATGTTTCTAAACCTTGAAGAACATTCCAAGCATTTTGTGGGCTTAAACAAGGACCAAAGTCTCTCATTCCTTCTGCTCTAGCTTTCATAGTAAATGCAGTTGGACCAAATTCTTCAGCAAAAGATAATCCATGGTATCCTTCATATGGTTTAGTCATTGTTGGAAACTTATCATTTTGCATCCAATCGAAATTTCCACCTTCAACTAATATTCCGGCCATTGAAGAACCATGACCAGCCATCCATTTTGTTAAAGAATGAATTACAATGTCAGCTCCATGCTCAAATGGTTTGCATAAATATGGAGTTTGATAAGTTGAGTCAACGATTAATGGAATTCCAGCTTCATGAGCTATGTTAGCAATCTCAGGCATGTTCATTAGTTCATTACCAGGATTACCAACTAATTCACCATATATACCTTTTGTATTTTTCTTAATTGCTTTTTTAAAACCTTCAGTGTCCCTTGGTTTAACAAAAGTACACGTAATACCAAATTTTGGTAGTGTAAGTCTAAACAAGTTTACTGTACCACCATAAAGTTGTGATGACACAACTAAGTGGTCACCTGCTTCACATAGAGTCATAATTGTTAAAAATATTGCACTCATACCAGATGAAGTTGCTAGTGCTGCTGTACCACCTTCTAATGATGCAACTCTTTCCTCTAATACACCAACTGTAGGATTAGAAATTCTACTATAAATATGACCACCACGCTCTAGATTAAAAAGAGCTGCTGCATGATCTACATCGTCAAAAAGATATGACGTTGTTTGATAGATAGGAACTTGTCTTGCTCCAGCATTTTTGTGTGGTTGATAACCAGCATGTAAACTGAGAGTATCAAATTTATAAGTATTTGGTTTTAATTCTTTTTTTTTATCACTCATAAAGCTCCTTTAATTAAAATATTGTGAATTCGTTTTTATGATGTCTATTATTACTAATAAATGGTCATAATTCAATCAACCATTCAGTCCAACCAAAATATAATAATTTGACAATATATCTAATTATAAGTATTAATCCCGCATTCATGACAAAGTTTGTTAAAAAAGATGAGATAAATAGCGATTGGTTTGAAATCGATGCCAAAGGAGCAGTTGTTGGTAGACTAGCAACAGTTGTATCAAAAATTATAAGAGGGAAGAATAAAACAACATATACACCTCATATGGACCATGGAGATTTTGTTGTTATCAAAAATGTAGACCAAATCAAATTTACAGGAAATAAATTTCAAAATAAAAAATATTACAGACACACAGGATACCCTGGTGGAATTAAGGAAATAACACCTGAAAAATTGAGTGAAAAAAAACCTGGAGAAGTATTAAAATTAGCTGTTAAAAGAATGTTGCCCTCAGGAGCATTAGGGAAAAAACAATTAACTAAACTTAAAATTTATTCTGGAGAGAACCATCCTCATACTGCACAAAATCCAAAAATAATTGAAATTGGTAAACTTAATCAAAAAAATATTGTAAGAAATTAATATGGAAACTTCCCAAACATCTTCACCAAAAATAAAGTTAGACTTTAGAGATAGTAAATACGCAACAGGAAGAAGAAAAAAATCTGTAGCTAAAGTTTGGTTAAAAAAAGGTACAGGTAAATTTTATGTAAATGGCAAATCTTTAAACGACTATTTTCCAAGAGCTAATCATGTAATGCAAATTTTAAGACCTTTTGAAATAATAAATCAGTCAACTGATTACGATGTTAGATCTAAAGTTGTAGGTGGGGGTCAAACTGGTCAAGCTGGTGCATTAGTACATGGAATTTCAAGAGCCTTACTAAAATTTGACGAAACTTTAAAATCAACCTTACGTAAAGAAAAACTCACAACAAGAGATTCAAGATCTGTTGAGAGAAAAAAACCTGGTAGAGCAAAAGCTAGAAAAAGCTACCAGTTTTCTAAAAGATAATTACTTTTTAAATTTCAACTGTTATATTAGATTATGGGCAAGAAAAATGTTCTTATATGTGGTGCTACTGGATATATAGGATTACAACTAACTAAACTTTTATGTACACATAAAAAAATAAATATTAAATATTTGTGTGGTAGTACCTCTGTAGGGAAAAAAATAGATTCCTATGAAAAAGAATTAAAAAAATACAAATTACCAAAAATATCAAAATTTAAAAAAGAATATTTATTAGATGTTGATATAATATTTACAGCATTACCAAATGGTGAGGCACAATCTATTTCAAAATTTTTAAATAAAAATAATCTATTAATAGATCTAGCGGCTGATTTTAGACTTAACAATAAAAAAGATTATGAAAAATGGTATAAAATTAAACACAAAGCATTAAATCAAATCAAAAAAAGTATTTATTCTATACCTGAAATTACTGGTCATTTAATTAAAAAATTTCCAATTGTATCTTGTCCTGGATGCTACCCTACATCTGTATTAATTCCATTAATCCCATTAATAAAAAAAAATTTAATTAATAATCAAACAATTATTATTGATTCAAAATCTGGTTATTCAGGAGCAGGTAGAGGAGTACATAAAAAATATAAAGATAAAAATTTGTATGAGTCATTGAGTGCTTATGGCTTAGCAAATCATAGGCATAATTCTGAAATTCAACAAGAACTAGATCTTAAAACTAGTAAAAAAAATAAATTTCATTTTACACCTCATCTAACACCGATGTTTAGAGGAATTTTAAGCACTATTTATATTGATTTAAAAAAGGGTATTAACATAAACGAAATTATTAATGTTCTAAATGTCCAATACAAGAATCATAAATTTATAAAAATTAGTAAAATAAATACGTTCTTAAGCACTAATGATGTGATCAATACTAATAATTGCCTAATTTCTGTGTGCAAAAGTAAGCAAAAAGATAAAATAATAATATTGTCTGTAATTGATAATTTGATTAAAGGTGGTGGAGGTCAAGCTGTACAAAATATGAATAATTATTATGACTTTAATGAGAGCGAAGGTCTGAATGTTTAAATATATCTTTATAATTTTATTAATATTTTCATTATCACATTGTTCATTAAATCATCCTGTTTCCATGTGGAATATTGAGGAAGACAGTACTGACAAAGATATTTCAAAATTAAACTTTGAAAATGAAACATCTTTTGACGAATTTAAAAAAAATGTTATTAAATATGGTAAGATAAGTGACTTTCCTAAATTAGATTAATTTAATGAACAAAAATATAAATATTGCTGTTATTGGACTTGGTCAAATTGGTTCTTACGTCCTAAATGAGTTAAATACAAAAAAAAAAGATATTGAAACTAAAACTGGAAAGAGAATTAAAGTTATAGCTATATCAGCTAAAAATAAAAATAAGAAAAGAAAGTTTAAAATTAATAAGAAAATTTTTTATTCAAATCCTCTAGATATATTAAAGATTAAAAACTTAGATATAGTAATCGAAGCTATAGGTTTATCAGATGGTATATCAAAAAAAATTATTGAAACAGCTCTTAAAAATAAAATTCATGTAATAACTCCAAATAAAGCATTAATTTCCAAACATGGCGATAAGCTTGGTGAATTAGCTGAGAAAAACAAAGTAAATTTAGAATTTGAGGCATCTGTTGCAGGTGGTATTCCAATTATACGAACAATTAAAGAGGGTTTAGCTACAAATAAAATTACAAAAGTTTATGGCATTCTTAATGGTACATGTAATTATATAATGTCAGAAATGGAAAGAACTAAAGATAGTTTTAAAAATGTTTTGAAGATGGCACAGAAACTCGGTTATGCTGAACCTGGAAATCCAAAATTAGATCTTAATGGTTATGATGCATTAGCTAAAATAAAAATTTTGACTTCATTAGCTTTCAATAAACGTATTTCTAAATCTGGCTGTCTAATGGAAGGTATTGAAAATATTGATTATACTGATATTAAAATCGCTGAACAATTAGATTTTAGAATAAAATTATTAGGTATTACTGAAATTATAAATAATAGTATTTTTGAAAGAGTTCACCCATGTTTAGTTAAAAATGACTCTTACATAGGAAATGTTGGAGGAGTAATGAATGCTGTAATATTAAATGGTTCTCCTATAGGAGAGTCTGTATTACAAGGAGAAGGGGCGGGTCCAGGACCAACATCCTCTGCGTTGATGTCTGATCTTTTATCTATATTAAGAGGAAATATAAAATATCCTTTTGGTATATCTAAAAATAAAAGATTAAAACCTAAAGTATTTAATAAAGATCAATCATCAAATTCTCTTTATATTAGATTAAAAGTTAAAGATAAGCCCGGTGTTCTCTCTTCTATAACTAAGATTTTGGCAAAGTATAAAATTTCAATTCAAAGATTAATACAATTACCCGAAAATAAAAGTAAGACAGCTACGATTGTTCTTATTACTCATAATGCCAATGAATTAGACGCTCAAAGATGTATTAAATCTTTTAAATCAAATAAAAATATTATTAAAAATCCAGTTCTTATTCGATTATTTTAATGGAACTTTATATAAAACTATTTGAAGTTCTTTTTCCAGTTTTCTTTATTGTTGGTATTGGATATTTTCTTGGCAAAACAAATCCAAATTTTGATACTTCATTTATAACTACTTATTCTGCCAATTTTGGAACTCCATCAATAGTAATCTTCTCAATATCGGCAAGTGGTGTAACTTTTGCAATGTTTTCTGAGTATTTTTTATATGCAATAATCCTATTATCATCTTTTTTAATTGTTGGTTTATTTTTTTTGATTTTAATGAAAAAAGATTACCTGAGGGAGTTACCAACATTTTTCTTACCAAATACAGGTAATATGGGTATTCCAATATGCTTGTTTGCATATGGTAAATTAGGCATGGGTGTGGCGGCAGCTATATCTTCATTAGTTGTGCTTCTTCATTTTACTTTAAATATTTTTTTAGCAAAACGTGAATTTGATTTAAAAGTTATAATCAAAAGTCCCTCATTTTATGCAATAATTGCAACAATCATTTTTCTTTATTACGAAATACCATTACCAATATTTATTTTAAATACTGTCATGCTTCTAGCTTATGGAATGATTGTCATGATTTTAATGTCTTTAGGTGTCTCATTAACTCAAATGAAGGTTTTTTCATTTAAGGATGCTTTAATTACATCTACTGGAAGAGTTATTATAGGTCCATTAATTGGATTTGCCTTAATATTATTTTTTGATCTGTCGGGTTTTGCTGCTGGAGTTCTTTTAATTCAATCATCAATGCCAAGTGCAATTCTTTGTTATCTGGTTGCTTCTATGTATTCACCTAAAGAAATAGTCGATAATATATCTAGTACAATAGTTGTTTCAACTTTAATGTCATTAATTACAGTTCCAATAACAGTCTTTTTTGCCTTAAAATACTTTAGCTAATGAAGAATTATCTTATTTTTAGAACTGATCGTATTGGTGATTTTCTGCTTACCTGCATACTAATTAAAAATATTAAATCTAATGATCCAAATAGTTCTATTACAATTGTTTGTTCAAAAAAAAACTACGATTATATATCTAGATATAAGGGGATTGATCAAGTTATTATTTATAAAAAAAATTTACTTTCTTATTTTTTTAATTTTTTAAAGTTATTTAAAAAAAAATTTGATTATTCGATAATTCATGATGATAAGGATAGATCTAAAATCTTAAATTTTTTGATTAGAAAGAAAAAGACAATTTTAATTGATAAAAATAAGCAAAAAACAAAAATTGATATTATTAAAAATATTATTACTGAGTTAGGTTTTAATTATGCTGAAAATAATTTGAATATTTTAGATAGTAAAATTAATTTATTGGATAATTCAAAGGGGAAATATATTGTTTTTCATTATGATGAAAAATGGTCAAACAAAACATATATTTCTAATTATATGAATATTGAACCTAATTTAGATGAATTAATAAACTTTATTAAACAATTAGAAGAAAAGCTTGAATTAAAAATAATTATTACGACAGGAAGTCATACTCCTATGAAATTAATAAAACTTACCTTGTCTAACTATTTTAAAAATGTGGAAATTTTATTAAATCAAAGTTTTTTTGAACTTGAAAAAATAGTCTTTAATTCAAAATTATTAATTTCTTGTCATGGATCAATTTCACATATAGCTGCTTCAAAGAATATATCTCAAATAGATATAATAGATAAATCATATGATTATAGTGTTTGGACTTCACATTTTAGAAATTATAACTATGTATTTAGAAAGAATTTTGATGAACTTTCTAAAGATATTTACAATTTATTATGATTTTAGTTAATTTTTTAAAATATATATATAAATATAGAATTTTTAAAAGACTAGTTCCATCATTGTTAAGAAAAACAAAAAAGAAAGTTATAGTCAAATCTTATAATTTTAAAATTTCAACTTCTTTGAAAGACTCAATTGATAGGGAGATTTTTTTAGAAGGGTTTTACGATAAGGATAGATTTAACTTTTTAGATAAATATTTTACAAATCATAACTTTGATTATTTCATAGATGTAGGATCTTATACTGGATATTATGCTCTTTATTGTTATCATTACAAAAAAATTCTTAATGTTTTTGCATTTGAGCCTAATATTCATAATTTTAATAAATTAAAAAAAAATACTTTATTAAATAATTCAAAAATAAATATTTATAATTTTGGATGTTCTGATTATGAAGGTGAAGGTCAAATATGGTATAATAATATTAACAAAACAGGTGGATCATCTATTCACAAGCCTAATGATTTTGAAATAAAAAAATATCCCTTGTCAAAGATATCAAAACAAAATGTTAAATTAAAAAAATTGGACAGTTTTTTTGAGAATTTATCAAACAAATTAATTTTTATAAAAGTTGATGTTGAAAGATATGAAATGAATGTCCTTAAAGGTTCAATTAATATTTTAAAGAATAATAAAATTTTAATACAAATTGAGTCTAATCTAGAGCTAAAGGGTGAGGTTTTTAATTTTTTATCTAAATTAAATTTTATATACATATCATCGATTGATGATGATCATTATTTATCGAATTTTATTAAAACTTAATTTTATTTAATGCGTTATTTTTAAATAAATTTGCCTCATTAATATATCTTCTTACCATTTGTGTTGTTTTATGACCTGTCATAGCCATAATGTTTCTTTCTTCAGCACCAGCTTCTGCGGCAGATGTTGCAAATCCTGATCTTAAACTATGTCCACCATATTTTTTTGGATCTAAACCTGCTAGAAAAGCATATTTTTTAATTATGAGTGAGACTGACTTATCCGAAATTTCAAAAATTTTTCCTATTTTAATATTATTAAAATTAATCCAGTCTTTAAGTTTTATTACTGGGCAAAATTCTAAATTTTCGAAGTAGGGTATTGCTTTTAGACTACCTTCGCCTGATTGATCTGTTTTAGATCTTTTAATAAAAATTTTAAGACCCTCATTTACAAATTCTAGGTCATCATACTCAATATTAACTAATTCTGATCTCCTAAAACCCCCAGAAAACCCTAATAGTATTAGAGATTTATTCCTTATTCGTTTAAATTCTTTTTTTTCATTATCATCTATAGCTTTAATTATATGCTTTAAACTATTGATTAATATAGGTTTTTTTGATTTCTGATATGATCCATTTACCCGTTTTATCCCTAACAGATTTTCCATTATTATAGGATGTTTTGAATCCAAATAATAACCTTTCATTTTATGTACAACTTTAATTGAAGCTATTCTTCTTTTTAATGTACTAAATTTACTTTTTTTTGATAGGTGAGTTAAATACAAAGATAATATCTTAGGTTCAGTTGGAAGTGAATTAAGTCCATTTTTCAGACAAAACAAAGCAAAGTCCTTAAAATCGGACTCGTATGCTCGAACTGTATTTTTTGCTTTAGAGTTTTTTAAGTTTTTAATTGTTTCTAGTTCAAGTGATTTAATATCACTAATAATATTTTTCATGTTAATTACCGATAACCATTAATTATCGGAAATTATAATATAACACATTTTACAAGTCAAGCATTTAATGTAAAAGAATCTTAATGCCTAAATATGTATTAATCGGTCTTGTTGTAGTTATTGGAACATTTCTAATTATGAATTACTGGCCAAAATTAAAAGAACAAACAAAAAATCGTATTTTAATGATTATTTTTGGCATATTTTTTATAAGTATTTTTGTTCTTCTATTTTTATTAATGTTTTGAGGTTAATTGATAGATATTATTAGTATTTTAGTTGCTGGGACATTTTCATGCATAATTCTTGATATTCTTGGTTATTTACTAAAATTAATCGGTATTCCAGAACCGTCTTGGGGAATTGTTGGAAGATGGACTTATTATATGCTTAAAAATGCCACTTTTTATAACCCAAATATTGCCCAAATGCCTAATTTTAAATATGAGGTCTTACTTGGATGGGTTTTTCACTATTATGTATCAATTTGTTGGGCAGTTATTTATTATTTTTGTTTTTTTATTATAGGTTTAAAAATGAGTTATTTTTCAGGATTTATATTTGGAACTCTTACAACTTTAGCTCCATTATTGATATTTTTACCATTTACAGGACAAGGAGTGTTTGCAAATAAGACTGGAATGCCCATTAAAACATCAATTATGTTTTTTATTAGACACTCAATTTATGGAATTGCAATGTATGAGGGTTTTAGATGGTTTACTTAAAGCTTTAGATTAAGTTATCCCCACTATTCATCCCTGTTAAAAACTCAGAATATTCAACGATAAAGTGATACATACAACCTACCCTATCTGATATTGTTCAAAATGAATTAAGAGGCAACTCTTAACTGACCAGCTGGGGAAAAACCGAGAGGTTCAAGCCCAGAGGGCAGAAAGCTCTACAGAGTAGCGCTAAAATTGTAGGGTGAACGGCATGGCGGTAGCGCATAAAACGACGTGCCAAAAACTACTGTTCTTTGTACCTGAAAAGGTGCAAGGAAACAGGGTTTTTTATGATTTTAAAAGGAACTAAATTTCAGATTAAAGTTTGGAAATACCTTAAAACTATCCCCAAGGGACAAATTAGATCTTATTCTGATGTAGCTAAAGCTATAAATAGGCCAAAAGCGTTTAGAGCTGTGGCAAATGCAATAGGTAAAAATCCACACGCACCAAAAATTCCATGCCATAGAGTTATAAGGGCAAATGGTTCATTAGGTGGGTATTCTGGCTTGGGAGGTATTAAAAAAAAAAGAAAACTGCTTATTTCAGAGGGAATTTTGCTCTAAAAGCAAGTAATATCAACACTTTTATATACAAATACAATATTTAGCTAATATTTATGTAAATCACCTATAAGTTGCACTATAAATTAACTAATACTTAAAATAGAGCCCTATATAGGCGATTAAAAGGTATATTCGAAATTTGCAAAGCTTAATAAAATTTTTGCATTTTAATAAACAATTGGGCTAATTTTTTATTCAGGTTTCTGAGCTTATGCTAAAAAATTCATTTAAATCTAATGATTTTTGCTATTTTAATGAATATTTACTTTTTAATGTCTACACATTTTCTTTAAAACCAACTAATAAAGTCTTTTGTGGATATTAAAACTATCTATGTAATGTAGCTATAAATCAGCTTAAAAAAGTAGTTAACTAGTGTCGTTTAATCTGATGAATATTGATAATTTATTTATTAAATTAATTTTCATAATAATTTTGTTAATAAAATAAAATAAATACAATGGTTTACAATAATTATTTAAACCATTACCTTAGTATATAAGTCAATATTTATTACCTATATATGTTCTTTGAAAAATAATACTCTCTTCTAGAAATATAAAAACCACATAAAACAATAATAAATAAACCTAAGTAAGTCCAATTGTCTGGGAGTTCATTAAAAATATAGTAACTAAGTATAATATTGGTAATTATTTCAGTATAGCCAAGAGGAGCAAGTTTAGATGCATCAGCATATTTTAATGATAAAATAATAAATAAATGTGCTATTGCAGCCACAAGACCTATTAAAGCCATCATAACCCACTGATTTGAAGATGGGTTAATCCAGACGTTAGGCATAAAGAAGGACATAACTACAGTCCCTACTGTGCCGGCAAATAATAAAGTTAATAGAGAGTTGTCAGATGTGCTTAATTTTCGAGTAATAATTAGATAAAATCCATAACAAATTCCATTACCTAAAGCTGCCAAAGTAGCTAAATTTAGCTCAATAAAACCCGGTCTTATTACAATTAAGGTTCCTATAAAACCAATAGAAACTGCAGTCCACCTTCTAATGCCAACCTTTTCATTTAAAAAAAATGGAGACATGGCAGTTACACAAATAGGCGCAACAAATGCTAAAGTAAGGGCTTTAGGCAAGGAGATTTCAGATATCGCATAAAAGAATAAATAAGTAGAAAATACGAATATTAATCCTCTTAATAATTGTAGAGTTGGTTTTTTACTCCATACAAAATATTTTTTTTTAAAAAAACCCATTATTAATAATGTAAAAACAACAGTAAAAAAATATCTAGCCCAAGTTATTTGTAAAACATCCATTGAAGAGCTTAAATACTTAGCCAAAGCATCCATTATAGGAACAATCATCCATGCTGTGGCATTTAAAATTATTGCTCTCATATAATTAATTTTAAATATATTTTGATATATTTGAAAGCATATCACCTATCCCAATAGAATTTTGAATTGGACCCAAATGTCCTTTCTATAATATATTTTGAAACTAAAGAGCAATTAAAATATTTGTGATATTTTAAGTGTCCTTTTTTAGCTATTCTAAAGCCTAATTTTTTATCTTTTTTATACCTTTTAATTTTTTCTGATAAGTCAAGTATATCTTTGTAAAAAATCATTTCATCATTTTCAAAAAAATCACCATATTTAGTTCTCTCATCAATAAAAGTTAGCAAACCATTGCCCACAAGCTGTGCAATTCTATCACTACTATAATATTTAGTTGGCTTACCTCTGCTTAAATTAATTGCCATATTTGAATTTGATAAGTTGGATAAAAAATTATCCCCCCAAATTGGCTCTCTCCCAAACATACCATAAATGTCAAATTTTACTCCATTTGATAGACTTTTTAATTTGGCTATAAAATTCTCACGTTCATCAATTTTTCCAGTTCTTAATTTACCTCTGTGGACACCATGACTTATAGCATAAAAAATATCATATATTTTATTTTCCCTAAAATTTTCTAAATGATCTAAGGAGCTATCACAAGGATTAGGGATAAAAAAAGAATTTTTAATTTTAAAATCCAATGCATCAGGACTTGTTGTTATGAATGTAGCATCACAAATTTTACTTTTATTTAAAACACGTAATTTATTTTTTAAGAAATCTGGTCCATGTTTCGATAATGGATCAAGAAACCATTGGGATATTTTTAAGTTAGAATATTTATTTTTGGCATCTAATAATGATTGTGGATCAATACGGTCTGCATGACCAAGAATTAACAAGTCAGGCCTAAAGTTTTCTATTGTTTTGCTTACTAATTTGTTAAGATAATTTTCACCAGAAGGATCGCTAAATGATCTTGAATAACTGATTATATCTCTATCAGATATACTCAAAACATTGTGTCCTTCTCTAATTAATCCGTTATTTATTCTTATGCCAGTATTATATTGAAGTCTGCCAAAGTATCGGTGATTGAAATTTGTAATATGGATTATTTTAAGTTTAGAATTTTTATTGAAATTAAAACTTTTGTGCAATATTTCAGAGAATAAATTGCTTCTTGCCTTATCTATTATACTGGATACGTACTCATGAGTAAGAAAAAAAGAATTATAATTTAACTTTTGTATTTTTTTTCTAAAATTTGGCTTTTTTATTAATTTTTTAATTGAGCTATATAATGTTTTCGCATCAAGTTTTTCCAGGATTATTGGGTGTTTGGTTGTTTCTGTTAGCCCACCTCTATTAGTTATTATTGTTGCACAGCCAGCACTACATGCTTCTAAGCTAGATCTTCCAAATGGCTCTTCCCATTTTGAACATGCTACAAATATACTTGATTTTTTTAATACACTAAGAACAAAATTATTTTCTTGAAAACTTAAAATTTTTAAATTTTTGTGATTAAAAATATGTTTTTCTCTAGGTTCGTCACCAATAACTGTTGATTTCCATTCAGGGAACTCATCTAGAATTTTTAAAATTGCTTTTCCAAAGACATCGTAACCTTTTGCCTCATTAAGCTTCCCAACAAAAGTTATTAATTTTTGTTTACTAGATAAATTAACTTTTGATTTTTTTGTTGATTGGAAACAGATTCCAAATTTTGATAAATAGTTTTGCTCATTTATATTTGTAAAAAATTTATTTTTTGTCCAATTACTATTAAAGAAAATATAGTCACAATTCTTTATAAGGTTTATACGATCTTCTTTTTTTTTTGATCCGGATAATGTTAATGGATCATTATGGAAGTAAATAATAATTTTAGAATTTAGGTTTTGTTTAATAGCACTAAAGTAGGATGGTCTATTATGTATTTCGATTAAATCAACATTTTTATTTTTATTAATATCGATAAATTTTTTTATATATTTTTTATTATTGCTGGAAAGAATATTTTTTTTAAAATTTATATTATAAAAATTTTTAGTTAAATAGTTATTACTTTTAGTGTTGCCATAGATAAAAGTGGTAGATTTAAATTTAGAAAATTTTAATAAATTAGAAACATGTATAGAAACAGCCCCAGAATATTTCGGTGAATAATTTTCTTTATATGGAAGCAAGATTGCTATTTTCATTTAATATTCTTAATAAACTTATCTTTTAATTTATTTCGTAATTTATAATTTTTTTTCAATTTATATTCTTCTTTCATTGCAATAATTTTATCATTATATTTTTGGCAATATATTAACTTCCAGGAATTTCCTTTTGTAAATTTTGCACCCTTTGAATTATTGTGAAGATGAAGTCTTTTTTCAATATTATTCGTATATCCTACATAAGATCTGAATTTATTGACTTTTTTAGTTAATATAAGATATACAAAATATACCATTATTTTTTATGTACAGTCTAATTGTTGATAATTTAATATAGCATAAAACTAGGATAGTTTTCAAAATGATATATTTATTCCTGTTTTAGTCTCAATGATAAAAATTACTTACAACTATTATATAAGCAAATTGTTATCCTGCAATTACCGCTAGCAATAACAAAGCTACAATATTAGTGATTTTGATCATGGGATTTACCGCGGGTCCTGCGGTATCCTTATATGGATCACCTACTGTGTCACCGGTAACAGCTGCTTTGTGTGCTTCTGAGCCTTTGCCACCAAACTTACCATCTTCAATATATTTTTTTGCATTATCCCATGCACCTCCTCCTGCAGTCATTGAAACTGCAACAAATAGACCTGTTATTATAACTCCTAATAACATTGCCCCTAGAGATGATAATGCTGCGACTTGTCCGCCTATAAAATAAATAATTATGTATAAAACAATCGGAGACAATATTGGTAATAATGATGGAATTATCATTTCTTTAATCGCTGCTCTTGTAAGTAAATCAACAAGTTTACCATAATCAGGCTTTGCTTTTCTTTTCATTATTCCAGGTATTTTTTTAAACTGTCTTCGTACCTCAATAACAACTTCACCACCTGCTCTACCAACAGCTTGCATACCCATTGATCCAAATAAATAAGGAAGCATTCCGCCTATAAGCAAACCAACAACTACATAAGGATTTGATAAATCAAAAGTTACAACTATTCCCTCTAAATTTGATCCAGCAACTTTTGAAAAATGTTTAATATCCTCTGTATATGCTGCAAAAAGAACTAATGCACCAAGACCAGCAGAACCTATTGCATAACCCTTTGTTACAGCTTTTGTTGTATTACCAACTGCATCAAGAGCATCCGTCGTTTTACGAACATTTTTTGGAAGATTTGACATTTCAGCTATACCACCAGCATTATCTGTAACAGGCCCATAAGCATCTAAGGCAACAACCATACCAGCTAAAGCAAGCATTGTAGTTACAGCAATGGCAATACCATAAAGACCCGCAATATGGTTAGTCCATAAAATTCCACCAACAATTATTAATGCAGGAACAGCAGTTGCTTCCATAGAAACTGCTAAACCTTGAATTACATTTGTACCATGTCCTGTGGTCGATGATTTAGCAACACTTTTTACAGGTCTATAATCAGTTCCTGTATAATATTCTGTTATCCAAATTATTAAACCTGTAATTATTAAACCTATAATTCCACAAAAATATAGACTTAAACCATTAAATGTCTTTCCATTTGCCACATATTCCGTCGTAAATCCTATAACGTGTTTTGTAATAGGGAATAATATAATTAATGAACTAATTGCTGTAATTACAAAACCTTTATACATAGCTTTCATAATATTTTTATCACTACCAAGTGTAACAAAGAAAGTTCCTAAAATAGAAGTTAATATACATGCGCCACCAATTGCTAAAGGATAGATCATCATATTTAAATCATTTACAAAGAAAATAGATGAAAGAACCATAGTAGCAACAATAGTAACAGCATAAGTTTCAAAAAGGTCAGCAGCCATACCTGCACAATCTCCTACGTTATCACCAACATTATCTGCAATAACTGCGGGATTTCTTGGATCGTCCTCTGGAATTCCAGCTTCAACTTTTCCGACTAAATCAGCTCCTACATCAGCACCTTTTGTAAAAATACCACCACCTAGTCTTGCAAATATAGAAATAAGTGATGCACCAAAACCTAAGGCGACTAGTGCATTAACGATTTCTCTCTCTTCAATTCCAACTTTTACTAAATAATAATAATATACTGCAATTGAAAGTAATGCCAAACCAGCGACCAACATCCCAGTTACCGCACCTGATTTAAATGCTATTGATAAACCACTTGCTAAGCTCTTTCTTGATGCTTCGGCTGTTCTTACATTAGCTTGAACAGAAACAAGCATACCAACATATCCTGCGATTCCGGATAAAGTAGCACCGATTAGATAACCTAAACCAACTAATGGACTAAATAAAATTGTTATAATTATCAGAACTACAACACCAACTATTGCAATTGTTTTATATTGTCTGTTTAGATATGCTCTAGCTCCTTCTTGAATTGCAGATGCAATTTCTAACATTTTAGCATTACCTGAGCTTGAATTTAAAATATTTCTACCTGTTATAAAGCCATAAACGATGGATAATATTCCAGCCGCTATAATATAAAACATTATTGTTTCAGTTGATGTGTTCATTGGTTCCTTTGTTAATTAAAGTTATGAAAAATATGTAATACAAAATATGATATAAAACGCAATATTTAACTTTTTTAAAAATTGTGGGAATATGCCTCATTATACGCATGTTTTAATCTTTTATTGCCCTCAATAATTTCATTATTCCTTACATCTTTAGTTAAATTGCCAATTAATGTTACTTTTTGATTCATCTTTTTAAAAAAATTTTGAATATAATTTCTCTTTGATTTTGGGGATGTAAATATTATTTGATAATCATCGCCCTTTGAAATGAAATTGACCTTCTTTTTTTTGTATTTAGTAAGATAGTTTCTCAAATTTGATGAAATTGGAACTTTATTCAGGTCAACTTTATAGAATAATTCACTTTTATTGATTAGCTTGGTCAAATCTCCAAATAAACCATCTGAAATATCAATTGATGAATTTGCAAATTTTAAAAGGTTTGAGCTGATCTTAAGAGGTAATTCAGGTAAATAATATTTTTTAGTAAAATAGTTTTGTTCTTTTTTATTTAATAAAACTTTTTTTTTTAAGATTTGTAATCCTAAATAGCTATCACCAATGTTTCCAGTTACATATATATCATCACCATTCTTACACTTATTTCTTTGTACTATTCTTTTTGAATAACCTAACGACATTATTGTAAAGATTGTTTTGTTTGATTTTGTTGTATCACCGCCTGATAATTTAATACGATATTTCTTTTGCTCTTCTTTAAGACTTTTACTTATAATGATCAGATTTTTTTTTGAGAATGAGTTACTGTTTCCACTAGCACCTATGAAAATAAATTTTGGTTTTACACCCTTGCAATACAAATCTGATATTGAAGATCTTATAACTTTTTTTATAACTAAATCAGGATTTCTAAAATTAATAAAATGAACTCCCTCAACATAAGTATCTATTGAAATGACAACATTATTTTTTTTGTCGAAAAAAACATCATCATTTAAATCTAATGCTGAAGGGTTTTTATAGGTTAATTTTTTAAAGTACTTTTCAATTAGAGTAAACTCATCCATTGTTTATTCTAATTTTTTTTGAAATCTTATCTAATAATGCATTTAAATATTTAGTTTGTGAGTCATCAATAAAAAAATTTGATGCTTTAAGATATTCATTAATAATAATTTTTATTGAAGTATTTGGTTTATATAAGAATTCAAAAATTGCACTTTTAACAATAATTTGAAAGACTTTATCCATATTTTTAATTTTTAAGTCTTGCTCTAAATGGTTATTAATTTCTGTATTAATTAACTCTTCTCTCTCGATAGTTCCATTCACTATATCTTTTATAAACTTTTTAAACCTATGTTTAGGAAAAGTTATATTTTCCTCATTATTAAAAAGTTTTCCATATAGCTTTTGTATAATTATTACTCTAGGGTTTCTTTGTGGTGAAAATTGAACTGACATAATTTATTGAGACAAAACAGATAAAACTGCCTCTGCAGCCTCTGAACCTTTTCTGCCACGTACATTAGCTTGTTTTTTATTTAAACATGTAATTACGCCATTTCCAATTGGTTTCTTAGATGTTATTGATAATGTCATCAATGCATCAGTGGTTGCTTTTGATATAAAATCAAAATGAGGCGTTTGACCTTTAATAACACATCCTAAAGCAATGAAACCATTAAATTTAGTTAAATTTTTTGATATTGTTACAGGTATTTCAAATGCACCAGGTACGTTAATTACCTTTATGCTACATTTGCTTTTAATTTTATTTTTAGCACTGTTTAATAGAGAGTTAGCAATATTTTCATAATAATTTGCAACAACAATTAAAATCTTTTTTTTCACTTTATAATTTCCTGTTTTTTAATTTTTATTCCGTAACCTTCTAAACCTATCACTTTTTTTTTAGATCTAGTAACAAGTATCATATTTTTAATATTTAGAGATTTAATAATTTGAGCTCCTATACCATAGTTTCTAATCAATTTGTCATTACCTTTTTTATAAAAGGTTTTACTTTTATACTGTTTGAGTGTTTGAGTTACTGATTTTAAATTAGGGTCTCTTATAAACACAAGAACACAATTATTATATTTTTTGAAATATGAGATTGTTTTATCAAATGAATTCGGCAGTTTTTGATTAATTAAGTAATTTTGAACTACATTAGACGATATTACTCTTAATCTAGGAACAACTCCTTTCTTTAAGGTTCCTTTAATCAACGCAAAATTTTCAGATCCATCAAGTATATTTTCAAATACTTTTATTTTAAATTTTTGTTTTTGAACAATTATTGAAGAAGTTTTTTTTAATTTAACAAGTTTTTCCCTCTTTAACCTATAAGCAATTAAGTCTTCAATCTTGCCTATTTTAAGTTTATGTTTTTTAGCAAAATTAAATAATGTTTTGCCTGATGCCATTTTTCCATCATCTGCCATGATTTCACAAATAACAGCCGAATTATTTTTTTTAGCAAGTTTTGATATATCAACTGAAGCCTCGGTATGCCCTGCTCTAACAAGAACACCGCCATCTCTGGCTATCACTGGAAATACGTGGCCTGGTGATACAATATCATTTTTTTTTGCGTTTTTATTTGATGCAGCTTTAATTGTTCTGGCACGATCATAGGCTGATATACCTGTTGTAACACCTTTTTTAGCTTCTATAGAATAAGTAAAGGCAGTTTTGCTTCTTGATTGATTTATTGGTGAAGCCAAAGTTAATCCAATTTTTTTTGATTGTGCATTATCCATTGCTAAACAAATTAATCCTCTTGCATGTTTTGCCATGAAATTAATATGATTAGGATTAACAGCCGATGTGGAAATTACTAAATCACCTTCATTTTCCATCTCTTCATGTTTGCTCTCATCGTCAACAAGAATAAACATTCCATTTTTTTTAACTGTCTTAATGATACTTTCTATTGAGCTAAAATTATTTTTTTTCATTGATAAATTTCTTTACATATTTTGACATAATATCAATCTCAACATTGACCAAATCATTTTTTTTAAGAGTGATTAAGTTAGTTAACTTTAATGTGTGAGGTATAATCCATATTTCAAAAGAATTCTTTTTTATTTTTGATATCGTTAGTGATACTCCATTTATTAATATAGAAGCTTTTTCTACTAATTGCTTCTTGAGTGATTTTGTTATTTTAAATTCAAAAATATTTGATTTATCAACTTTCTTAATGCTTTTTACAGAACAAACGGTATCAACATGACCCTGGCAAATATGTCCAGAAATATTGTCACCAAATTTTAAAGGTTTTTCTAAATTAATTTCATCACCAATTTTAATATTTCTAAATTTCGATTTAGCCAATGTTTCATTTGATAGATAGAATTCTAAAGTCTTATTCTTGTAAGAAATTAAAGTAAGACAAACTCCATCACAAGAAATTGAAATCCCAAGATTTTTATTTGAAACTTTTAATGAAGATTTTATAAATAAATTAACTCCTTTTGCCCTTTTTTTTATTCTATTAATTATTCCTTTATTAAATATAATTCCATTAAACATTTTAATAGTAGTGAGTAAGTATATCTTTATCTAAATATGTATTTATTTTTTTTTTATTTTTATAGTTTTTATTAATCATTTTTACTAATGAAGATATATTAATTTTATCTCTATTAGAGATTATTTTGTCGCTTTTAAAAAAATAGAATTCATTTAATAAATTTGCATTAAGGAAATTAGTCATTAATTCCTTACCAGCCTCTATTAAAATCCTGTGTAAACCAAGTGTATAAACTGTTTGTGTTATTTTTTTAAGATTAAAGTTAGTCTTATTATCTAGTTTTAGATAAATAAGTTTAACACCTCTATTTTTTAAAAATTTAATTTTTGAGATATTTTTAGAACAGTGAAATATAATTAATTTACTATTTTTTGAATTTTTAATTACGTAGGAGTTATTTTTTATTTTTAAATTTTTATCTATTACAACTACGGTAGGTGAAAATTTTTCTAATCCATTTAATCTACAATTAAGCTTAGGGTTATCTGTATTTATTGTTTTATAAGAAGTTAATATTGCGTGATTTTGAAATCTTAAAATATGTGAAACTCTTCTTGAATGTTCATTTGTTATAAAAGAATTGTTTCTTAAAATATTTAAATTTGATGAACTTGCAATTTTTCCAATTACATAAGGGGCTTTGTTAGATCTTATATAATTATATTCTTTATAAAGGTTGTTAACCTTTCGTTTTTGAAGTCCTGATATCGTAAATATTTTTTTAGACTTTAAAATCTTTTTAGTTTTATTAAAAGTGCGTAAATCTTTATCTTCAATTGAGTAATAAACTCTCTTAACTTTATTTTTTATTATTGCATTTGTGCAAGGAGGTGTTACTCCATGATGAGAACAAGGCTCAAGTGTCGAGTAAAGGTATGTTCCTTTATTATATTTATTTTTATTTAAAGCAATGCTTTCTGCATGTGGTCTACCACCATAATTAGTAGTTGCAAAAGATAAGATTTTATTATTTTTTACAATTACACATCCAACTGATGGATTTGTACCAGTTAAATACTTATTATTTTCTGCTAAGTTTATAGCAAAGTTCATAATTTTTTTATCTGATGATTTATAATTATCTTTTTTTAAAGACATCAATTCTATCCACAAATTGAACAAAGTCTTTTTCTTCTCTGAAGTTTCTATAGACAGATGCAAATCGGACATATGCTACAGGGTCAAGTTCTTTTAGTCCCTCCATAACCATTGTTCCGATTGTATTTGATAATATTTCACTTTGACCTAATTCTTCTAGTGCTCTACTTATTTTTGAAATAAATTTTTCGGTTGTTTCGGTATCAATAGGTCTTTTCTTTAAAGCAACATAAATTGATTTAGAAAGTTTTTCTCTATCAAAAGTAGATTTCCTTCCATTTTTTTTAACTACTGTAAGTTCTCTAAATTGAACTCTTTCAAATGTTGTAAATCTCTGTCCACATGTACAAAGTCTTCTTCTTCTTATTGTGGTTCCATCTTCAGTTGGTCTTGAATCGACAACAGATGTGTCGCCTTTTTTACATATAGGACATATCATAAGCTTAAGCTAACCTAAGTGCTTATATATAGGAAAATTCGAGCAGAGGCTAACAACTTCTTTTCTTACCTCTTCTTCAGTTTTAGAGTTGTCTTCAGGATTTTCTGCCAATCCTTTTATAGTTTTTGTTATTAAATCACCTACTATTTGAAATTCTTTTAATCCAAAACCTCTTGTTGTAGCAGCCTGAGATCCAAGTCTTATTCCAGAAGTTATCATTGGGCTTTCACTATCAAATGGAATACCATTTTTATTACATGTAATATTGGCTTTAGAAAGGCTTTCTGCAGCAACATTGCCTTTTACATTAAAAGGTCTTAAGTCGACTAACATCAGATGTGTGTCAGTTCCACCTGAATAAATTTTAAAACCATTATTTTTTAAAGTTTCAGCTAAAATTTTTGCATTTGCTAAAACTGTTTTTATATAATCTTTAAATTCTGGTTTTAATGCTTCTTTAAATCCAACTGCTTTAGCAGCTATAATATGCATAAGTGGTCCACCTTGGTATCCAGGAAAAACTGCTGTATTAAATTTTTTAGATAAGTCTTCGTGATTAGTTAATATTATTCCACCCCTAGCACTTCTAAAAACTTTATGAGTAGTAGATGTAACTACATGTGCATGGTCACATGGATTCGGATATCCCTTACCAGCAACCAAGCCAGAAAAGTGAGCCATGTCAACCATTAGATATGCTCCAACTTTATCAGCTATTTCTCTAAATTTTTTAAAGTCAATCACCCTGGAATAAGCACTACCACCTGCAATTATAAGTTTAGGTTTGTGTTCAAGCGCAAGTTTTTCAACATTATCATAATCAATAAGTTCAGATTCTTTATCAACTTCATATCCAATTGCATTAAACCATTTTCCTGACATAGAAATTTTTAAACCATGGGTAATATGTCCTCCTGAATTCAAGCTCATTCCCATAAAAGTATCACCGGGTTTTAACAAAGCTAAAAAAACAGCTCCGTTTGCCTGCGCTCCTGAATGAGGTTGAGCGTTGGCAAATTTACAGTTAAATAATTCTTTAAGTCTATCTATAGCTAATTGTTCAGCTACATCCACATGTTCACAACCATTATAGTATCTTTTGCCTGGATAGCCTTCAGCATACTTATTTGTTAATACAGAACCTTGAGCTTCAAGGACTGCCTGAGATACGATATTTTCAGATGCAATTAATTCAATATGATTTTGTTGTCTTACTAACTCATCATTAATAGCTTTATAAATTTCTGGATCGCTATCTAATAAGCTTTTTTCAAAAAAATCTTTGTACTCACTGTTTAAATATTTTGTTTCACTAGACATAAATTTATATTTTTTTAACTCTTTTTAAGTGCCTCCCACCCTCAAACTTTGTATTTAAGAATGCATTAATACATTTAAAGGCTAAATTTTTACTAATCAACCTTTCTCCTAATGTAATAACATTTGCATCATTATGCAATCTAGATAATTTAACGTTTTTTACTGAATAACATAATGCCGCTCTTATATTTTTATGCTTATTAGCAGTCATTGCCATACCCATACCCGAACCACATACTAAAATGCCAACATCTTCTTTTTTTATCTTTTTTGATAATTTATGGGCATAATCTGGGTAGTTTACTGATTTTTCTGAATTTTTTGGTCCTAAATCTAAAATATCAAACTTTGTAGAAAAATTTTTTTTAATGCTTTCTTTTAATTTAAAACCAGCGTGATCTGATGCAATAAAGATTTTTTTCAAATTAATTAAATTTATAATCTAAAACACAAGCAACAAGGTGTATTCTGTTTTCTTCTCCACCATTAAATGCATTATGATATTTTGTATTGTTAGTAACCCAAACTGATCCATCAGCAGGCAAATGCTTAGCTACATTATCGATAACCATCAAGCAACCTGGATTTGTTATTATTGGTATATGCAATCTAGGTTCTGGATCTCTATGCCAGCTTAATGTTGATCTTGGTTCTTTTAATAAAATTCTCACTCTGCCTAATTTATATTTGGATGAAAGAATATCATAAACTTCTTTAAAATAAGTATTTTCATAATCTCTTATGAATTCACTGTATTTAGACTCATCTATATCCACATCTCTTGAAACTTCTTTTCCAGATTTATCTGGTTTAGTCCAATAAACACCACGAGCTTTACTACCTTTTATTGAGTCCGGGTCACCAGGTATTTGTGTTAATGAAATTGCACCAAAATTGGTTACACCACCACCATCATCAAATTTTTTAATTTGTATGATTTGATTATAAGCATCTTGAAGCTTATCAATATCAAATTGTATAGTTTGTTTTTGAAAATCACTAAAGTCTAAAACTCTATCAGTTTGATTATGTAAGTTTAAATTTACAATTTTATCTTTATTGTCGATCATGAAGATTGTTTTCTACTCATTTATATATATATTTGTATAATAGATTTTGTCGCATAATAAAATACAATATGATTACAGGTAAATACCCAAATTTAAGGCTTAGAAGATCAAGAAAATATGCTTGGTCTAGGAAATTAGTCCAGGAAAGTTCTTTATCCTATAGTGATTTGATCCTGCCAATTTTCCTGATTGAAGGAAAAAATAAAAAAGAGTCAATAAAATCTATGCCTAATGTGTTTAGATATAGCGTAGACAAACTAAATACAGTTGTTAGTAAAGCAATAAATAAAGGGATACCTATGATTGCTTTATTTCCATACATAAGGCCGTCAAAAAAAGATGAAAAAGGTTCTGAGGCTTTAAATCCAGACAATTTAGTTTGTAGAGGAATAAAGTTCATTAAAAAGAAATTTAAGAATAAAATTGGTATTATGTGTGATGTAGCCCTAGATCCTTACACTTCTCATGGCCATGATGGATTATTAAAGAAAAAAAATATTTTAAATGATAAAACTGTAGAAATACTCACCAAACAAGCAGTGCTACAAGCCAAAATGGGATGCGATGTAATCGCGCCATCAGATATGATGGATGGTAGAATTGGTGAAATTCGATCAGCTTTAGATAAAAATAATTTAAATGATGTGCAAATATTGTCATATGCAGTTAAATTTTCATCTAGCTTTTATGGTCCATTTAGAGATGCCGTTGGATCAAAAAAATTATTAAAAGGTGATAAAAAAACATACCAAATGGATTTTAGAAATTCAGATGAGTCATTGAGAGAAGTTTCATTAGATATAAAAGAGGGTGCCGATATGGTTATGGTTAAACCTGGTATGCCCTATCTTGATATTATAAAAAGAGTAAAAGACAATTTCAAAATACCAGTATTTGCATATCAAGTTTCTGGTGAATACAGTTTAATAATGAATGGAATTAATAAAAAATTAATAGGCAAAGACTCAATAAAAGAGTCTCTTATTTCATTTAAAAGAGCTGGAGCAAACAGTATAGTAACTTATTTTGCTGATCAAATTGAACTTTAATTATTTCAACAAATTAACAAAATCATTCCTTGAAGAGGGATAATTCTTATTATTAGCTTTGATAATTGTTTTATCCAAAAAATCTCCAACTATGATATAGCCATTATATATTTCTTTTAAATTTTCAGGCCTAATATTTTTATCTATTAGAAAATTGGGTATTATTTTTTGACTTGAGACTACAATATATTTGGTTTGACCATTAATACTTTTGTCGACCACGTAATCTCTAAAGTTAATATCATATCCAATAGCCTTTAATATATTTAGCTCTAAATACAAAAATTCAACAAGCCAATTATCAAGTTCAATTATTTTGAATAATTTTTCTAAATGATTATATATTTCAACATTATTCTCATTTTCAACAGTGAGAATTTTAATTAAATTCATGCAGTAAATAATACAAAATAATTTTTTTTTGTTTTCTAAATAAACTGGTGTTTTAATTTCATCTATTTCAACCTTAAGATATCCAAGCCTACCATCCTCTCTTAGTTTTGAATTTATATGAAATTTATTACCTATTAATAGATAGTTCTTAATCTTTTTTGATGTAGACCCAAAAATGACACCAACTATTTTTCCATTATTTTGAGTGTAGAGTTCAGCTATTGATGAATTTTCGTTATATTTGTTCAAAGACAATAAGTATCCTTTATCTTGCCAATTCATATTTGCTTTATTTTTTTAAGTAGTTCTGAAGCTGCAGTTTGTTCTGCATTTTTTTTTGAAGATCCAGTACCGTAAACATATGCACTATTTTTCAGTTTAACCCCGACTTTAAAATTTGGTTTATGTCTTGGACCTGTATTAGAGATTAATTTATACATAGGCAATATTTTATAATTTTTTAAAGAGTATTCTTGAAGTTGTGTTTTGGCATCTACAAATGTAGTTTCTGCATCGTTTATTAAATTTTTCCATAGTTTAAGAATAAAACCTTTTGAAATTTCAAACCCTTTATCTAAATAAATTGCTCCAATTAAAGCCTCACAGCAGTCGGAGATAATTTTATTTTCAATTATATTTTTGCTAGTCTTAGAATTACCTGTGATTACAAATTCTTTAAGGTTTAATGAGTTTCCAATTTCTAGACATTTATTTTTATTGACCAATGAAGCTAATTTTTTATCTAAAGAGCCTACTTTTTCATTTGGATAAAGTTCATATAATTTTTTTGAAACAACAAGTCCTAGTACCCTATCACCTAAAAATTCAAGATTTTCATAATTATTAGTTGGATCAAAACTTTTATGAGTAATAGCTTTCAAAAGAATTTTTTCATTTTTGAAATCTATTTTAATCGTTTTTTGAAGTCTTTTAATGCTGTTCATAATTAATTAATAAATTTAAAAAATCTATTTAACCTTAGTATTTCATTCCATTTCCAAAATTTAACAATACTTCCTACAAATGGATCTGATGAAAAAAATAATATTTGAGCTTTGCCCACAAGATTATTTTTATGGACATATCCAACTTCAGATAAAAATCTACTATCTTTTGAGCAATCCCTATTATCTCCTAAGAAAAACAAATGGTCTTTTGGCACTAAGTACTTATCTGAATTAGCAAAAGTTATATCTGTTCTATAAGAAGCCAGATAAACTTTACCGTTTGGAAGTTTTTCCTCAAATGTGTTAACTTTTATTTTTGATTTACCACAATAATTAGTGATATTTTTTGATTTAATTGTTTTTAAAATTTCATTTCCATTAAGGTAAAGATCACCATTAATAAATTGAATTGTATCACCTGGTAAACCAATAACACGCTTTATGTAGTCAGTTCTATTATCGGCCGGCGTTTTAAATACAGCAACATCACCTCTTTTAGGATTATCAGTAAAAATACGATTTTCAAAAATAGGTGGACTGAATGGGAAAGAATGCTTGCTATAACCATATGTGAATTTAGTTACAAAAAGTCTATCCCCAACTAATAAATTTGGCTCCATTGACGATGAAGGAATATAAAAAGGTTGCAACAAAATTGATCTAATTAAAACTGCAATGAGTAGTGCATAAATTATAGTTTTAAGGTTTTCAATTATTATTTTTTTCATATTTTTTTATCTATAACAACAAACGCTATTGAATAATCTTTTTCATCAGAAAGTGATAAAAAGACTTTATATTTTTGTATTTTGAATTTTTTTTGCAAAAAATTACTTAATTTTTTTGATAGTGAAATATATGGCTTTCCATTCTTGTAATTCTTAATTTCAATATCTATAAAATTTATATCTGACCTAAAGCCAGTTCCAATTGCTTTAACAAATGCCTCTTTTGCAGCAAATCTTTTTGCATAAAAATTAATTTTATTTTTTAATTTTGTTCCTTGTTGAATTTCTTTTTCTGTAAAAATTCTATTTAAAAAGCCTTTAATTTTTAAAGAACTTTTAATTCTACTATTTTTAATAATATCAACTCCATTACCTATTATGTCCATTATCTTAATATTTTAATAAATCGTTTAACTACTTTTGAAATGCTGTGTGAAACAGACTCTCCAATTATAAAATGGCCTATATTAAATTCCTCAATTTGTTTTATCTTATTTAGTATTTTTGTTGTCTTATAATCCATACCATGTCCAGCATGAACCTCTAAACCTATATTTTTTGCATAAGTGGCACATTTTTTAATTTTATTTAGCTCTTTTGTATAATTTTTTTTTTGTTTTATTTGGTTAGAAATCTTACCTGTATGTATTTCTATACATTTGCTTCCTAAGATTTTTGATAATTTTATATCTTGCAGAGATGGATTTATAAATAAGCTAGTTCTAATATTATTTCTATTAAATATTTCTAATATTTTTTTGATTTTATTTTTATTTTTTTTTAAATTTAATCCTCCTTCTGTGGTAATTTCATTTCTTTTTTCAGGTACAAGACAAATGAAAGAAGGTTTATTTTTAAGTGCAATTTTAACAATTTTTAGATCTGAAGCTATTTCCAAATTAATGGGGATTGATTTATCTGATGAGAGAATTTTTAAATCCATATCATTAATGTGACGCCTATCCTCTCTTAAATGAACTGTAATAGAGTCTGCGCCAGCCTTTAAAACATCTAAAGCTACAGTATAAGGATCAGGATGTTTTTCACCCCTAGCATTTCTCAACGTTGCAACATGGTCTATATTAACCCCCAGCCTCTTTTTCATTTTATAAATCTACTTCCGGGTTTGGTAATTGGAATTGTTTTTAGACTTTCTGGAATATTATTTTCTTTAAAAGTTGGAATTTTTAATTTTACTTGTGAGATAATTTTTTTTCTTTTTATTTTTAAACTTTTCTTATTAGATCTGTCAATTAAACAAGCGAATCCTAATAAAAATGCACCAGATTTTTTTATTAATTTAGCACACTCTAAACTTGATTTACCTGTAGTTATAACATCTTCAATAATTAAAACTCTTGATTTTTTTTTTATATAAAAACCTCTTCTTAACTTAAAATTTCTGTCAACACGCTCACAAAAAATTGTTTCTTTTTTTAAAATTCTACCAATCTCATAACCGATTACAATTCCACCCATTGCCGGTGAAAGAATTAAATCAATATTTTTAAATGTTTTTTTAATTTTACTTGCTAAAGATTTTGTAAATTTTTCAGATTTGTTTGGAAAACTTAATAATTTTGCACATTGCACATAAGAAGGTGAATGTAGTCCGGATGACAATACAAAATGTCCATCTAACAAAGCATTAGTTTTTCTTAAAACTGCTAAAGAGTTTTTTGAAGAAAGCATATTTTTTATTTTTGTGTCTTATAATTTTAAATTTATATTCTTTTTGTTTTAGTTCACTTATTAATTTTGTAAAGTTCTTAAGGTCATGTATGATTAAATTAAATTTGAAATTAATCCTTCCATTTAGTTTTTCTACCATTTCCACACTTGAGATATTAACAAAGTTTTCACCAATCATGGTTGTTACATCACCCATTTTTCCAGGTTCATCAGGCAGAGAAATCCAAAGTGTAGTATTATATCTTTTTTCCTTAATCGGTTTGCTGTTTTCACGGTACTGCCAATAACGTCTAATTGCAGCACGAGCTTTCCCTGTTTTAGTGCTCGTTAACCAATGTAATGAGGGGGAGGCTTTTTTAGAGGTGATAATCTTAACTACATCCCCGTTTCTTAATATAGATTGCAAAGCGCTTTCATTTCCATTTATTTCGCAACCAACAGCAGCATCTCCGATTTGAGTATGGACCGCATAGGCAAAATCTATTGGTGTAGCATTTTTAGGTAGTTTTATAATTGATCCTTTTGGTGTGAAACAAAAGGCATTTTCTTGAAACATTTGAAGTTTTGTATATTCATAAGAGTCATCTGGATTCTCATTTTTATCAATAATTTCAACTAAATCTGCTAACCAATCATACTCCTTCCAAGTTAAAGAATTAAATTTTTCCGATGATTTGTATTTCCAATGAGAAGCAATACCTCTTTCTGCAAACTCATGCATTTGCTTTGTTCTTAATTGGATTTCAATTGGTCTTTTATTTGGTCCAATAATAGCTGTGTGCAATGATTGATATTTATTGATTTTTGGCGATGAGATATAATCTTTAAATTTACCTGGTATACAATTCCATTTACTATGGAAAATTCCTAAAGCTTTATAGCAATCATCAATATTATCTAAAATAATTCTAAAGCCAATAATGTCTGTTATTTGTTCAAGAGAAGTTCTTTTTTTTTGGATTTTTCTCCAAATTGAAAAAGGAGTTTTCTCTCTTCCAACTATTTTTGGTTCTATATTTTTGTTTTTAAGTATTTCAAAAAACTCATCAGAAATATTATTAAAGTTAATTAGATTATTTTCTTTAATTTTATCTAATCTGTCTTTTATCAATTTTCTTGCATCTTCATTTAAAACTTCAAAAGAAAGGTCCTCTAATTCATCTCTTATACGATGCATGCCCATCCTATCTGCAAGTGGCGCATAAATTTCCATTGTTTCTTTTGCTTTTCTAATTTGCTTTTCTTTATCAACAACTTTAATGGTGCGCATATTGTGCAGTCTATCAGCTAGTTTCACCAGTAAAACTCTGATGTCTTTTGATGTTGCTAATATTAATTTTCTAAAATTTTCTGCTTTAGAGTTTGATATTGCTTGATTTTCAAACTCAGAAATTTTTGTAACACCATCAACTAAATCAGCAACCTCTTTTCCAAATTCTGCTTGTATTGTATTATAAGTTGCATGAGTATCTTCTATTGTATCATGAAGTAAACCAGTAGCTATAGTTGCACTGTCTAGCTTTAACTCAGTTAAAATATTTGCAACTGCTATCGGGTGAATAATATAAGGTGAGCCCTCATCTCTTTTTTGTTTTTCATGGGCCTTTAAAGCAAAATCATAGGCTTTTGATAAAGTTTCTGGATTAAGAAACTTGTTGTAATTTTTTACCTTATTAATTAATTCTTCAGATTTAAGCATTACTATTTATATCATTTTATTGAGCAATTTTAATACCCAATAACTGATCTGAGGTTAAATTTGACATTAAAATGACTATATTTTTATTAAGTTTAGGATGAACCCAATCTTTATCTAATTCATATAAAGGAAAAAGAACAAAATTTCTATTATGCATTCTTTTATGCGGAGTATTGAGTTTATGATTTCCAAGTTTTCTATGGATTATTTCACCATTAAAATCAATTATATCAATATCACATATTCTTGGATGATTTCTTTTAGACTTTGTTCGACCTAGTTTTTTTTCAATTTTTTTTATTTTTAAAAATAATTCAGCTATATTTAATTTTGTCTCAACTAATAGGATAGAATTAATAAAGTTTGGGAAATTTTCATTTGGCCAAGATTTTGTAATGTAAAATTTTGATCTTTTCTTAATAAAAATTCCCTCCTCTTGGATTAAATCTATACTTTTATTTAGATTATTTTTCTTGTCTCCAAGATTAGAACCTAATGCTAGATATACAAAATTAACTTGATTTTCTAATATATCTTGCTTTTTCACGGTTCCAATCTCTTGTCTTCTTTGTCAGTCTTTTATCAAATTGTTTTTTACCTTTAGCTACTGCAATTTCTAATTTTGCCTTTCCTTTTTTAAAATACATTTTTGTTGGCACAATAGTTAAACCATCTTCATGAATTCTACCGATAATTTTATTAATTTCTCTTTTATTCAATAAAAGTTTTCTTTCAGAGTAAGGATTATGATTTGAATAACTGGCTTGTTTATAGATAGGTATATGAGAATTAATCAAAAAAATTTCTCCATCTTTATCTACAGCATAAGAGTCTGCTATATTTATTTTACCTGATCTTACAGATTTTATTTCAGAGCCCTTTAAAACTATACCTGCTTCAAACATCTCTTTAAAAAAATAATTAAAAGATGCTTTTCTATTAATTGTAATAATTTTTAAACCAGGAGTGGTTTTTTTATTCATTAATTAATTCAGCAGATATAAGAGCTTTTTTAATCTCAGCTTTTGTTTCATCTAAAACTGTTACCAGAGGTAATCTCACATTATCATCACAGAGGCCGATTAATTTAGCTGCGTATTTAACTGGTGATGGATTGCTCTCAATAAACAAAGATTTATGAACAGGTTGAAGTTTTTTATCTAACTCTCCAGCCTTTTTTTGCTCATCTTTATCTTCTGATTTTGAAAATTTTTGCATATCAGAACACATTTTAGGAGCTATGTTAGCTGTAACAGAAATACACCCTACGCCACCTCTTTTGTTATATTCATAAGCAAGACCGTCCTCACCTGTTAGTTGGATAAATTCATTGCCAATTTTTTTGAAAGTCTCATCTACCCTATTCAAATCACCAGTTGCATCTTTTACTCCAACTATGTTCTTCAGTTCAAATAATCTTGCCATAGTATCTACTGTCATATCAATAACTGATCTGCCAGGAATATTATAAATTATGATTGGTATGCCACATTTGTCATTTATAGCTTTGTAATGCTGATATAAGCCCTCCTGAGTGGGTTTGTTATAATAAGGGGTAACTATCAAGGCACCATCTGCACCAGCCTTTTCGGCGTGCTCTGTGAGTGATATGGCTTCTGTGGTAGAATTTGATCCCGTACCTGCGATCACTGGAATTTTTCCTTTAGCTTCTTGTATGCACAACTCTATAACTTTTTCATGTTCTTTATGTGAAAGAGTTGGAGACTCCCCTGTTGTACCTGCTGGCACAAGTCCATTTGTTCCATTTTCTAAATGAAAATTAATAATTTTTATATAAGTTTCCTCGTCAAGACGATTGCCTTTAAATGGTGTTACTAAAGCTACATTTGAACCTTTAAACATAAATATTTATATCATAAGTTATTAAAAATGATTTTTAGAAAATCTAAATTACTCCTAACAACTATATTTTTTTTAACCTTTTTTCAATCATCATATTCTAATGAAATAATAATACCTAAGAAAAAACCTGCGTTTAAAAGTCAGGTAGTAGTTCCTCCCCTTAAACCCGGAACATTTAATGAAAAACAAAGTTTAAAGGATGATAAAGATTTACCTAAAGAGATCTTTGGAATCTTATTACCACCTAAAAAACCACTTATAGTAAAAAAACAATCATTAAGAAATGTTAAAAAAACTAGATTTTATAGTGAGAGAGATTTTGAATTTGCAAAACAAGCAATTAGATTTATGGAAAAGTCTAATTGGAAAGACGCAAAAAATACTGCAAAAAAAGCAAGGGCTCAATCAATATATGATTTTATAGAGTGGAGACATCTTCTCACATCGGGAAACAAAGCAAGCTTTTCTGAATATAAAAGGTTTATCGAAAGAGTTAAAGATTATCCAAGATTTGATAGAATTAAATATCTTGCTGAACACAAAATAAATTTACAAAACCATTCTCCTACAGAAATAATTAATTGGTTTCAAAAAAATGAACCATTAAGTGGATATGGTAAAATGATATTAGGTGAGAGTTTAATTAAAATAGGAAAGTCTAGTGATGGAATAAAATTAATAAAAGAGGGATTTATAAGTGCAGATTTAAATACAAATAATTTAAAATATTTCAGAAAAAAATTTAAAAATATTCTAGATACATCTGATTATATAAATAGAGCAGATTATTATGCTTGGGAAGGAAAACATTGGGACCTTAAAAGAGTTATTAGATATCTGCCTAGTGAGTATCAATTACTTTATACAGCAAGGCAAATATTAATAAGCAGAGGATATGGAGTTGATGAAGCGATTAAAAAAGTACCAAAAAATTTAAAGAATGACGCTGGGTTAAATTATGATCGATTAAAATGGAGAAGGAAAAAAGGACGTGTAGACAGCTCTCTAGAAATTCTTAATAAAATAAAAAACTCTGAAGAATATTTAGTAAGACCAGATAAATGGTGGAAAGAAAGGTCAATAATTGGAAGATCTTTAATTTATAAAAAAAAATATAAAACTGCTTATAGAATTGTCTCAAATCACGCAATGACAGAAGGTGCAGATTATGCTGAAGCAGAATGGATGAGTGGATGGATAGCACTTAGTTTTTTAAAAGATGCGCAACAAGCAGAAAATCATTTTTTAAATTTTTACAGGAATGTTAGCTATCCAATCAGCTTATCTAGAGGTTCATATTGGTTGGGTAAAACTTATGAAAAAATTGGAGATAAAGAAAGTTCAAATAAATGGTTCTTTGAGGGGTCAAAATATTTAACAACCTACTATGGTCAACTCTCACATATGAAAGTAAAACCTCAAGAAAAATTTGAATTAGATAAATTAATGTTTGTAGAAGATGATTATGAGCAAAAATTCTACTCAAAAAAACTTGTAGCAATTGTAGATTTGCTTGATTATTTAAATAAAGATAAATACACAAAACATATATTAAGATTTCTAGCAAACGACAATGTAGAAAAAGGAAGTGAGGCTTTGGCTGCTAAATTAGCATCAGATATATCACGGTTTGATTTTGCTATACAAGTTTCTAAAATTGCCTCATATCAAAAAAGATTTCACAACCAATTTAATTATCCAATAATGAGTGTACCAAAATTTGTTGGTGGAAGAAAAATTCCTGATCCAGCATTGATATTATCTATTATTAGACAAGAAAGTGAATTTGATACCTCTGCTAGGAGTAGAGTTGGAGCTCAAGGATTAATGCAACTTATGCCTTATACGGCTAAGACTGTATCGAAACAAGCTAAGTTAGGATACTCGAAGGCTAAATTAACAACTGACCCCGAATATAATATTAATTTAGGATCTCATTATATTGCTGGTTTAATCAATCAGTATAAAGGATCCTACCCTTTTGCTACAGCCGCTTACAATGCTGGTCCTAAGAGAGTAAAGTATTGGAAAAAAATTAATAAGGATCCTCAAAAAAAACAGATTGACTATGTTGATTGGGTTGAGCTTATTAAATTTAAAGAAACAAGAAATTATGTACAAAGAGTTTTAGAAAATTACAATGTTTACAGGTACATTTTGTCTCAAAAGCCAATTTATTTAAAAGATTTCTTTAAAAATCAGAGCATGTATTAGTGGCGGAAGAGAAGGGATTCGAACCCTTGGAAGGATTGCTCCTTCGGCAATTTAGCAAACTGCTGGTTTAAGCCAACTCACCCACTCTTCCGTTGATACATGTGTAACTTGAAATCATTGAATATTCAATATTAATCAAGTAATTTCTTGCAAATATGAAAAACAAATATTCAATTTTTTCACTGATAAAAAATGCTTTTTCGCAGCACGAAAACTGGAAACAAGCCTGGGGCAATCCTGAGCCTAAAAAAGAATATGAAGCAGTAATTGTTGGAGGTGGTGGGCATGGATTAGCAACAGCTTACTATCTTGCAAAAAAACATAACATGAAAAATATTGCGGTTTTAGAAAAAGGTTGGATTGGTGGAGGTAATACCGGGAGAAATACAACAATCATAAGATCAAATTATTTATGGGATGCTAGCGCTGGATTGTATGACCATGCTTTAAAAATTTGGGAAAATTTATCTCAAGAGTTAAATTATAATATAATGTTTAGTCAACGTGGAGTTATGAACTTAGCTCATAACCTTCAAGACGTTAGAGATTTAAAAAGAAGAACTCATGCAAATAGGTTAAATGGTATTGATGCCGTTTGGTTAGACACAAAACAAGTTAAGGAATTTTGTCCAATAATAAATATTTCTCAAGATATTAGATATCCTGTACTTGGTGGAACTTTACAAAGAAGAGCTGGAACTGCAAGACATGATGCTGTTGCATGGGGTTATGCAAGAGGTGCAGATGCAATGGGTGTAGATATAATTCAAAATTGTGAAGTTAAAGGAATAAAAAGAAATGGAGACCAAGTTGAAGGACTTGATACTACAAAAGGATTTATCAAAACAAAAAAAATTGGTGTAGTAGCCGCAGGTCATTCAAGTGTAATTGCTAATATGGCAGGCTTAAAATTACCACTTGAAAGTAAACCATTACAGGCATTAGTCTCAGAACCAGTCAAACCAATAATAGATACAGTTGTAATGTCTAATGCTGTCCATGCATATGTTAGTCAATCTGATAAAGGTGAATTAGTAATTGGTGCTGGAACAGATGCTTACATATCTTATACACAAAGAGGAAGTCATGATGTAGTAGAAGGTACCTTAAAAGCTATATTAGAGCTGTACCCTATTTTTAGTAGAATGAAGATGTTAAGACAATGGGGTGGTATTGTTGATATTTGCCCGGATGCAAGTCCGATCATTAGCAAAACAAATATAAAAGGTCTTTATTTTAACTGTGGATGGGGAACAGGGGGTTTTAAAGCAACGCCTGGATCTGGTGATTTATTTGCTCACACAATTGCTAATGATGAGCCACATAAATTAAATGCAGCATTTAATCTTAACAGATTTGTAAGTGGAGATCTTGTTGATGAACATGGTGCAGCTGCTGTAGCACACTAATGTTTGTAATAAATTGCCCGTATTGTGGAGAAAGAGACCAAAGTGAGTTTTCATGTGGAGGTGAAGCTCACATTGTAAGACCAAAACAACCCACAGAGCTAAGTGATGATGAATGGGCAGAATATTTATTTATGAGAAAGAATATTAAAGGTGTTCAGTTTGAAAGATGGAACCATGCTCATGGATGCAGAAAATGGTTTAATATGGTTAGGGATACATCAAATGACAAAATACATGCAGTTTACAAAATGGGTGAAAAACCTCCTGTAATTTAAATGACCAAATATAGAATTAATAAAACAAGATTTGTTGATCAAACAAAAACTGTTTCATTTACTTTTGATGGTAAAAAATATCATGGTTTTGAGGGTGATACTTTAGCCTCAGCACTTCTTTCAAATGGCATTCATTTAGTTGGTAGAAGTTTTAAATATCACCGTCCAAGAGGAATAATGTCTTGTGGGTCTGAGGAGCCAAATGCAATATGTCAAATAAATGATAATACTGATTTAACAGAGCCTAATGTAAGAGCTACAGAAATAGAACTTTATGAAGGATTGAAAGCATCTAGTCAAAATTGTTGGCCAAGTCTTAACTTTGATATAGGTGGAATTAATAACTTAATATCACCATTTATACCGGCAGGTTTTTATTATAAGACTTTTATGTGGCCTAAAAGTTTTTGGAAAAAAATTTATGAACCATTAATAAGATTGTCTGCAGGTCTTGGCAAATCACCTACACAACCAGATCCAGACATTTATGACCATAAACATGAACATTGTGATGTATTAGTTATTGGAGGTGGGATTTCAGGTATTGTATCTGCTAAAATAGCAGCAAAAAATAATTTAAAGACAATATTAATCGAAGATAAAAATATACTTGGTGGATCCACAATTTATCAAAATAATAAAAATTTTATAATAGATAATCAAAAATCAAATGAATGGTTAATGAATGAAATATCAGAATTAGAAAAATTAGATAATTTAATAATAAAAACTAGAACAAGTTTGGCAGCTTTTCATAGTTATAACTACCTTTTGGCCAAAGAAAATATATCAGATCATTTACCATTAGATAAAAAAAATGGCAGTATAAGACAGAGATTATGGAAAATAAGAGCAGATAAAGTAATTGTTGCTGCAGGTGCAATAGAAAGACCTCTTATATTCAACAACAATGATAGACCGGGAATTATACTTGCTAACTCTGTCAAAAAATATTTAGATTTTTATGGTGTATCCACTGGATTAAATAATATTATTTTTACTAACAACGATAGTGCTTATGAAACTGCAGTGTCGTTATTTGAAAAGGGAATATCAGTAAAGATTGTTGATATTAGAAAAAAATCTTCATCAAATATTGTTAAAAATGCTGAAGACCTAGGAATTAAAATATATTGGAACTCTACAGTGGTTAATACTTTTGGCTACAAAAAGATAAAATCAATAGAAATTATGAATTTATCAGAAGATGGATCGAATGTTACTGGAAATAAACATAAAATTCAGTGTGATTGTTTATCAATAAGTGGAGGTTGGACACCTATGGTGCATATGCATACTCAATCAGGAGGAAAATTAGATTTTAGAGAAATAGATCAAGTATTTGTTCCAACTGAAAAAAGTGAAAATCATATAAATGTTGGATCATGTAACGGTGATTTTGAACTAGAAGAAATAGTTAAAAATACAAATAATAAAGTTAAAAAATTTTTAAACATTAATGAAGGCAGTTTTGATAAAATTTCAGTTGTATGTTCAAAGGAGTCAGAGAAGAAAAACATATGGCTGTTACCAAATACTATTTCAGAGAGTAAGACTAAATCTTTTATAGATTTTCAAAATGACTCGACTGCTAAAGATATAAAGTTAGCACTTAGAGAAGGTTTTAAATCGATAGAACATGTAAAGAGATATACAACAACTGGAATGGCTACAGATCAAGGTAAATTATCGAATATGCATGCCTTGGGGATTATTGCTGACACAGCTGGAGTAAAAATGGGTACTTTAGGCACAACTACTTTTAGACCACCATTTACACCATTAACTTTTGGGGCAATTGTAGGAAGAAGTGTTGGAAAATTTTTTGATATTGTTAGAAAAACCTCAATTCATGAATGGCACGTTCAAAATAATGCAAAATTTGAAAATGTTGGGCAATGGAAAAGACCATGGTACTACCCTATTAATAATGAAAATCTTCATGAAGCAGTTCAAAGAGAAAGTAAAGCTGCAAGAGACAGTGCTGGAATTTTGGATGCCTCTACATTAGGAAAAATAGATATACAGGGATCTGATGCTTCTGAATTTTTAAACAGAGTTTATACAAATGCTTGGTCAAAATTAGGAATTGGGAAATGCCGATATGGCTTAATGTTAAATGAAGATGGTATGGTTTATGATGATGGTGTAACCACAAGATTGGGTGAAAATCATTATTTAATGACCACAACAACTGGTGGCGCAGCAAATGTGCTTTCTAAACTTGAAGACTATTTACAAACAGAATGGCCAGAATTAGATGTTTACTTAACCTCTGTTACTGATCACTATTCTACAGCAAGTATTTGTGGTCCAAATTCAAAAAAAATATTGAAAAAATTATTTCCTAATAAAGATTTTAGTGATGAAGCGTTTCCTCATATGTCTTACCAGGATGCAATAATTGACAAAATTGAATGTAGAATAATGAGAATAAGTTTCACAGGGGAGCTTAGTTATGAAATTAATGTAGAGTCAAAATATGGTAAATCATTATGGGAAAACTGCATTGCAGCTGGAGAAGAATACAAAATTACTCCTTATGGAACAGAAACAATGCATTTATTAAGAGCTGAAAAGGGATTTATTATTGTTGGCCAGGATACAGATGGAACTATGACACCTATTGATCTTCAGATGGATTGGATAGTTAGTAAAAAAAAATATGACTTTATAGGTAAAAGATCACTTTATAGAAGTGATACAATGAGAGAAGACAGAAAACAGCTTGTTGGATTGCTTACGGATGACCCTAATGAAATATTAGAAGAAGGTGCTCAGATAGTCTCTGAATTAGATAAGAAACCTGTTGAAATGATTGGACATGTAACATCAAGCTATTTTAGCCCTAATTTAAATAAATCGATTGCGCTAGCAGTTGTTAAAGGTGGAAAAAAGATGAATGGTCAAAAACTTATTGTACCTATGGAAAATAAAAATATCAATGTAACAGTTTCAGATTTTATTTTTTTAGATAAAGAAAACAAGAGGATCAATGCTTAATTTAGAATATCCTAACTTTGAAAAAAAATCATTAGATGAACTAGAATTAAAGTTATTTGAACCAATTAAAAAAATAAATATTCGAGGGAATAAAAAGGAATTTTTTACAAAAGCAGGAAAGATTTTATCAATCATCTTACCAATTGAACAGAATACAAGTTCCTCAAATCAGCAATTTAATGCTCTATGGCTAAGTCCAGATGAATGGTTAGTATATTTTAATGAAGAGAATAATAATGTTTATAGTGATCTTTATAACGAAATTTCTAAATTAAATTTTGGCTCAATAGTTGATGTTTCTAATCAATGGATATGTATTAATATAAAGGGTAAAAAGACTTTTGATTTACTTTCATCAGGATCTCCTTATAACTTCAATAATTTTAAAAATACTAAAAATTCTGTAACACAAACATTGCTCAATCATACAGATGTAATTATTCACCATACTGAAATAAATGAAATAAATCTTTTTGTAAGAAGATCATTCTCAGAAGATTTATGGTTGTGGATTAAGGATAGCGCTAGGTTTATCTAATTTTTTTTTTATATAATAACTGACATAACTTAATAATAGTATCGAAAGCGTCCATTGAAAAATAAACCACAACCAGAAAAAACTATCAAAATCTGCAGATAGATATTTGGCTAAGTAAAAAACACATATTGGAACAAGAACATTTCGCAACATATTATTTATCATTGCATAATTAGATTTTTTTAATCCCATAAAAAAACCGTTTGATAAAAAGAAAATTGGATATGCAGGTAAAATAAATGCTGCAATTTTTAAGTATCTACGTCCATATTCTAAAACAGTTTCATCATTAGAGAAAAGTCTTGGTATTATATCTGCTGTGAAATAAACAAATATTCCAGAGAAAAACATTAATAAAAAGCCATATTTAACAGATATAAAATAAGTCTCTTTTACTCTATCGAAATGATTTGCACCATAATTTTGAGCTATAATTGAGATAATTGCAGTATTTATTCCTAATATAGGAAGTAAAACAACTTGCTCAATTCTCGTAGCTGCACCATAACCAGCTACAGCCAATTCACTAGTTTGACCAACATAAGTAAATATAAATGTAGCAGCAACTGCATATCCACATATAGCAATTGATATTGGCATTGATTGAAAAAATATATTTTTTAAAAATGTTAATTTAATTTTAAAAAATTCCTTGGTAATTTTTTTCACCCTAGGATTTTGCAAGACCTTATATAAAATAATCACAAAAGCTATAAATTGAGCTATAATTGTTGATAGACCTATACCCATCATACCCAAAGCAGGTATAAATAGAAAACCAAATATTAGTATAGGATTTAAAATTATATTTAGTAGAAAACTTAAAACCAAAACATTTCTGTATGTTTTTGTATCTCCTTCTGCATGTAATAAAGAGTTAAGTGATACAACAAGGAAAAAAAGAAATGATCCATAAAACATAATATTTGTATATTGAAGCCCTAAATTTGTAATTTCTTCATTCGAACCCATTATGTTAAAAACCTTTTCGGCAAAATATAGACCTATGCATGTAATAAAAACTGATATGATCAGTCCATAGATAATTATATGGGTAAAATAATAAGAGACATTGTTTTCATTTTTTTCTCCAATACTATTCCCTATTAAGGAAGTTCCCGCAACTGTTACACCAATTGAAGTTGCTACAATAATAAAATATATTGGAAAAGATTTACTGAGCGCAGAAAGTGCTTCAGGTGAGATTAGTCCTGAATAAAAAGTATCAACAATATTGTATAAGGTTTGAAAAAGCGTACCTACACTTGCTGGTATTGCAAGTTTTCTAACAAGTAAAGGTATATTTTCTTTAAGCAAATCCATAAAAATTTAATTAATATTCTTTTTTAAAGATATGTCTCTTGGCAGTTTTTTTTGCAAGTATTATTTGCTTTTGTCTCATTGCAAATCTTGATTTTTGATCATCTGTTAAATAATCGTGACATTTTGGACAATGAATGCCTTCTAAATATTTAGAAGATTTTTTTTCTTTGATAGAAAGAGGTTTTCTGCAACCACTACAAATTGAATAATTGCCCTGCTTCAAGCCATGTTTTATTGAAACTCTATTATCAAAAACAAAACATTCTCCTTTCCATTGACTATTTTTTTTATCAATATTATTCAGATAATTAATAATTCCACCTTTTAAAACATATACATTTTTAAATCCTTTTTTTTTCAAATAAATATTTGCTTTTTCACATCTGATACCTCCTGTACAAAACATTGCTATATTTTCACTATTTTTAAATTGATTTAAATATTTAGGAAATTGACGAAAGTTTTCTATATTTGGATTTAAAGATTTTTTAAAAGTACCCACATCATACTCAAAAGATTTCCGTGCATCTATCAAAACTGTATCCTTTTTTTTTATTATTTTATTCCATTCCCTTGGATTGAGGTTGTTCTTAGGATAATTATAGTTTCTAACTTTAAAACCCATTGGAACAACTTCCTTTTTGATTTTAACCTTAGGTTTATGGAATGGATTAAATTTACTATTAGAAACATTTTCTGAATTAAATTTTTTAATAAATAATATTTTTTTTAAAAGTTTATTGAAATTTAAAAGATCGTCTTTTTTACCTGAAATCGATCCATTAACACCCTCTGATGAAATTATTATTGTTCCACAAAGCTCAAAACCTTTAAGATTATTCTCTAATCTATTTTTTAATTTTTTTAAATTATTAAGTTTTTTAAATTTATAAAAACCAAAAATATTAAACATTACAAAACTCTACAAACTGTCATTCCATCTCCTAATGGAATAATTATTTGTTCTACCCTTTCATCACTTAAAACATGCTTATTTAATTCTCTAATATTTAATGTAAATCTATCCATATTATCTTCATCTGCAACTTCACCATGCCATAAAACATTATCGATGATTATCAAACCACCTTTATGTATCATCTTAATTGATTTTTCATAATATTCTTTATAGTTTAGCTTATCAGCATCAATAAAAATCATATCATATTTTTGATTTTTTAATTCATCTAAACTATCTAGCGCAGGTTTTACAATTGTTTGAATTTTTTTATCTTGATTAGCTTTCTTAAAAAAACTTTCTGCAATCTTGCTTGTATCTTTGTCTTTATCAAGTGCTGTAAGTTTTCCATCATTAGGAAGTGCAAGGGAAATGGAAAGTGCACTTAAACCAGTAAAAGTTCCAATCTCAAGCACATTTTTTATATTAGATATTTTTATTATTAAATGAAGAAAATGACATTGAGATATTGCTACCTGCATTCTCTTTTCATTTCCAAGTGAATTATTATAATCTATAATTTCTTTTTGGACCGAGTTTAGTTTAAAACTAAAGTTATTAATATATTTTTCAATTTTTTCAGAAATTTCAATGTTCTTTCCCATCTATTCTAATTATATAATGACTATAGGTTTCGTTAAAATTAAAGTTTCTTCTTTAAAATTTCGTTAATTAATTGAGGGTTAGCTTTTCCACCGGAAGCTTTCATTGCTTGCCCCACAAAAAACCCAAATAGCTTTTCTTTTCCTTGTTTATATTCAATGGCTTTTTCTCTGTTATCGTTGATTATTTTATCAATTAATGCCTCCAGTGCTTTTGGATCACTTTGTTGCTTTAACCCTTTTTCCTCAACAATTATTTGAGGGTCTATGTCACCATCCAGCATTAATTCAAATATTGTCTTAGCAATTTTACCTGAAATAGTTCCGTTTTTTATTAAATTAATCAATTTTGCTAAATTTTTTGCACTTATTGGACTTTGAGCAATTTCAATATTTTTATTATTTAAAACAGCAAATAATTCTCCTGTAATCCAATTTACAGCTAGTTTCATATCTCGATTTTTGCCCATTTTGGCAACAACTTCTTCAAAATATTTAGCTGTATCAATATCAGAGACTAATATAGTTGCTTCATAAGGAGAAATTTTAAACTCATCAATAAACCTTTTCTTTTTGTCATCTGGTAATTCAGGGATTTCAGATTTTAGTTGATCAATAAAATCATCCGTAATTTCTAGTGGAAGTAGATCTGGATCTGGAAAGTATCTATAATCATGAGCATCTTCTTTTGACCTCATTGACCTTGTTTCATTTTTTTTGGTATCAAACAGTCTTGTTTCTTGATCTATTTCCTCACCTTCTTCTATTAAATCAACTTGTCTATTTGCTTCATAAATAATTGCCATTTGCATGAACTTTATAGAATTAACATTTTTTATTTCACATCTTGTCCCTAAATTTGTTGAGCCTTTTATTCTTACAGACACATTAACATCTGCTCTTAATGATCCCTCTTGCATATTCCCATCGCAAGTTCCTAAATATCTCATAATAGATCTAAGTTTTTTTATATAAGCATTCACTTCATCTGGCGATCTTAGATCAGGCTTACTAACAATCTCCATTAAGGCTACACCCGATCTATTAAGATCAACTAGTGTGTTACTTGGATCAACATCATGAATACTTTTTCCTGCATCCTGCTCTAAATGTAATCTTTCTATTCCAACATGTTTTTGACCTTCAGGCATATCCAAAATAATATTGCCCTCACCCACAATTGGGTATTTATATTGTGAAATTTGATACCCCTGAGGTAAATCAGCATAAAAATAATTCTTTCTATCGAAAACAGACTTATTATTGATCTTGGCTTTTAAACCAATACCAGTTTTTATAGCTTGTTTAACACAATATTCATTAATTACTGGAAGCATTCCTGGAAATGCTGCATCAACTAAACTTACTTGAGTGTTAGGTTCAGCACCAAATTTTGTAGAAGAAGATGAAAAAAGTTTTGAATTTGATGTTACTTGAGCATGAACTTCAAGTCCTATAACAACTTCATAAATATTATCATTTCTTTCTATTAAATATTCTGGATTATTTTTAGACATTATTTCATCCACCAATCAGTTATATTATTTTTATAATTGATTTTTTCCTCCATTGAATAAGCAATATTTAAAACTGTTTGTTCATCAAACGGTTTACCTATTATTTGTAAACCTAATGGATAATTATTTTTATCCGTACCTGCTGGTATTGAAATTGCAGGCAAACCTGCAAGGTTTACTGGAACAGTAAATATATCATTTAAATACATTGAAACTGGATCATTAGATTTTTCTCCTATTTTAAATGCAGAACTAGGCGTTGAAGGTGTTAAAATAGCATCAACTTTATTATAAGCTTCATCAAAATCTTTTTTAATTAACTGCCTTACTTTTTGGGCTTTGAGATAGTAAGCATCATAATATCCCGAAGACAAAACATATGTGCCTATCATTATCCTTCTCTTTACTTCTTCTCCAAAACCTTCTGATCTAGTTTTTTCATACATATCAATTAAACTTTCTCCAGAAGATCTTAAACCATATTTAACACCATCATATCTTGCCAAATTAGACGATGCTTCTGCGGGTGCTACAATATAATAAGTAGGCAAAGCATAACTTGTGTGAGGTAATGAGATGTCAATTATTTCAGCTCCACAATCTTTTGCATATTCAATACCTTTTTTCCAAAGATTCTCAATTTCGCTTGGCATCCCATCAACTCTGTATTCTTTTGGGATTCCAATTTTTATACCTTTGATATTTCTAGTTAGTTCTGATGAATAATTATTTCTTTGAAAATCTATTGAAGTTGAATCTTTCTTATCAAATGATGAGATCACTTCTAAAAGAATAGAGCTATCTTTGACATCTTTGCTCATCGGACCTGCTTGATCTAGAGATGAGGCAAAGGCAACAATTCCATATCTAGAACAGCTTCCATAAGTAGGTTTTAGACCTACAGTTCCAGTAAAGGAGGCTGGCTGCCTAATAGATCCACCAGTATCAGTTCCTATTGTTATAGGTGTTAAATTAGCTGCTAAAGCCGATGAAGAACCACCAGATGATCCACCCGGAACTAAATTTTTTGCAATTGGATTTTGAACATTACCAAAAAAACTTGTTTCATTGGATGAGCCCATTGCAAATTCATCACAGTTAAGTTTGCCGAGCAAAATACCACCTTCATTCCATATATTTTGTGTTACAGTTGACTCATAGCTAGGAACAAAATTATTTAAGATATTGCTTCCAGCTGTTGTTCTTACTTCATTTGTACAAAACAGATCTTTTACAGCAATTGGAATACCTGGAAGTTTTAAATCAAAATTTGGTTTGTAATCAAACTCTTTTGAAAGTTTAAGACAATTTTCAAAATTTTCAGTTACATATGCATTTAGTTTTTTTGACTTTTCAGATCTATCAATAAAAGATTTTGTAACTTCATTTGATGAAATTTTCTTTTCTTTGATATTTTTAATTAATTCAAAAAGACTCAAAGATGTTATTTCTGTCATTACTCAACTACTTTCGGGACAACAAAAAAATCATCATTTTTTTCAGGAGAATTTTTAAGAATCTTTTCTCTTATATTGTCGCTTGTTATTTTATCTTCTCTGAATCTTAAAGTTGTTTTAGCTATAGAGGCTAATGGTTCTACATTCTCAGTTTTTAGCTCGTTTAATTTTTCAATAAATTCAAATATAGAATTCATATCATCTGCCAATTTTTCAGCTTTTTTCTCTTCAAGCGAGATCCTTGCTAATTTTGATATGTGTTTTACAGTTTTAAGATCTATTGTCATATGGTAAAAAATAATGTCGCAAAGTAACACTTAAGTTAAAAATATACAATATGATCACAATTAATGAATTCAAAAACAAATTATCAAGTGGTTCAAGATTATTGGGTATAGATTTAGGCTCAAAAAGGATTGGGATTGCAATAAGTGATTATAATCAAAAAATTGCCACTCCCCTTCAAACCTTTGATAAATCTAAACAAGGTAAACTAATTGATGAACTAGAAAGTATTATTACAGAAAATGACATCAAAGGAATAATTATAGGAAATCCAATAAATATGGATGGCACCTACGGAAAATCTTCACAATCAGTAAAAGATACAGCAATCAATATTTCAAATAAAATTGATATTCCTGTATCTTTATGGGATGAAAGATTATCAACAGTTGGGGCTTTCAATTTATCAAGCGAATTAGATATAAATGTCAGTAAAAGGGAGAAAAATATTGATAAGTTTGCAGCTGCTTTTATTTTGCAAGGTGCTTTAGATTTTATTCAAAATTAATGGTTGCATAGTAAATACTATATAGTTATAGAGTTAATTTTAATGGCAAGTAAATCCCAAAAAGCTATTAAAATATCTCAAAAACACTTATTAGGTATACAAGATTTATCTGTTGCTGATGTTAAAACCATCCTCAATGAAGCCTCAAAATTTATAGAATTAAATAAAAGTAAAAATAAAAAAACTAGATGTTTTAAAAGGTAAAACTCAAATAAACTTATTTTTTGAACCATCAACGAGAACTCAAAGCTCATTTGAATTAGCAGGAAAAAGGTTAGGTGCAGATGTAATGTCAATGAATATTACAAATTCTGCTATCAAAAAAGGTGAAACATTAATAGATACAGCTATGACCTTAAATGCAATGCATCCAGACATTATTGTAATAAGACATCAAGACTCAGGTGCTTGTAACCTTCTATCTCAAAAAGTTAATTGTGCAGTACTAAACGCAGGTGATGGTAGAAGAGAGCATCCAACCCAGGCATTATTGGATGCTTTAACAATTATAAATAGAAGAAAAAAAATAGAAGGTCTTAAAATTGCAATATGTGGAGATATACTACATTCAAGAGTAGCAAGATCAAATATTTATCTTCTAAACATGTTGGGTGCAGAAGTAAATATCGTGGCCCCTACAAATTTGATGCCAAATGAAATTGAAAAATTTGGTGTAAATATTTTTTCTGACATGAAAAAAGGTGTTAAAGATTGCGATATAGTAATGATGTTAAGATTACAAAATGAAAGAATGACAAGCTCATTTCTATCATCCAACAGAGAATACTATGAGTATTATGGCTTAACACCTGATAAAATTCAATATGCCAAAGAGGATGCTTTAATAATGCATCCAGGACCAATGAATAGAGGAATTGAAATTGATACAAACTTAGCAGACGATATAAATAAAAGTGTAATAAAAGAACAAGTTGAATTAGGTGTAGCAGTAAGGATGGCCTGCTTAAAGATTTTTTGTGAATAAATGAAAAAAAAATACTTTATAAATGCAAATATAATAGATCCTTATAACTCTTTGAATGAAATTGGAGGAATAATAATTGGAGAAAATGGAAAAATTGAAGCTGTTGGAAAAAAAGTAAATGCTAATAACATTCCTTCTAGAGAAAAAGTAATAGATTTAAATGGAAAATATATATTTCCAGGCATTGTAGATATGCGAGTTTTTGTTGGTGAACCAGGATATGAGTACAAGGAGAATTTTAGAACCCTTAGTGAGGCTGCTTTATCAGGTGGCGTAACATCAGTTGTTACAATGCCTAATACAAACCCAGTAATTGATAATGTTTCAATAGTTGATTTTCTTAAAAGAAGAGGAAGAGATAAGTCAAAAATTAATATTTATCCAACGGCTGCATTAACAGTAAAAGCAGAAGGAGAAAATATGACTGAATTTGGTTTATTACAGAGTAAAGGAATAATTGGTTTCACAGATGGGGTAAAAACAATTCAAAATCCTAGAATTATGAATAGGATTATGAATTCAGCATCAGATTTAAAATCCTTAATAATACAACATGCTGAAGATGCAGAATTATCAAAAGATGGAATGATTAATGATGGTATCATGGCAACAAAACTCGGTCTCCAAGGGATTCCAATAAGCGCTGAATTGTTAATTATAGAAAGAGACTTAACATTGTTAGAATATAATAGTTGTAGGTATCATATATCTCAGATTTCATCTGCAAACTCTGTAGATATAATCAGAGAAAGAAAAAATAAATTAAACTTCAGCTGTGGTGTTTCGATAAACAATTTATCATTAAATGAAAATGACATTGGTGATTTCAAAACTTTTTTAAAATTATCACCTCCTTTAAGAACAGAAACTGATAGAAACGCTTTAGTTCAGGGATTAAATGATGAAACAATTGATGTTATTGTTTCTGATCATAAACCAGAGGATGAAGAAAATAAAAGATTAACTTTTGCTCAAGCAGAAACTGGAGCATCTGGAATTGAAACTTTATTGCCCTTAAGCTTAGAATTATATCATAATGGATCGGTTGATTTGGAAACTATAATAAAAGCTTTAACATCAAAACCTGCAGAAATACTTAAAATAAATAAAGGTAACTTATCGACAGGAAATGATGCTGATTTTTGTATTGTAGATATAAATAAACCTTGGGTTGTTAGAAAAGATAAATTAATATCAAAATCAAAGAATACCCCTATTGAAGACAAAAAACTTCAAGGTAAAGTTATAAGTACATTTGTTAATGGTGAAGAATTATTTAAATCTGAATAATGGATTATATTATAACAGCTTTGGTATCTTATCTATTTGGCTCTATACCTTTTGGATATCTATTCACAAAAATTTTACTTAAAAAGGATATTAGAAATGTAGGATCAGGAAATATTGGTGCCACAAATGTTTTAAGAACTGGCAATAAGTCATTGGGTTATTTAACACTTGTTTTAGATATAGCAAAAGCTGTTGTGCCTGTTGTCTATATAAAGTTCAATTATCCTGATTTAGTTTATATATCTGCACTTTGTGCATTTTTAGGACATTTGTTCCCTGTTTGGCTAAAATTTAAAGGTGGAAAAGGTGTTGCAACATTTGTTGGAATTTTGATTTCAATAAATATTTATTACGCATTAGTTTTTGGAACTATTTGGATTTTAACTTTTTTAATATCAAAATATTCATCTCTATCCTCATTGTTTGCTTCAATTTCAATACCAATCTACTTAGTAATCATTGATCAGGGTAACATAATTTTTTTCATTATTATGTTTGTTTTAATTTTTTATACACATAGAGAAAATATAAAAAGATTAATAAACAAAGAAGAAACCAAGAGTAAAATTTATTAATTTGACAGATTAATAGTTATAAGTAGTTTGACTAATAATGAATCTTGTAATTGTTGAAAGTCCTGCAAAAGCTAAAACTATAAATAAATATCTAGGTTCAGATTATACTGTTTTAGCAAGTTATGGTCATATTAGAGACCTTCCTTCAAAAAATGGTTCTGTCGATCCAGAAAATTCTTTTAAAATGATTTGGGAAGTAGATAGTTTCTCAAAAAAATATTTAAAAGAAATTACCGATACAGCAAAAAATTCAGAAAAAATTATTTTAGCTACTGACCCTGATCGAGAAGGTGAAGCAATTGCTTGGCACGTCAAAGAGTTTTTAAATGAGAAAAAACTTCTTAAAGATAAAAAAATAGAACGTGTAGTTTTTAATGAAATAACAAAAAAAGCTGTAACAAATGGGATAGATAATCCAAGAAATATAGAAAATGAACTTGTAGATGCTTACATGGCAAGAAGAGCACTGGACTATTTAGTAGGTTTTAATATATCACCAATTCTATGGACAAAATTACCAGGATCTAAATCAGCAGGAAGAGTTCAATCTGTTGCTCTTAGATTGCTAACTGAGAGGGAACACGAAATAGAAGTTTTTAAACCAGAGGAATTTTGGACACTTAACTTAAATTTCTTAACGAAGGAAAATTTAGAAATAAATACATCTATTAATCAATTAGATGGTACAAAAATTGAGAAATTCTCATTTAAAAATAAAGAAGATATTAATAATGCTTTAGATTTAATTAAAAATAAAAAATATAATATTACAGATATAATATCTAAAATTTATACACGAAACCCTTCTGGTCCTTTTACTACTTCTACTTTACAACAAACATCGTCAAGCAAACTGGGTTTTGGAGCCTCTAGAACAATGCAAATTGCCCAAAGACTTTATCAAGGTATAGATATTGATGGTGAAACCGTTGGATTAATTACTTATATGCGTACAGATGGAACTAATATGTCAAAAGATGCTGTAGCTTCTTTTAGGAATTTCATTACTCAAAATTATGGTGAAACATATTTGCCGCCCGCCCCTTTAAATTATTCAGGTAAAAAGGCAAAAAATGCACAAGAAGCTCATGAAGCTATCAGACCAACGGAGATTAGTAGAGTACCTGAAGATATGAAAAAATATTTAAGCGCAGATCAATACAAACTTTATAATTTGATTTGGTCAAGGTCATTATCTTCACAAATGGAGTCAGCAAAATTTGATAGAAAAACTATAACAATTACATCAGAAGATAATAAAAATATATGTAAGGCTAGTGGTTCAACTTTAAAATTTGATGGTTTTTTGAAGGTTTCAAAAATAGATGAAAAAAAAGATGATGAAAACATATTGCCAGATGTTGTAAAAGGTGAAGTAGAGTTTAAAGACTTTACGGATGAGCAACATTTTACTCAACCACCACCAAGATATTCAGAAGCAAGTCTTGTTAAAAAATTAGAAGAATTAGGAATTGGAAGACCTTCAACATATGCAAGTATAATTTCAGTTATTTCAAATAGAGGTTATGCAGACATAGAAAACAAAAGATTTTTTCCAACTGATAGGGGGAAATTGCTCTCCGCTTTTCTTGAAAAATTATTTTCAAAATATGTGGATTATGATTTCACTGCAAAATTGGAAGATCAATTAGACGATATAACAGCTGGTAAAGAAAATTGGATTAAGGTTTTGGAGGAATTTTGGAGAGATTTTAACTTGAATGTAGCAGACGTTAAAGAAAAACGTACTAGAGAAGTCTTAGATATGCTTAACGAAAGTTTAGGCTCATTAATCTTTGAAGTTGATAAAGATGGAAAAATCAACAGAAAATGTAAAATATGTGATAGTGGTCAATTAAGTTTAAAAAATAGTTTTCGAGGTGGTGCTTTTATCGGATGTTCAAACTATCCAGATTGTAAGTTTACAAGACCTCTTTCAAAGTCTAAAGCTGCTCAACAATTGACTTTAATAGAACCAAAATTAATTGGTCAAAATGATAGTGGTAAAGAGATATATTTAAAAAATGGAAGATTTGGTCCCTATCTTCAATATGAAAAAGAATTAAATGATTTTGAAGAAACTAAAAAGAAAAAGAAAAAATTAAAAAAAGAAGATAATAATATGAAAAACGTATCTATACCGAAAGGAATTGATATCAAAAGTATAGATTTAGGTAGAGCCAAGTATTTATGCTCACTTCCAATTAGTTTAGGTAAAAACCCTGAAAATGATAAAGATATTACTGTAAATGTTGGTCGTTTTGGACCATATTTAAAGTGTGAAAATAAATCGGCTCGTTTAGAGAATGTTGAAGAAATATTTAGCATTGGTCTTAATAGAGCCGTAACTCTAATAGCTGAGGCAAAACCTGGAAGAATTACATCATCTTTGATTAAAGATCTCGGTGAACACCCAGAAGATAAAAAACCAGTAAGGATTATGAAAGGTCAATATGGGCCTTATATAAAATACAAATCATTAAACGCTACTATTCCTGAAGAAAAAGACCCAATTGAATTAACAATGGAGGAAGCTCTTATTTTAATTGAGAAAAGAAAAGAGTACGATAAGAATAAAAAGAAAAAGAAAGGTAAATAATGTCTGTTGATGCAAAAATAAAAGAAATGGGTTTAGTTTTGCCAAAAGCAACTGATCCTGTTGGTTCATATGTTGCCACAAAAATTTCTGGTAACTTACTTTATATATCAGGACAAATATCAATAGATGCAGATGGACAATTAATTAAGGGGAAAGTTGGAAAAGACTTAAATACAGAACAAGCTTACAAAGCAGCACAAAGATGTGCATTAAATATAATTGCTCAGGCTAAAAAAGCATGCTCATATGATTTATCAAAAATTAAATCATGTATTAAATTAACAGGTTTTGTTAATTCAACTGATGACTTTATCGAACAACCGAAAGTAATTAATGGAGCATCAGACTTAATTAAAGATGTATTTGGTGATAATGGCACCCATACACGAGCTGCTGTGAGCACTAATAGTTTGCCTTTAGGCGTTGCAGTTGAAGTTGATGCTATATTTGAGATCAATTAATTATCTACCTATACTAAAATATTTGATATTTTTATTTTTCATTTTTGAGGGTGAATATAAATTTCTTAAGTCATAAATCTTAAATTTCTTCTTGTTATTCAACCTATTAAAGTTTAGCTGCTTAAACTCATTCCACTCTGTATTAATAATTATAAGGTCACTATTTTTACATGCATCTTTTATATTATTAAAATAGATTACTTTTTTTTTATCAAAAACATTTTTAATACCTGTGGGTTCATAATATGAAACTTTTGAACCCTTTTTTATCAAATATGGTATTAATTTTAGCGAAGCTGAGTCTCTCATATCATCAGTACCAGCCTTAAAAGTAACACCTAAAAAAGTAATTTTCTTATTATTCAGGTTATTATTTAATATTTCTTTAATTTTAGTTAATAAATGTTTGTACCTAGTGTCATTAGAGTAAATTGTTGACTTAACAATAGATAGATTAGTTTTAAATTTTTTTGAGGTAGAAACTAAAGCACGTGTATCTTTTGGAAAGCAAGAACCACCGTAACCTGGCCCAGCTCTTAAAAATCTTGCTCCTATTCTTTCATCAGTTCCAATACCTAACGAAACATCGGTAACGTCAACGTTAAGTTTTTCACATAAATTTGCAATTTCATTAATAAATGTAATTTTTGTTGCTAGAAATGCATTAGCTGCATATTTTATAACCTCTGCTGCACGTCTTGATGTATTAAAATATCTACCTTTTTTTTTAATAATTGGAGAATATAAATTTTTTAAAATAATATTAGCTTTTTTACTATTTGTTCCAACTACAACTCGATCAGGAAACATAAAATCTCTGATAGCCTCGCCTTCCCTTAAAAATTCTGGATTGGAAACAACATCAAATAATTTTTTATTTGTTTTAGTTGTTAATAATTTTTGAATTTTATCACAAGTAGTAACTGGTACTGTAGATTTAGTAACGATTATTTTATATTTGTTTAAATTCTTTTTTAAATCTTTTACTACTTGAAATATATATTTTAGATCTGCTTCGTTAGATTTAATTTTTGTTGGAGTGCCAACACATATAAATATAATATCTGATTTTATAATTGACTTTGAAATATTTGTTGAAAATTGAAGTCTTTTTTGCATTACGTTTCTTTGAATTAATTCTTCTAATCCAGGTTCGTAAATTGGAATTACTCCATTCTTCAGATTAGATATTTTATCTAGGTTTTTATCTACACAAATGACATTGTTACCAAGTTCAGCAAAACATGCTCCACTGACTAACCCTACATAACCTGATCCAATCACACATATTTTCATAATTTTGCAATTTCTAACGTTGAATTAATATAACCACTCATAGAACCACAATCTAAATATTTTCCTGAAAATTTATGACCAATGAATAATGATTTATTTTCAATCATTGTTTTAATTGAGTCAGTAATATGAATTTCACCACCTTTGCCTTTTTTTTGTTTTTTAAGAATTTTAAATATATCCTTGCATAGTATATATCTTCCAATTACAGCATTGTTTGATGGAGCTTCTTTAGTATTTGGTTTTTCAATAACATCTGAAATTATAAAATTCTGGTTATTAAGTTTTTTGGATGAAGAATATATACCCCAACGATTTACATTATTTTTGCTGACTGTCATACTTGCCATTACAGAGGCTTTATATTTTTTATGTATTTTGATCATATCTTTTGAGCAATTCTTTTTCATAATTAAGTCATCTGGAAGGAGCATTAAAAAATATTTATTTTTAATAAATTTTTTGGTTTTTAAAACAGCATCACCTGTACCTAAGGGTTTATTTTGATAAACAAATTTAATTTTTTTTTTATACTTTAAAATTTTTTTGTATTCTTTAATTATTCGTTGATCTTTTTTCTTTTTAATTAATGATTTGTAAAATTTATCATTATAAAAATAACTCTTTATCATTTCTTTTTTTTTAGAAATAATGAAGATTATTTCTGTAATGCCAGCCTCAATGCATTCATCAAGAATATACTCAATTCCAGGCTTTCCATTTATAGGTAAAAGCTCTTTAGCAAAAACACTGGTTAGTGGCAAAAGTCTTGTACCTAAACCAGCAAGTGGAATAATGGCTTGTTTAATCATAAAGATAATTTATTTATAAACATATATTTAAAATATGAAAATAATTACAAGTATTTTTGATTTAAATAAAGAGATTAAAGACTATAAAAATATTGGCTTTGTACCTACAATGGGTGGAATACATGCTGGTCATATATCTTTAATAAAAGCTTCACAAAATAAAAAAAGTAAGACAATTGTTAGTATTTTTGTAAATCCTACTCAATTTAATAAAGGGGATGATTTTAAACAATATCCAAGAAATATTAAGAAAGATATTGGTATACTAGAAAAATTAAATGTAGAATATTTATTCACACCTAATACCAAAGATATATACAAGTCTAAGGCTAAGAAATTTAATTTAAAAAAAAAAGACAAAATTTTGTGTGCAAAATATAGAATTGGTCATTTTGAAGGTGTTCTAAATGTTATGAACAGACTTATGACCATTATAAAATCAAAAGATTTATATATGGGTGAAAAAGACTATCAGCAGTTGTATCTAATTAAAAAATTCCTATCAAAAAAGTTTAAGGTACGTATTAATTCATGTCCTACTATCAGAATAAACAATATTGCGTTATCTACGCGAAACAAATTATTAAAAAAAAGATCCATTAAAAAAGCTTCAGAAATTGCATTATTTTTAAAAAAAGTTAAGTATAAGTCAAAATTCGAAGGTACTAAATTAGCCTCTTATTTAGATAATTATAAAAAAAAATTAGAAAAAAAATATCATATAAAAGTAGATTACTTAGAATTTAGAGATGAAAAAAGTTTAAAGCTTAACAATTTCAAGAATAAATATAGGCTTTTTGTGGCTTATGAAATAGACAATGTTAGATTAATTGATAATTATTAGTTATAAGAAATAAGCACCAACACCTAAAAAAGAAACAAAACCTATTACATCTGTTATAGTAGTCACAAAAACACTAGAAGAAATAGCAGGATCTATGTTCATCTTTTTTAGAGTTACTGGTATTAAAATTCCAAAAAGTCCAGCAACTATCATTGTTAAAACCATTGATATTGATATTATTAATGCAAGCAGAATGTCGTTAAACCAGAAATAAACAATTACAGAACTTATTATTGCAAAGATAATTCCATTTAAAACACCTATGTTAAATTCTTTCATTATATTATTAGTAAAATTATTTTTTGTTAAATCTTGTGTAGCTAAAGATCTTACAGTTACGGCTAGTGTTTGCATACCAGCATTACCACCCATTGATGCAACAATAGGCATTAAAAAAGCTAAAACAACCATCTGTTCTATGGTAGCACCAAATAAACTAATACAATAAGTAGCTAAAAAGGCTGTAAATAAATTTAATAAAAGCCAATTAAATCTTCTCTTAGTTTTTGTAATTACACCATCAGTTATTTCTTCATCACCTACTCCAGCAAGTCTTAATGCATCTTCTTCGGCTTCTTCTTTAAGTACAGTTAAAACATCATCATAAGCTATCATGCCCACCAATTTATCATTTTTATCGGTGACAGCAGCAGAGCTTAAATTATAATTTTCGAATAAATTTCCAACTTCCTCTTTATCCATATCAACAGGTATTAAAAGTTGAGATTCAGACATTATTGACATCATTTTTGCTTCTCTAGGAGTTCTTAGCACTTTTGAAGATGGCACAGTGCCAATAGGCTTAAAGTTTTCATCTACAATAAAGATTTCCAGAAACTCTTCAGGTAAATCTTTATTTTCTCTTAAATAGTCTATTGTCTGACCAACTGACCAATTACTAGGGATGGCAGTAAATTCTCTTTGCATTATTCTAGCAGCTGAGTCTTCTGGATAGCTTAAACTTTCTAATAAAGCGAACCGGTCTTTTGGTGGAAGAGATCCTAAAATAGTATTCTTATCTTTTTCATCAACATTTTCTAAAATTTTAATTGCATCATCAGATTCTAGGTTTTTTAATATATTTACAATAGACTCTGATGATAAATATGTAATCAATTCAGATTGAATTGACTCATTAAGTTCGACGAACACCTCAGGATCAACTTTAAAATTATTTAATTTAATTAAACTTTCTCTATTGTTTTCATTTAAATGTTCAATAATATCAGCTGCATCCGCAGGGTGCATATCATTAAACGAATTAGTGATAAATTCTGCATCATTTGAAGAAATCTTATCTGTCACTACTTTAATAAATTCTTTATTGAATTCAAAGTTAACTTTTTTATCTTTAATTTTTTTTACTAAAGTCATAATTTTATCTATAATTTAGTTGGCACTATTAATACAAAACATTAATATTACAATTTTATAATGATGATAGAGATCAAAAAGTCAATAAAACCAATAAAATATGAAAATGCTATTTCATTTTTAGAAAAAAGATTGGATGAAATTAATACAAAAAAAAGAAGTGAGCTGATATGGATTTTAGAACATAAAGATGTTTATACGGCAGGAACTAATTATAAAGATAATGAATTATTAGATAAATCAATAAATTTAATCAAAACAAATAGAGGTGGAAAAATAACATACCATGGACCTGGTCAGTTAGTTTTTTATTTTGTTATTGATTTAAATAAAAAAGAAAAAAACATTAGAAAACTTATTTCTTCAGTAGAAAACACTATAATTAATACTTTAAAAGAATTTAATATTAAAGTCTTTGCAGATAGAAAAAATGTAGGTATCTGGTATAAAAGAAAATTTGACAATAAAATTAAAATTGAAAAAGTTGCAGCTATTGGTATTAAAGTTAAGAAATGGATTGCTTACCATGGTTTTGCATTAAATATTTCAAATAACTTAGATGCTTATAAAAAAATAATACCATGTGGAATAAAAGATAAAGGTGTCACAAATTTAATAAATATTAAAAAGCAAAACTACGATAACCTAAAGGGTGTATTAATCGAAAAATTTTTAGAAGAAATTAAAAATTAAGTCTTTTTACATTCAACATATTTCTAAAATAATCAGGCGGTACAGCTCTAAATGTATATTTCTTTTCATTTATTTTAAATTTTATTTCATAAGAATGAAGCATTAAATTTTTGTTATTTTTTAGAATTTTATAAGAATTATATTTTTTATCACCTATGATCGAGTGGCCTAAATTAAATAATTGTTTTCTTAATTGATGTTTTCTTCCTGTAATAGGTTTTAACTGAATAAATGTAGAACTATTATTTTTATCTATAATTTCATAATGTGTTTCAGCATTTTCAATAATTTTTTTTCTTTGATCATATCTTGTAAGATTATTCTTAAGTGTACCTTTGCTGCTAATGGTTAATTCCCCATGGCATATAGCAATGTAAGTTTTGTAAACTTTTCTCAATCTAAATAGAGTTGTAAGTAGTTGGGCTGTTGGTCTATTTTTAGCTATTAAAAAAACACCTGATGTTTCTTTATCTAATCTATGAACTGAATAAGGCTTATCGTCTTTAAATAATTCACTGTTGGAAAAAATATCAATAAGGTTTTTTTTTGACTTAGTGCCACCTTGTACTGAAATGCCTGCTTGCTTATTAATTACGATAAAATCATCATTATTTTCAATAATAAAATCTTCATTTTCCTTAATTATTGTATCAGAAGGTTTGAATTTAGTTTTTTGGATTAAAGAAATTTTTTTGATCTCTAAATTATGAAGATCAATGACATCATTTATTTTCAATTTAGCAGAACTTTTGATTTTTTTATTATTAAGTTTAATTTTCCCACTTCTTAAGCTTTTTTCTATTAAGCTTTGAGGCAGTGACTCAAAAAATTTTCTAAGAAATCTATCAATACGCATACCAGAAAACGCAGTATCTACGTTGATAGTTTTTTTCATAATGAATTTGGTTTAGGCTGTGGCTTCTTTAGGAGTGTCTATTCTTTTTTCTACTGGACTATTTTTTTTTATTTTCTTTTTATCAACCTTTTTTGCTTCAATATCACGATCCACAAATTCTATAACAGCCATTGGTGCATTGTCACCGTATCTAAAGCCTGCTTTAATAATTCTAGTATAACCACCTTTTCTATTCACATATCTTTTTGATAATGTCTTTCGAACTTTACTAGCCGAACTTTCATCTTGAAGTTTAGAGACCAAAGCTCTTGTATTTTGAAGAGTATCTTTCTTACCTAAAGTTATTATTTTATCTGCTTGGGGCTTTAAAACCTTAGCTTTTGGCAATGTTGTGGTTATTTGCTCGTACTTTATAAGTGAATTAAGCATATTTTTAATTAAAGCTTTTCTATGCTCTGAGGTTCTATTAAGCTTTCTATAACCAAATTTATGCCTCATTAGATTGCTTCCTCTAATTTTTTTGATAACTCAGCTATATTATCAGGAGGCCAATTTGGGATTTCCATTCCTAGATAAAGCGACATGCCCGTTAAAACTTCCTTAATTTCATTTAGAGATTTTCGACCAAAGTTTGGAGTCCTAAGCATTTCTCCTTCAGATTTTTGAACTAGGTCACCAATATATATTATATTATCGTTTTTCAAGCAGTTCATAGATCTTACTGAAAGTTCAAGCTCATCTACTTTTCTTAATAAATTTTTGTTAAATTCAGGTTCTGTTGGCTGTTCTCTTACAATTACCTCTTGAGGCTCATCAAAATTTACAAACATACCAAGTTGATCTTGGAAAATTCTGGCTGAATAGGCAACGGCATCCTCAGCTGAAATTGATCCATTGGTTTCTACTTCCATTGTTAATTTATCGTAATCTAGAGCTTTTCCTTCTCTAGCTGTACTAATTGAATATGAAACTTTTTTAACAGGGCTAAATAACGAGTCTATAGCAATAAGTCCAAGAGGTGGCTCTTCTGGTTTGTTCATGTCAGCAGGAACGTAACCTTTTCCATTATTTACTGTCATTTCCATGTGAAAATTTGTATTTTCATCAAGATTACATATTACCAAATCTGGATTTAAAATTTCAATATCTGCAGTTGTTGTAATATCAGAAGCTTTGATTTCACCAGGACCCTTTGCATCTAAAATTAATTTGGTTGTTGTCTCTGAATTTCCTTTTAAAGCAAGTGATTTAACATTTAAAACTATATCAGTAACATCTTCCCTAACACCCTTTATAGAGGTAAATTCATGCAAAACGCCATCAATTTGAATAGCAGTGACTGCTGTTCCTCTTATTGAGGATAAAAGTATTCTTCTTAATGAATTTCCTAAGGTAAGTCCATAACCTTTTTCGAGAGGCTCAGCTATAATTTTTGCATAAGATTTATCATCACTTAAACTTATATCAAGCTTTGGAGGTTTGATAAGTGACTTCCAATTTTTGATATTTACTTCGGTAGTTTCCATTTATACTCTCCTTTTTTTCGGTGGCCTTGCACCATTGTGTGGCATTGGTGTTGTATCTTTAATTGAAATTATTTTAAATCCACGTGCTTGAAGAGCTCTAAGTGCAGTCTCTCTCCCTGAGCCAGGTCCTTTAACTTCAACAGATAAAATTTTCATTCCTACTTCTAATGCTTTTACAGCTGCAGAGTCAGCAGCAACTTGTGCTGCGTATGGTGTTGATTTTCTAGATCCTTTAAATCCCTTTTGACCTGCCGAAGCCCATGATATTACGTTACCATTTGTATCTGCTATTGATACAATGGTATTATTAAATGTTGATTGAACATAAGCAATTCCATTAAGAATATTTTTTTTACTTTTTTTTTTTTTTGAGTAAGAACTTTTTTTAGATTTTTTAGAGGTTTCTTTAATTTGATCTTTATTATCTGTATTTTCTTTTACCATATTATTTCTTTAGTGGAGTTAATTTTTTACCTGCAATAGCAATAGCTTTACCTTTTCTTGTTCTAGCATTACATCTAGTTCTTTGACCTCTAACAGGTAATTTTTTTCTATGTCTAGATCCTCTATATGAAGCTAGGTCAATTAATCTTTTTATATTTAATGATGTATCTCGTCTTAGATCTCCCTCAACTGTAAATTTTTGATCAATGTATTCTCTTATTTTTAAGATTTCGTCATCACTTAATTCATTTATTCTTTTAGTATTTGATATCTCTAAAGATTTACAAATGTCTTTAGAATTTTTATCGCCAATACCATAAATATAGGTAAGACCAATTCTTACTAATTTATTTTGCGGAATGTTAACACCTGCTATACGAGCCATAATTTGAGATAAAATTTAGCCTTTTATATAAGAAGTTTTTTTAAAGTCAATGTCTTAAAGCAATAGAATCTGCTCAATTTTGCTTGATATTATTGATATTTCTTCATCACCATCAATTTCATGAAAGTTTGGATTTTTAGAATAAAAATCTAAGACTGGTTTAGTGGTTTCCTTATATGTGTCATATCTCTTAAGGATGGTATTTAAATTATCATCAGTTCTTTTTTCTAAAATACTTCTTTTCTCAATTCGTTTAATTATTGTGTCTTTATTAACATTAAGAAAAAAAATAAAATCTATTTTTTGATCTGAATTTTCTAATAATAATTTTAAATTTTTTGCTTGATTTAAAGATCTAGGATACCCATCAAATATCAATTTATTTTTTTTTTGAGGATCAGATATTATATTTTTAATAAGTTCATTTACTATCTCATCTGTTGCAAAATCACCTTTTGATATAATATTTTCAATATCCATACCAATATCAGTTTTTTTTTTAACTTCACTTCGTAATAAATCACCAGTGGAAACTTGGTATAAATTGAATTTTTTTACAATATAACTTGATTGAGTCCCTTTACCTGCTCCTGGTGGTCCAAAAATTACTACGTTCACTTGAACTTATCTTCCAAATTTTGTTTTCTTAATAAGTTGCTCGTATTGTGAACTCATTAATCTTGTTTGTACTTGTGTTACAGTATCAATTGCAACAACAACAACAATTAAAACAGAAGCACCACCTAGATAGAATGGTATAGGATAATTTGCGATTAGGAACTCAGGCATCAAACAAACTAATGTCAGATATAAGGCTCCTATAGTGGTTAATCTTGTAAGGATTGTATCTATATACAAAGCTGTGCTTTCGCCAGGTCTAATCCCTGGAATAAATCCACCGTATTTTCTTAAATTTTCAGCTGTTTCATTAGGATTAAACGTAATTGAAGTATAAAAGAAAGTAAAAAATATTATTCCTGACGCATACAAAATCATATAAAGAGGTTGTCCCTGAGAAAAGTATGATGAAATATTTAAAAAAGTTTCATTTTGCGAAACATTAAAATTTGAAAATGTTACAGGTAAAAGTAGCAAAGCAGATGCAAATATTGCAGGTATTACACCTGCAGAATTTATTTTTAATGGTAAATGAGAAGATTCTCCTCCATACATTTTGTTTCCCATTTGTCTTTTAGGATAATTTATAAGTATTTTTCTTAATGCTCTTTCCATAAATACTATAAATAGGATTGTTAATACTAATAATAAAAATATGAAAATTATCATTAATGTTGAAATTGCTCCTGTTCTACCCAATTCAAATGTTGTAACTAAAGCTCTAGGTATTTCTGCGACAATTCCAGAAAAAATTATCAACGATATACCATTTCCAATACCTCTTTGAGTAATTTGCTCTCCCAACCACATTAAAAAAATAGTTCCAGCTACAATAGTAGTTACTGTTGAAATCTTAAAGAATAAACCAGGATTTATAACCAAATCTGCTGATGACTCCAATCCTACAGCTAATCCATATCCTTGAACTGTTGCCAATAGCACTGTTCCGTATCTTGTAATTTGAGTAATTTTTTGTCTACCTATCTCTCCTTGAGCTTTTAGATTTTTAAAATAATCTGTAACTCCAGTTAACAATTGGACAATAATTGAAGAGGAAATATATGGCATTATTCCAAGAGCAAATATAGCCATTCTGCTTACTGCGCCACCGGCAAATACATTAAACATGCCCAACAAACCTTTTTGATTGCTATCCATCATTATTTGGAGCTGTTCCGGATCAATGCCTGGTAGTGGAACAAAAGTTCCAAGTCGATAAATTGCAAGTATAAATACTGTAAAAATGATCCTATTTCTTAAATCGTTAGTTTGTGAGGTTTCACTCATTGCTATTTAGGATTTTTTAAATTTAAAATTCCACCAAGCTTTTCTATTTTTAATTTAGCTGCCATTGATGAAAAATCAGCCAAAATATCAACCTTAGATTTTAGATTACCATTTCCTAGAATTTTATACTTATAAAATGACTTATTTATTATTTTATTTTTTTTTAAGTCTTCTAAATTTATTTGATTATCAATACTAATTTTTTTAGAATCTACAAATTTTTGCAGTTGGTCTAAATTAATTTTAGCGATTTTTTGTTTTTTAATTGGATTAAAACCTCTTTTTGGAAGTCTTCTGTACAAAGGCATTTGCCCACCTTCAAAACTTTTTATTGCAACTCCTGATCTAGATTTTTGACCTTTTATTCCTCTACCTGAAGTTTTGCCTTTACCAGAGCCTATACCTCTACCAAGTCTTTTTTTATTACGTTTCACTTTTACAGTTGTGTTTAAAATATTCATTTTAGTTAACCTCTTTTTTCAATAATTTCTGAAATTTTTTTATTTCTTATTAATGAAATATTCTTTGGTGAGTTTTGATTAGACAGTGCTTTCATACAAGCTCTAATAACATTATGAGGATTTGCTGTTCCAAGAGATTTTGCTACTATATCCTTTATGCCGAGAACTTCGCAAACTGCTCTCACCGCACCACCCGCAATTATTCCTGTACCCTTAGGGGCGGCTCTTAATTTAATTTTACCAGCACCATCTTTACCAAAAATATCATGATGTATAGTTCTACCTTCTCTTAAAGGTATTTGTACCAAATTTCTTCTTGCCATTTCGTTAGCTTTTTTTATTGCATCGGGTACCTGTTTTGCTTTTGCATGCGCAACACCAATCTTACCATTTTGATTTCCAACAACTACAAGAGCGGAGAAACCAAATCTTCTTCCTCCCTTAACAACTTTTGTAATTCTGTTAATGTGAACTAATTTTTCAACAAATTCAGTATTTTTTTCCATAATTTAAAATTCCATTCCGTGTTTTCTTAATTCATCTGCTAGTAATTTTACTCTTCCGTGGTACTTGTATACACCTCTATCAAAATATACTTTTGTAATTTTCATATCTTTAGCTTTTTTAGCTAGCATTTCTGCAACTAAAGATGACAGTTCTTTCTTATTTTTTTTTTGTGATTTTATTTCATTAGTATTAGAGGATGCTGATGCTAATGTGATATTTTTTTTATCATCTATAATTTGAGCACTAATATTTTTTATAGATCTACTTACTGATAGTCTATATCTTTCGCTTGAAGAAACTCTTTTAATTTTATTTCTAACTCGATATTTTTTTCTTTCTAATTTATTTAATTTCATTATTTCTTTTTACCTTCTTTTCTTAATATATATTGTCCCTGTTCTTTAATCCCCTTTCCTTTATAAGGTTCTGGAGGTCTAATACTCTTAATTTCAGCAGCAACCATTCCTACTTGTTGTTTATCCGTCCCTGAGATTTTTAAAACTACTTGTTTTTCTACTTGAATTTTAACACCATCTGGAATTTGAAAATTTATATCATGACTAAAACCTAATTGAAGATTTAATACGCTTCCTTTTAATGATGCTCTGTAACCTACACCGGTTAATTCAAGAATTTTTTCATATCCTTTGCTAGCACCAATAATAGCATTATTAATTAAACTTCTGTTCATTCCCCATAATCTTTTTGTATTTTGATTTGTTTGCTTAGGTTTAATTGACACTTCTTTGCCTTCTTCAATATTTAAATCAAAAACATCTAAATCT